>JAFUZD010000002.1 GCA_017476785.1 Prevotella sp. | reverse complement strand
TCCTCAAGAGCCCGATGCACGACTACACGCAGGGCGAGGAGGCCGTCAACAACCTCTATCAGCAGTATGCTATGCTGAAGAACGCCATCCGCGAGTTGGGTGGCTACGAGGCCGACGAGGAGATTGACTAAGAAAGAGCGAGAGTTGGAAGCGGCGTAGTGGGGGAATGTCTCCATAGCGCCACTTCCAACTCTCCGTTTTTAAGATAAAAAGATGATTTCGTGGATAAAAGACTGACAAGACAACTGCTGCTCCTGCTCATCATTGTGAGCACAGCGATGCCGACGGCAGCCCAGAAACTGCTGTCGGGATACATCATTGACGAGCAGACCAAAGACAGTATCCCCTTTGCCAGTGCCATCTATAAGGGTCACCACGTGGCCGTGGCATCGAATGCAGAAGGGCGGTACACCATACAGAAGCACGTAGGCTGGGCACTCACGTTCAGTGCCGTGGGTTATGAGTCGCGCACGGTGGTTATCGGCGAGCGCACGCAGAATCCCCTGACCATTTACTTGAAACCCGACACCAAGACGCTGGCCAACGTGACCGTGAAGTCCAAGCGCAGGCATTACAGCCGCAAGAACAACCCTGCGGTGGAGCTGATGCGCAAAGTGATTGAGCATAAGAAGCTGACCGACCTCGGCAATCACGACTTCTATCAGTACAACAAGTATCAGAAGCTGACGCTCGCAATGAACGAGATTACGCCCGAGATGCTGGAGAACCCCAAGATTAAGAGCAAGCAGTGGCTCATCGACCAGATAGAGACCTGCCCCTATAACAACAAGCTGATACTGCCGGTGTCGGTCGACGAGACCGTCACGCAGCAGCTCTATCGCAAGAAACCGCACGACGAGAAGAGCATCATCAAAGGACAGAACTCCACGGGCGTGGGCGACTTGTTCCAGACGGGCGACATCCTGAACACGATGATGAAGGACGTGTTCACCGACGTGAACATCTACGACGACCAAGTGCGCCTGCTGCAATATCCCTTTACGTCGCCCATCGGTAAGGATGCCATCAGCTTCTACCGCTTCTATATCACCGACACGCTGGTGGTCGACAACGACAAGTGCATCCAGCTGAGCTTCACGCCCAACAACCAGCAGGACTTCGGCTTCCGCGGCGAGCTGTATGTGCTGGCTGACTCGTCGTATCAGGTGAAGCGGTGCGAGCTGACCATCCCGCGTCGCAGCGACGTCAACTTCGTGGAAAACCTGCGGGTGAATCAGGAGTTCAAGCTGCTGCCCAGCGGGGAGTGGGTGCTCTCGGTGGACGATATGGTCGTAGAGCTGAAGGTGGCCAGTTTCTTGCAGAAGCTGATAGTCATCCGCAACACGCGCCTGACCGACTACGCCTTCGACGAGCTGCCGCGCCAGCTGTTCAAAGGAAAGAAGAAAGAAGTGCGCGAGGCCGATGCGATGATGCGCGGCGACGACTTCTGGGCGCAGTACCGGCAGGTAGACCTGACCAAGAGCGAGAGCTCGATGGACAACTTCCTGCGCGGCATCGAGAACATCAAGGGATTCAAGTATATCATCTTCGGTGCAAAGGCATTCATCGAGAACTTCGTGGAGACGGGCAATCCCTCGAAGGTAGACATCGGCCCAATCAACACGATGTTCACCAGCAACTTCGTCGATGGATTCCGCACCCGTATCAGTGCGCAGACCACGGCCAACCTCAACAAGCACTGGTTCTTCTCGGGCTACTACGCCCACGGGTGGGGCTCCCACAAGAACTATTATAAGGGCGAAGTGACCTACTCGTTCAACAAGAAGGAGTATCTGCCGCGCGAGTTCCCCAAGCGCACGCTGACTTTCACGTCGACCTACGACGTGGCATCGCCTTCCGACAAGTTTATGCACACGGATAAGGACAACGTGTTAACGGCCTTCAAGTGGAGTAAGGTAGACGCAATGATGTTCTACAACCGGCAGCAGCTGACCTTCGAGCGCGAAGAGGATTTCGGCTTCAAGACCACGCTCAGCCTGAAGACCGAGGAGAACGAGGCCTGCGGCTCGCTGCGCTTCACGCCGCTCTCGATGTACAATCCCTACGTGGCCAACGAGTCGCAGCGCTCCATCAAGTTCCGCACCACCGAGCTGCGGGCCGAGCTGCAGTATTGCCCCGGTGCCACCTATATCAACACCAAGCAGCGACGGCTGAAAATCAACCTCGACGCGCCGGTGTTCACCATCAGCCACACGCTCGGTCTGAAGAACGTCTTAGGCGGCGATTACAGCTACAACTACACTGAGGCCAGCATCTACAAGCGCTTCTGGATGAACAGCTGGGGCAAGATTGACTGCTTCCTCAAAGGCGGCATCCAGTGGGAGAAGGTGCCATTCCCGCTGCTCTGTATGCCAGAGACCAACCTCTCGTACATCATTCAGGACTACACGTTCAACATCATCAACAATATGGAGTTCCTCAACGACCGCTATGCCTCCCTCAATCTCAGCTGGGATATGAACGGAAAAGTGTTCAACCGCATCCCGCTGCTGAAGAAGCTGAAGTGGCGCGAGTACATCGGCGTCAACGTGCTCTGGGGCGAGCTGAGCGACAAGAACAATCCGCTGCTGGCCCATAATGCCGACAACCCCATCGTGATGGCCTTCCCCGTGGGCTCGTATGTGATGGACTCCAAGCGACCTTATTGGGAAATGATACTCGGTGTGCACAACATCTTTAAGATTCTGCACGTGGAGTATGTGCGCCGAATGAACTACAACGACCTCCCGACGGCCCATAAGCACGGCGTCCGTATGATGGTCCGAATGACGTTCTGAGCGCGTTTCTGCCCACTCTTTGCAACTTTTTCACCTTCTGTCACGTCTAACGGATAAACAATCAATTCAAGAAATGAGACAGAAGATGAAAAAGTTTTTGTTTTTGCTGGCTGCCGTAGCAGTGCTGACCTCCTGCGTCCAGCTGGAGCGCGGCGGCAAGCGCGTGGCCAAGAAGATGCCGCTGAACGGTTTTGAGCGCATTGAGGTGAATGGGGTGGTGGACGTTAAGTATGTGCAGTCCGACAGCTTCTTCGTTCGGGTGAGTGCGCCCGAGCGGCTGGCCAGTAAGGTGACGGCCCGCGTGGAAGGCCGGCAGCTGATTGTCGGTAGCGACGGGGCCGACGGACAGCTGAACCTGCAGAACCTCACCATCAACATCAACCACGACGATGGCATCGTGTTTTATGTCGGCTCGCCCGACCTGACGGCGGTCACCGTCAATGGCTCCGGCGACTTTGAGTGCGAGCAGCGGCTTGATACCGACCGGCTCTCCATCCTGTTGAAAGGCTCGGGCGACGTGGAGTTCCACGACATCATCTGCGACCACATTACGGTGTCGCTCATCGGCTCGGGCGACGTCGAGGTGAAGCACGTGGAGGCACAGACCTCTTCCGTCGAACTCATTGGCAGCGGCGACGTGGAGATGGGGCTCTATAAAGTGGGCGAAACCCGCTTGCAGCTGCGCGGCTCGGGCGATATCGAAGCCTCGTTTGCCGACTGCAGACAGGTGGAAGCCCACATCGCAGGCAGCGGCGACATCGAGCTGAAAGGCGACGTAGACCGTCTGACGAGCAGTGTGGCGGGCTCTGGCGACCTGCATACGAAGAAGCTGCGTGTGAAAAAATAAGGGGAAATCTTTCTCATTCTCGCTGATTATTCGTAAATTTGCACACATCAAATAATATAGAGAGGATAATCAGATAGCGAATGAGATACGCCATCATAGCTGCCGGTGAAGGCAGCCGTCTGGCCGCCGAAGGCATCCAGTCGCCCAAACCGCTGGTGCGGGTGGGGGGCGAGATGCTGATAGACCGGCTGATACGCATCTTCCTGCAGAACGATGCAGAGGAGATAGTGGTCATCTGCAATGACCGCACGGCCCAAGTGGCCCAACATTTGGTAGCATTACAGCGCGACGGCCTGCAGGGCCGTCCCGTTCCTTTGAGGTTCGTCGTGAAGAGTACGCCGAGTTCGATGCACAGCTTCTTCGAAATCAGCAAGTACCTTAACGACGGGCCTTTTATATTGACCACGGTCGACACCATCTTCCGCGAAGATGAGTTTGCCGACTATGTGCGTGCCTTCAGCGGCAGTCAGATCGACGGGCTGATGGGCGTAACCGACTATGTGGACGATGAAAAACCGCTCTACGTCGAGACCGACAGCCAGCTTAACATCACGGCCTTCCTCGACAGCAGCACCTCGTGCCGCTACATCAGCGGGGGCATCTACGGCCTGCACGAGTCGGCCATCTTCACCCTTCACAACTGCATCGCCCGTTCCGAGAGCCGTATGCGCAACTTCCAGCGCGCCCTCATCAGCGACGGCCGCCGCTTGCAGGCCTATCCTTTCAGTAAGGTACTCGACATCGACCACGCCGACGACATCCGTAAGGCAGAGGAGTTCCTGTCGGCTTAGTGTTTCTTTAGTTCAGCGTTATGGAAGAGAAAAAGACTTTTGGGCAGCTGTTGCGTGCCTCGTTCAAATCCGACGACACCGAGGAGTGGCTCGATGTCCACTTTACGCGGCCCATCGGTCTGGCCTTTGCCCTGCTGTGGAACCGCCTCGGCATTCACCCCAATGCCATTACCATCCTGTCTATCTTCCTCGGTGCAGCGGCAGGCTATCTGTTCTCTTTCACCGACGTGATGCACAATCTGGGCGGCGTAGTCCTGCTGATGCTGGCCAACTTCTGCGACTCTACCGACGGGCAGATGGCGCGTCTGACCGGCAAGAAGACACTCGTGGGGCGCGTGCTCGACGGTTTCTCGGGCGATGTGTGGTTCTTCTGCATCTATCTGGCCATTGTCTGGCGCACTACCGCCCTGCTCGAGCCCTACCTCGGGGCGTGGGCTGTCGGCTTGGCCTTTGCGTTGTGCTATGGAGCCGGCGTGCAGGGGCACTCCAAGCAGAGCTCGCTGGCCGACTATTACCGCCAGATTCACCTCTTCTTCCTGCTCGGTCGCGAGGGCAGCGAGCTGGACGACTATGCCACGCAGCGGCGCCTCTATGAGCAGACGCCGAAGAAGAATCTCTTTGCGCGCGCGTTCTATTATAATTATGCCAACTATTGCCGCAGTCAGGAACGGCGCACCTCCAATTTCCAGCAGCTCTACCACGCCCTGCGCGCGCAGTATCCCAATGCGGCCGACATCCCGCAGGCCTTGCGCGACGAGTTCCGTGCCGGGTCGCTGCCGCTGATGAAGTACACCAACCTGCTGACGTTCAATGCGCGGGCCATCCTCGTCTACGTCAGCTGCCTGCTGAACGTGCCCTACCTCTATCCGCTGGCCGAGCTGACGGTGTTCCAGTGGATGTACTACCGGATGCGCGCTCGCCACGAGGCACTCTGCGCCCGCATCTATGACGAGCTGCTCGAGGCGCAGGGCAGACAGACCACTACCGGCGGGGCAGAGTAGGAGCGGCTGCTCCCCATTCCGCATCCACCACCGACAAGAACAAACAGATACCAACACAAAAAGAGAAAAGTAAAGATGTTTATAGCATTAGCCGACAACCAAGATATTACGCGAGCGGGGATGATGTATGTCTGCGCTGCGTTAGGCAGCGACGTGCGGCAGCGGCAGGCCGAGGACAAGACGGAGCTGATAGAACTGCTCAAGCAGCAGCCCGATGCCATCGTGGTGCTGGACTACACCCTGTTCGACATCAACGACGCCGACGAGCTGCAAATCCTGCACGAGCGCTTCCCGCTGGTCAGCTGGGTGCTCTTCAGTTTCGACCTCTCCTGCGACTTCGTGCGCCGCGTCATTGCCATCAGCCCCCATTTCAGCATCCTGCTGAAGGACTCCTCGTTGCAGGAAATCCGCGAGTGCATCCACTTTGCCAGCCGCCACCAGCGGTTCATCTGCCAGCGAATGACGGAGCTACTGCTGGCTCCTCAGGCACCGGTCATCGATGAGGAGGTGCGACTGACGCGCACCGAGACCGAGATTCTGAAGGACATTGCACTCGGAATGACCACGAAGGAGATTGCCGACCGGCGCTTCTCCAGTTTCCACACCGTCAATACCCACCGCAAGAACATCTTCCGCAAGCTGGGCGTCAACAATGTGCACGAGGCGACCAAGTACGCCCTGCGTGCCGGGCTGGTCGACTCGGCGGAATACTATATTTAAAAGGTAAAAAGGTAAAAAAGGTAAAAAGGGACTCTTGGAAGGAATGGGTCTCTTTTTACCTTTTTACCTTTTTACCTTTTTACCTTTTTACCTTTTTACCTTTTTAACTTTTTACCTTTTTACCTTTTTACCTTTTTACCTTTTTACCTTTTTACCTTTGTTTGTTTCTGCCATATAAACAAGTTGTTTCTGTGGCACAAACAAGCTGTTTCTATGACAAAAACAGACTGTTTCTGTGGCGCAAACAAGCCCGATGCCGCCTCCGGTAGCCTCGGAAAGGGGCGTGCGCGCCGGGCAGACAGGCCAAGAATAGGGGCTGCTGGCGTTAGGGCATAAAAAAAGACTAATACTGTTTCACAACAATATTAGCCTCGTTTTCTAACTAACTTATTATCAACTATTCATTACTCATTCTGAATTCGTACTGCAAATATACAGACTTTTCCTGTTACTTGTGTCATTTACACTTAAAAAACTTACGTAAACGTTTGCGGATTTCCCCGAAAATGCGTATCTTTGCCCCCACTCTTATTAACTACTTCATTATGGCTAACGACAAAAAGCGTAGAACCTCGCTGAAAGACTTGGCGCAAGAGCTCGGTGTCAGCATTGCCACCGTCAGCCGTGCCCTGCGCTCCTCGCCCGAGATAGGGAAGGAGATGCAGCAGCGCGTGAAGGAACTGGCCAAGCGGCTCAACTACCGCCCCAATCCCTTTGCGCAGAGCCTGCGCCGCGAGGCTCCCAAGATGATTGGTGTGGTGGTGCCCAATCTGGTGACCCACTATTATGCCGCCGTGCTCGACGGCATTGAAGCCGAGGCCCGCAAGGCCGGCTATAGCGTGATCAGTGCCAACAGCCACGAGAACGTGGAAGACGAGGCGCACGCCATCGACAACTTCATCGGTATGCACGTGGAAGGCATCATTGCCTGTCTGGCGCAGACAACGACCGACTATCACCACTATCAGGAGATAGCCGATATGGGCATCCCTCTCGTCTTCTTCGGGCGCACCTGCCTCACCGACCGCTTCTCCTGCGTGACGGCCAACGGCGACGAGGCTGCCCAGCTGGCCACGCAGCACCTCATTGACACCGGCAGCCGGCGCATCGCCTTCATCGGCGGGCCCAACCATCTGGATATGGTGCGCCGCCGCAAGCACGGCTATCTGGAGGCCTTGCGCGACAACCACCTGCCCGTAGACCGCGAGTTGGTGAAGTGTGGCAGCATCGACTTCGACGTAGCGATGCAGGCCGCCCTCGAACTGCTCGACCTGCCGCAGCGTCCCGATGCCATTGTCGCCTTCAACGACATCATCACCTTTGCCGCCTTTGCCGCCATCAAGCAGCGCGGGCTCGACATTCCCGGCGACGTGGCACTCATCGGATTCACCGACGACCCCCACGCCACCTACGTCACGCCGCGCCTCTCGGCCATTGCCGACCAGTCGCGCCTGATGGGCGAGACGGCCTGCCAGCTCTTGCTGCGCAATATCGGCGGCGACCAGAAAATCTATCACAAGATTGTGCCGCAGCAGCTCGTCATCCGCGAGACGTCGGCCCGCAGCGGCGAAAATGTAAAGAAATAGGCCCTTTTTGGTTAACAGTAAGGGGCGAATGGACGCCTGCCGTCAAAAAAAGCAGGGACGATTAGCATTGATTTAAAGATTTTATGTTATCTTTGCACAAGAATGCCAAACCTAAAAACGCTGGAATAATTACTAACAAGTGAATCATATTAATTTAAAAATCAATAATCAGTTTATGAAACAAACGTGCTCAAGTCAGAGCAGTGTGCTGGCTCGCTGCCGGCGCATCGCTCTAATGTTGATGATGATGCTTCCGCTCTGTGCGATGGCGCAGAACGTGAACGTATCGGGTACGGTGACCGACTCCTCGACAGGCGAAGAAGTCATCGGTGCCACGGTGAAAGTGAAAGGAGCTTCGGGCGGGACAGTGACCGACGCGATGGGTAACTACTCCATCTCTACGAAGGTTGGCGCCACGCTCGAAGTGTCGTATGTGGGCTATACCACGAAGACCGTCAAAGTGACGAAGGGCGGCAAGCTCGACATCCAGATTGGCGAAGACATCACGATGCTCGAGCAGGTGGTGGTCGTGGGTTACGGTGTGATGAAACGCTCCGACCTAACCGGCTCCGTCGCCAGTATCGACGAGAAGGCCATCAAGCAGGGTGTCAACACCTCCATTGAGCAGGCTATGCAGGGACGTATCGCCGGTGTGCAGGTGCAGCAGAACTCGGGTGCTCCGGGTGGTGGCATCTCCGTGCAGATTCGCGGTATCAACTCGCTCAGCGGCAATGAGCCCCTCTACGTGGTCGACGGTGTGGCAATGTCGGGACAGACCGACTCGCACACCAGTGTGATGAGCTCGCTCAACCCCGCCGACATTGCCTCTATTGAGGTGCTTAAGGACGCTTCGGCTACGGCCATCTACGGCTCGCGCGCCTCGAACGGTGTGGTTCTCATCACCACCAAGCGCGGACAGGAAGGCAAAGCCAAGCTGAGCTACGAGGGCTACGTCGGCTGGCAGAAGCTGCCGAAGTTCCTCGAGGTAATGACGCTCCCGCAGTATGCCGACTTCTACAACCAGCGTTCCAGAATTATGGGTTGGACTTCGAGTACCGACTATATGGACCCCACGCTGCTCACCGACGGTACCGACTGGCAGCGCGAGCTGTTCCAGACGGCCTTTATGCACAACCATCAGGTGGGTGTGAGCGGCGGTACGCAGACGATGCACTACGCCATCTCGGGCGGTCTGCTCGATCAGGACGGTATCGGTCTGGGCTCGGGCTTCCGCCGCAACTCCGTGCGTGCCAACATTGACACGCAGGTGAACGACTGGCTGCAGGTAGGTGCCAGCGGCTACTATGCCTATACCAAGCAGACCATTACGTTTGAAGAGCAGAATGTGATTCAGACCGCGCTGGTGCAGTATCCCGACGTGGCGCCCTACAACCCCGACGGTTCGCTCGGTTTCGGCGAGACCCACGAGTACCAGTATCAGTCGAACCCCATCTTCGAGGTGTCGATGCGCGAGAACCGCCGCGTCAACTCTTCGCTCGACTATAACTTCTGGGCCAACATCACGCCCATTAAGGGCCTGTCCATCCGTCTGGAGTACGGCGGCAACCGCGGCTGGGGCAACACCTATTATTTCCAGCCCGACTATTCGTACGGCAACATCGTGAACCAGTCGAAGCTGACCCACGGCAACAGCCGCAACAAGTACGAGTCGTTCAAGCAGTATGCCACCTACGACTTCGAACCGCTGAAGGACCACCGCTTCCAGATAATGCTCGGCCACGAGTCGCAGGAAGGCGAGTGGTACAGCGGCTCGGCTACGCGTACCGACTATATCTTTGACTCCGTGCACTCGCTGGCAGTGGGTAGTGCCACCGGCCAGACCAACAGCGAGCAGGGTGCCGACTGGGCCATCGAGTCGTACTACGGCCGTCTGAACTATAACCTGATGGACCGCTATCTGCTGACCGCCACGCTGCGTACCGACGGCTCTGGCAAGTTTGCCGAGGGTCACAAGTGGGGCTGGTTCCCCTCCGTGGCACTGGCTTGGCGCATCACGCAGGAGCCGTTTATGAAGAAGCTGACGTGGCTCAGCAATGCCAAGCTGCGTCTGGGATGGGGTCTCGTGGGTAACCAGAATGCCGACGACTATGCCTATATGTCGGCAATGAAGGGCATCGCCACCGCTTGGGGCACTGGCTATATGATCAGCAACTATGCCAACGACGAGCTGACGTGGGAGAGCACCCGCGCTTGGAACGCCGGTCTCGACCTCTCGTTCTTCAACAACCGCATCGAGTTCATCGTCGACGCTTACTATAAGAACACCAAGAACCTGCTGATGAAGGCCTCACTGCCAGCCTATCTGATTCCTGCCGGCAATGAGTGGTACGGCATCACGCCGCCGTGGGTCAACGCAGGCTCTATCCGCAATAAGGGTATCGAGTTCACGCTGAACACGGTCAACATCTCGAATAAGGACCTGCAGTGGCGCACCAATGCCACCATCTCGTTCAACCGTAACGAGCTGACCGGCCTGAACAACGGCGAGGCAGCAATGTTCGGCGCGCTGGGCACCAACAACCTGACGTGCTCGGTAGTGGGCCAGCCCGTGGGCCAGTTCTGGGGCTATAAGGTAAAGGGTATGTACCTCAATGGCGAGGACTTCTACCAGAAGAACAAGTTCGGCGAGAACCTCATCGACCGCAACGGCAACCGCTTGGAGACCCCGCGTCCCGCACCCGAGAACGGCGAGATGTACGAGATTGGCCCGAACAGCATCTGGGTGGGCGACTACATCTTCGAAGACCTCAACGGCGACGGTAAGATTACGTCGGCCGACTGTACGTTCATCGGCAATCCGAACCCCGACTTCACGTTCGGTATCAACAATACGATTACTTGGAAAGACTTCGAGCTCTCGTTCTTCATCAACGGTAGCGTGGGCAACGACGTCTACAACTACGTGCGCCAGCAGCACTTGGATCCCAATCCGTGGGGCAACAAGCTGCGCGACGTGGCCGACTATGCCCGCGTGGACCTGATTGATGCTAACGGCTCGTCGCTCGACTTGTCGAATGTCTACGTGTCGAACCCCGGCTCGGCCAAAGTGGCTCGCATCACGGGTAACGGTCAGAGCAACAACGACAACTATCGCGTCAGCTCGCTCTTCGTCGAAGACGGCTCGTATCTGCGCCTGAAGTCGCTCTCGCTGGCTTGGAACCTGCCTAAGAAGTGGCTCAAGCCGCTGAAGATGGACTGGGTGCAGGTGTATGCCAACATCCAGAACGTGTTCACCATCACCGGCTACGACGGCTACGACCCCGAGCTTGGCTCGTCTGACGTGCGCTTGCAGGGCATCGATAACTACCGTTATCCCTCACCGCGCATCTATAATTTCGGACTTAAAGTCAATTTCTAATTCAATAGCAGAGATAGTAATATGAAAACAAAGAATATATTGTTGATGTCTGCCGTGGCTGCGGCCAGTTTGATGCAGACCAGCTGCTCTAAGGACTTTCTTGACCGCGCACCGCTTCACAGCTATGCTGCCGGCAACTTCTATGCCAGCGATGAGGCCGTCATCAAAACCACTGAGCCGCTTTACAACCGTGCTTGGGTGTTCTACAACAACAGCTGCACCCTCGGTCTGGGCTCGCAGCGTGCCAACGATGCGTGGAATCCCTACAATATGGCAGCCTTTGCCCGCTTCCAAGTGACGGGGCAGAACGAGGACTTGGCCAATGCTTGGTCGTCGCTCTATATGGTGGTGACGTTTGCTAACTCCATTATCCGCAACGTGCCGGAGTACGCCACCAGTGCCGTGAGTGAGTCGGCCAAGAATCAGGCAATGGGCGAGGCCTACCTGATGCGTGCCACCTCTTATTTCTATATCCTCCGTATCTGGGGTGCCGCCATCCTCTTTGAAGACAATGACGAGGCCGGCCGCGAGCCCATCAAGCCGCTGAATACGGAAGAAGACGTACTGAAGTTCATCGTCCGCGACTTGGAGAAGGCCGCCGAACTGCTGCCTGTGCAGGGTGTCGACAACCATCCCGGTCGCTATGCCGCAAAGGCAATGCTGGCCAAGGTGCTGCTGGCACAGAGCGGATGGAACAAGACCACGCGCGACGAGGCCACGCTGGCTAAGGTGGTGGCTCTCTGCAACGAGGTCATCAACTGCGGCCAGTACAGCCTGCTGGACAACTACGAGGACCTCTTCGTCTATGCCCATAAGGACAATGCCGAGCAGATTCTTGCCCTCCGTTGGGCCGATCCGCTGTCGGCTGACTGGGGCGACGTGAACTCGCTGGTGGCCACGCTGACGGCTTCCGAGATGTCGGATGTCGGCGGATGGGGCGGTAACCTGAGCGCATCGCCCGATATGATTGACCTCTACAACGAAGAGCCGCGCGACTCGTTCCGCCTGCGCGCCACGTTCTTCACGCCCGGCCGCTACTATTCCAACTTCCACAGCGACGAGGGCGGCTACACCTATTCCAAGTATTGGATTCAGAACCGCAAGTACGTGGTGGGCAACAAAGCCGATGCCGACGGCCATCTGAAGCAGCAGGCATCGCCGCTGAACACCTACATTATGCGCTTGGCCGACGTCTATCTGATTAAGGCCGAGGCCATCCTCGGCAATCAGGACCAGTGCGCCGATGCCGACGGACTGGCAGCTCTCAATGCCGTGCGCAGCCGTGCAAAGGCAGCCACCATTCAGGAACTGCGCGGTCGCAGCTACTACACCTTCTCCGACCTGATTCGTGAGCGCCGCATCGAGTTCTGTATGGAGTATCAGAACTGGTACGATATGGTGACGTGGTTACGCTGGAAGCCCGACGAGATGCTGACCTACTTCAACTATCAGCAGTATCGCGGCTATATGATTAATGAGGGCGACATCTTCCTCAACGAGGACAAGACCATCAGCTACCGCACCTTCTACTCTTCGGTAGACGCTCCGTGGTACTATGCTACGCTCTACAATGACGACGGCTCGATGGCAGCCTGCTACTTCAACGACGGCGAGCGTTATCTGGACAGCGCCAACGGCAATCCCTTCGTGCACCGCGATGCCGACGGAAACGTGGTGACTTCGGGCGGTATTCCGCAGGACAAAGCCCACGGCTACAGCATCAACTGGCGTGAGGAAGCCTCGAAGCAGGCCGGCTACGTGCCCATCGTCATCACGAAGAACGACATCTTTATGGAGTATCCTTCTATCGACGTGCAGCGCAATGCCTATCTGAAGGCATCGCCCGTGGCATACGATTTTACGTGGTAATAACAATAAACAGCAGAAGAAAGATGAAACATACAATGAATCATATATGGAGTTTGGTGCTGGTAGTGCTCTTCGGAGTGGGCCAGTTTGCATTGACCTCGTGTTCCGACTCTGACAGCGGTGGCGGTGCGCCCGAGATTACGGGCGTGCGCACCACCGACCCTGCCCAAGCCGACAGCCTCTTCACCAAAGCATCGGCCGGCTCGAAAATCGTGATTGTGGGTAAGAATCTGGGTGGTGCCCAGTATATCTACATCAACGGTCAGCAAGTGTCGTTCAACTCGACGCTCAATACCGACCACAGCATCATTGTCAACATCCCCTCCGAGCTGAACGGCTTCAAGCTGACAGCCTTTGATCAGGGGACGGCCGAGAATCCCTATCTCGACGAAATCCGCGTGGTGACCTCTCACGGTACGGCCACCTATGCCTTTAAGGTGACGGCTCCCGGTCCCAGCATCTCGCGCACGCAGTGCCGCTATCCCCGCAGTGCAGGCGACGTGCTGGCCATCTATGGCAAGAACCTCGTAGACATTGAGCGCGCCTACATCACCGATATGACGCCCGAGGAGATTGCCGAGGCCGGTGAGATTGGCGGAACGAAGGTCGACGCTACGGTGAGCACCGTCGTGATGGACCACCATCTGAACAGCAACAGCACGGCTTATGAGACCGATTCAGAGCTGGCACTCGACATTCCTACGCTGTCGTTTACCACGGGTTCGCTCGTGCTCGAGTGTGCCGGCGGAACGGTCTATGCCCCGTTCAGCCTCTACTTGCAGGCCCCGACCATCCTCGAGGGCGCTCAGGGTCTAAGCACGGATATGCCTGTACTGGGCGAGACGGTGACCATCCGCGGTACGGAGTTTATTCAGGTTGACGCCGTGAAGTATGGCGACGTCACGCTGACGGAAGACCAGTTCACCGTAGCAGATACCGAAGACGAGATCTCGTTTGTCTTCACGCAGAAGCCTTCGCGTGGCAGCGAGCCCACGCTGACCGTCGTCACGGGCGGCGGCGAGGCCACCGTGCCCTTCTTCAACTACACCACGCTGCTGACCGACTTCGACGACACTGTCGTGTCGGAAGACTGGGGCGGCGGCCCGAAGGTGGAGAAGAAGACGGCCGACGGCGTTACTCCTCCCTATACCAGCGACGGCATCTACGCCCACTGGAAGATAGAGAACGAGCGCACCCAGTGGTGGGGCACGCAGCTCAACTTTATCCACGACTGGGGCGATGACAAGTTCTATCTGCCCGAGTACGACGTGATTCCCGCCGATGCCTCGGCCGACGACGTCTATCTGGCAATGGAAATCTACAACAATAACTCCGACTACAACCTCGTAGAGACCTATGCTGCCTATCTGCGCTATATGATGCAGCCGCTCGGTGGCGGTGAGAACGACTGGAACAACCAGTACGATGCTCCCGACAACTGGATTGACTACGATGCCAACATCTGTCACTTCAAGGAACTCCGACTGGCCGACATCAACGGCGAGGCTCCGCTGGGCAAGTGGTATCGCCACGTCATCAGCCTGAGCCACTTCGCTTGCTACGCCGGCAAGACCTATGGAGAGATTAAGGCCCTCGGTCTGCAGCGCATCCGCATTATGCAGATCAACCCGGGCGCACTGCCCGGCAGCGTAGACTTCGGAATGGACAACGTCCGCATTGTTTACATCAAGAAATAACACTCAAACAAAACATTAAGTGCGATTATGAAACGACTTATATATTCATTCAGCGCAATATGGATGTTGCTGGCTGTGATGGCCGTCAGCGCGTGCAGCGACAGCAACAGCAGTATCTACGGCTCGGGCGAGCAGCGGCTGACCGTCACCTCGCTCGACACGCTGGCCATCGAGAGCCTCGACTTCGGCTCTTCGGCAGCCAGCAAGATGATTGGTATCAACAGCAATGCCGACTGGGACGTAGAGGTCTCGGCCGACTGGGTGACCACTTCGGCCCGCGCAGGCTATGGCTATGCCTACGAGACCCGTATGTCGTGGCTCCGCATCGACGTGGAGCGCAACAGCGGCGTGCCCCGTACGGCCACTGTCACCATCAAGTCGGGCGGACTGTCGCGCGTCATTGCCATCAATCAGAGCGGCACCAATGCCGACGACACCTTCGAGAAGGCTACTGAGTTTATTGCCAACGTGAAGCTGGGCTACAACCTTGGCAACACGCTGGAGTCGAACCACGACATCACCGATCCCTCGGTGCAGAGCTGGTTCAACCCGACGACCGTCTACGACTGGGAGACCTGCTGGGGACAGCCGCGGACCACGCCCGAGATTATCAACACCATCGCCGAGCGCGGCTTCAACCTCATCCGCGTGCCTGTCACTTGGTTCCCCCATCTGGATGCCGACGACAACGTGGACGAGGCGTGGATGAACCGCGTGGAGGAAGTGGTGAACTACGTGCTGGATGCCGGCTGCTACTGCATCATCAACGTGCACCACGATGCCAGCGAGCCCGATGCCAACCGCGGCGACGGAGCCCACTGGCTGGTGGCCGACCTAAGCCAGTATGAGACCATCAGCCCGCGCTTCAAGCACCTGTGGCAGCAGATTGCCGAGCGCTTCCGCGACTATGGCGACCGGCTGCTCTTCGAGGGCATCAACGAGATTATCGACGAGACCGGCAACTGGGGAAATCCCGCCAATGCCGATGCCTATACGGCCGTCAATCGGTTGATGCAGGACTTCGTCGACGTGGTGCGCAGCACGGGCGGCAACAATGCCTTCCGCAATCTGGTGGTCAATACTTACAGTGCTGGCCACACGCAGGCTAAGCTCAACGGCTTCCAAGCCCCGTCCGACCAGATACCCGACCATCTGCTGGCCTCCATCCACTCGTATGACCCCTACAACTTCTGCAACGACAATGGCGAGTGGAACGTGCTGGCTTTCGACAAGTCGTGCACCGACGAAATCGACGAGATGTTCACGATGATTGACAAGCGTTTCCGTCAGGAGCTCGACCTGCCGTACTTCTACGGTGAGTTTGGCGCACTGGACGAAGGCAAGTCGATGGCAGAGCGCGTGAAGTATGCAACCTATATGGCTCAGAAGTTCAAAGCCTACAACACCGTCGGTCTGTGGTGGATGGGCCTGCTCAAACGCAATACGCTCGAGTGGTACGAGGACGACATCGTGACCGCCCTGTTCGACAACATCTAATGCCCTTTCCGGCATAATGAACCGAGGCTCCCGACGCACTGCGCCGGGAGCCTTCTTTGTGAATTTACGCGAGAATTTTTGGAATTCTCGCGTAAATTTGGGAAATTCTCGCGAGAATTTTGTGAGCGCAATGGAAGAAAAACGTCTGTTTCGATGGCCGAATGGAAAAAAAACGCTATCTTTGCGACCATCATCAACTATGAATCCAAAGTGTTTATGAAACGTTTACTCTCTGTCTTCCTGTGCCTCCTCACTGCTTCACTGCTGTCGGCAGGGGCGATTCCCGATATGAAATTCCGTCGGCTCGACACACGCGACGGCCTTTCCAACTCGCAAATCAACTGCATCCTGCGCGATTCGCGCGGCTTCGTATGGATTGGCACGCCCTACGGACTGAACCGCTACGACGGCTATCGCATCAAAACCTACTACTCGAACGTGAAGGATACCACGACGATGAAGAACAACTACGTGGACGAGGTGTTCGAGGCGTGGGACGGCCGGCTGTGGATTAAGCAGAGTATGAACTACTCCGTGTTCGACCCCGTCACCGAGCGGTTCGACCGTCAGCCCGAAGCGTGGCTCCATAAGGTAGGTATCAAGGGCGGCGTGGAGTTTCTCTACATTGACTCGCACAAGAACTTCTGGGTGAAGACCTACGATACCGGTATGTGGTTCTACAATCCCCGCACCAAGCACACGCACTGCTTCCACTTCGGCTACGGCGAACAGGAGTTCAACTCCGACATCGGCGTGTCCTGCTTTGCTGAGCGGGGCAGGGAGGTGATGATTATCTCGAACAACGGCGAGATAGTCAGTATGGACGGCGAGGGCGGCCGCATCTTGTGGAAGAGCACCTATCTGCGGCAGTACGGCCAGATGGCCAATCAGAGCTACAAGCTGGTGAGCGACCCGAAGGGTAACCTCTGGGTGACCACCAACGGTCACTCCTTTGCCTATCTGAAGCAAGAGAAGAAGTGGTATGGCTCCATCACCGAGGTGATGGCCCACTGGGGCATTGCCGACGTGCCCGACCAGATATCCGTCTGGGACGTGGACACCGACAACAGCGGGCGGCTGTGGATTGCCACCGACCACGGCGGCCTCTACGTGGTGGATGCCAAGCACCGCGAGATGCGCCAGTTCCTCAACGACAAGAACGATGAGACCACCATCTCCGACAATACCCTGCGCCACATCTATAAGGATGCGCTCGGGCGCATCTGGATAGGGTCCTACAAGAACGGACTGAACCTCTATACCGACGACCTGCAGGACTTCAGCTACGTGGAGCTGGGCGACATCAACACCATCTGCGAGGACCGCTGGGGCAACTACTGGCTGGGCACCAACGACCGCGGCATCATCTGCTACAACCCCCACACTGGCGAGCAGACGCTCTACAATAAGGAGACCTACGGGTTCGGGTCGAACGTGATGGTGGGCAGTCTGGCCGCCAGCGACGGCTCGCTGTGGTTCGGCACCTACGAGGGTGGCCTTATCCGCTACCGCAATGGCCAGTTCACCAACTACCGCGCCACGGGCAATCCGCAGGATATCTCGAACAACAACATCTGGACCATAGCCGAAGACTCGTTCCACGACATCTGGGTGGGCACGCTCGGCAGCGGTGTTCAGCGCATCGACGGCCGTACGGGTCGCCTCTACGAGCCCATCAACTCGCAGAACTCCCAGCTGTCCAGCGACTATGTGTCGTCGGTGCAGCTCACGTCGAAGGGCTGGCTGCTGGTGGCTCACTCCAACTTCTACTCAATGGTCAATCCCAAGACGCGCCGCGTGGTCAACCGCAGCATTGAGGACAATCAGGACAACGTCGGCGTCACGCTGGCTTCCGTGCAGGTGATACAGGACAGCCGCGGGCTGGTGTGGCAGGGCTCGGCCTCAGGACTGACCATCGTCGACCGCACTGCCGGCCGCGTCTATCTGCTCGATATGAAGAGCGGCCTGCTGGGCTCGAGCATCACGGGCGTGGCCGAAGACAAGCGTCACACCATCTGGGCCTCTACCGACCACGGCGTGTCTAACATCGTGCCCCAGCGCGCGGCCGACGGCTCGTGGACGTTCTTGGTGCGCAGCTACAACCAGCGCGACGGCTTGCAGCCCGGCACCTACAACCAGCGGGCGGTGTTCTGCACCCACGACGGGCTGATACTCGTGGGCGGCCAGACCGGTATTGACATCATCAACCCCAACCGGCAGGGCTCAGGGCGCAAGGGCGAGACGACCATCTTCATTGGCCTGAATCTCTTCGACACCGAAATCTCAGCCGGCGAGACATACAACGGGCGCGTCATCCTGACCGAAGCCCTCGACCACTGCCGCAAGCTCCGCCTGCGCTACGCCGAGAATCAGTTCACCATCCAGCTGGGCTCCAACAGCGGCGAGGTGAGCAACCGCTCGCGCTTTGTCTACAAGCTGAAGGGCTTCAGCGACCAGTGGATACGCACCGAGGAGGTGAACCCCAACATCACGTATATGAGTCTGCCCTCGGGCAGCTACACGCTCTGCGTCCGTATGCTCAACGACGACGGCACCATCGGCGACATAGAGAGCCAGCTGGACATCACCATCGCTGCCCCGTGGTATCGCTCGTGGTGGATGTGGCTGGTCTACATCGGCATTGCGCTGCTGGCCCTGCGCTACTACCGTCGCCGGCAGCAGGAGCGGATGAGACTGGCCCGGCTGAAGATGGAGCAGGAGAGTAATCATCGACTGGACGAGCTGAAGCAGCACTTCTACGACACCGTCAGCGACGAGCTGCGCGAACCCTTCCAGCACACCTTCGAGAGCCTGAACACGATGATGCAGGAAGAGAACGACGAGCAGCGCTACGAGCGCGAGCAGCAGGTGTTCGGCAACGTGGAGCATCTGCTTGAACAGGTGAACAAGCTGGCCGAGAGTGGCGGCACGGCTAAGGCCAAGCTAACCCCGCAGATTACGGAGATGGAGATTACGTCGCTCGACCAGAAGCTGGTAAACGATGCCACGGAATATGTGGAGACCAACCTGTCGAACAGCGACATCTCCGTAGAGACGATGGCTGAGGCTCTGGGAATGTCGCGCGTCCATCTGTACAAGAAGCTCACGGCCATCACCGACCTCACCCCCTCGGAGTTTATCCGCCAGATTCGCCTGCGCCACGCCGAGCAGCTGCTGCGCAAGAGCCAGCTCACGGTGGCCGAGGTGTCCTATAAGGTGGGCTTCAACAACCCCCGCTACTTCTCCAAGTATTTTAAGGAAATGTACGGCGTGATGCCCTCGGAATATAAGTCGGGCGGCGGTCAGCCCATTGTGATACAGGCCGAGTAAGGCTGCAAAAAACAAAACGTGCGTCGAATAATAACATTCCGACGCACGTTTTTTGTTTTATTTTCGTACCTTTGCAATCGCAGAAAATCGAAAAGACATAAAAAATAAAGACAATCTAATGAAAAACCTGAAAACTTTATTAGTGGGTGTCCTGTCGATGGTCGTCGGTGCCGTAATGGCAGCCGACTATACCGTTGACGGCAATTTCATTACCATTCCAGTGAAGAATGCAGCAGCCAACGGCGCTAAGGTGGTGAGGCTGCAAGTGATTAACGACAACATCATCCGTGTGCAGGCTACCAGCGAGGCCCAGTTGCCCGTGAAGCAGCCCAGCCTGATGATTGTGGAGCAGACGGCCAAGCCTCAGTTCAACGTGACCGACGGCAGCGTCGTCAGCATCAAAGCCAAGAACGTGGAGGCCCGTGTTGACAAGCAGACGGGTGCCGTCACCTTCTACGATGCCACCGGCCGCCAGCTGCTTAAGGAGGCTGCGCAGGGCAAGACGTTCCAGCCTTTCCGCGTGCCCGACCGCGAGATAGGAGTGGGCACCCTGACCGATGAGCAGCGCAATGCCTTCTCGTGGCGCGCGCTCTTTGAGAGCCCCGCCGACGAGGCCTTCTATGGACTGGGCCAGCATCAGGCAGAGGAGTATAATATGAAAGGTAAGAACGAAGACCTGTTCCAGTACAACACGAAGGTGAGCATCCCCTTCGTGATGAGCACGAAGAACTACGGACTGCTGTGGGACAGCTACAGCTATTGCCGCTGGGGCAATCCCAACGACTATCAGCAGCTGAACCGCGCCTTCACCCTCTACGACGTGAACGGCGTGAAAGGCCATCTGACGGGTACCTATGTGGCTAAGGACGGCAAGCGGCTGGTGCGCGACGAGGACTCCATCTACTATGAGTTCGACTGCCCTGAGACATCGGCCATTGCCAATGCTACCGAGCCCGGCGGCATCAAGAACCTGCCGAAGGGCTTCCCCCTCAACGGGGCGAGCGTGGTGTACGAGGGCTTCATCGAGGCTCCTCAGACGGCCAACTATCACTTTATCCTCTACTATGCCGGCTATATGAAGGTGTATATCGGCGGTAAGGAGGTGGTCAGCGAGCGCTGGCGCACGGCTTGGAACCCCAACTCGTGGAAGTTCACCGCCCCGCTGGAGAAGGGCAAGAAGACGCAGCTGCGCATAGAGTGGCTGCCCGACGGCGACGTGAGCTACTGCGGACTGCGTGCCGCCGTGCCGCAGACGGAGCAGGAGCAGAACCAGCTGAGCATCTGGAGCGAGATGGCCCGCGATATGGACTACTACTTCATTGCCGGCCAGAATATGGACGAGGTCATCTCGGGCTACCGCACGCTGACGGGCAAGGCTCCCGTCTATCCCAAGTGGGTGCTCGGCTTCTGGCAGAGCCGCGAGCGCTACCAGAGCTCGGCCGACATCGAGCAGACGCTCTCTGAGTTTCGCCGCCGCCACATTCCCGTGGACAACATCGTGCAGGACTGGAACTACTGGAAGCTCGACTCGTGGGGCAGCCACATCTTCGAGGCGGCTCGCTTCCCCAATCCGCAGGCAATGCTCGACTCCGTTCACCAGATGCACGGCCGCTTTATGATTAGCGTGTGGCCCAAGTTCTACGACACGGTGGAGAACTATAAGGAGCTCGACCGCCACGGATGGATATACCATCAGGCCATTACCGACGACATCCACGACTGGCTGGGCTTCCGCGGCTCGTTCTACGATGCCTATGATGCCGATGCACGCAAGATGTTCTGGCGCCAGATGGACGAGAACCTCTATACGAAGTTCAACAAGAACGGCGTTGCCGGCGTAGACGCTTGGTGGATGGATGCCTCCGAGCCCAACGTGCGCGACTGTACGCCCATCTGGTACCGTAAGGCACTCAGCGGCCCCACGGCCCTCGGCTCGTCTACCGAATACTTCAATGCCTACTCCATCGTCAATGCCGATGCCATCTACAACGGCCAGCGCTCGGTCAATCCCAACCAGCGCGTCTTCCTGCTCACCCGCAGCGGATTTGCCGGCGAGCAGCGTTATAGCACTGCCACGTGGAGCGGCGACATCGGTACGCGCTGGGAGGATATGCGCGCCCAGATGACGGCCGGAATGAACTATGCAATGAGCGGCATCCCCTTCTGGGGTATGGATCAGGGCGGATTCAGCGTAGAGAGCCGCTACGTGGCAGCCCAGCAGCTGTTCGACCGCACGGGCGAGGAGAATACCGACCTCACCGAGTGGCGCGAGCTGCAGGCCCGCTGGAACCAGTTCGGCTGCTTCATCCCGCTCTATCGCGCCCACGGCCAGTGGCCCCTGCGCGAGGTGTGGAACATTGCGCCCGACAGCCATCCTGCCTACCAGTCGATACTCTACTACGACCGGCTGCGCTATCGGCTGATGCCCTATCTCTACTCGCTGGCTGGCTGGGCCCACTTCCGCGACTATACGCTGATGCGCGGTCTGGTGATGGACTTCAACGGTGACCGCAACGTAGAGAATATTCCCGACCAGTGGATGTTCGGCCCGGCACTGATGGCCTGCCCCGTGGGCTACTATAAGGCGCGCAACCGCAGTGTCTACTTCCCCCGTCAGTGCGGCTGGTACGACCTGTACAGCGGTCGCCACATCGACGGCGGACAGACGCTGGTGGTCGACGCTCCCTACGAGCGCATCCCCGTCTTCGTGCGCGAGGGTGCCATCATCCCCTTCGGCCCCGAGATGGAGTGGTGCGACGAGAAGCCGGCTGAGCTGATTAACCTCTACGTCTACGCCGGGCAGAACGGCCAGTTCCAGCTCTACGAGGACGAGGGCACCAACTATAACTACGAGCGTGGCAAGTATGCCACCATCGACATCACCTACGACGATGCCTCGCGCACCATTACCTTCGGCAAGCGCGCAGGTCAGTTCAACGGAATGCTGAAGCAGCGTCGCTTCAACGTGGTGCTCATCACGCCCGACAAAGCTCGCAGCCTCGACCTCGACACGCCCGAGGGAACGCTCGTGCAGTACAACGGTAAGGCAGTCAGCGTCAAGCTCTGAGCAGCGCGCGACCCGCGACCATACCTCATCAGGGAGAGACCTCAGCGGCCTCTCCCTGATTCTTTTTGCGCTCCTCGGCTGCCCAGTGCAAATGAGGATGGAGGCAAAAAACAGCCGGCCGGTATCGCTTTTCTCGTCTCTTTTGCCTATCTTTGCAGGGTTATTGATATCAAAGACGAAAAGAAATGGAAGTAATTCAGAGTTTCACCATCGACCATACGCACCTGAAGCCGGGCATCTATGTGTCGCGACAAGACAAAGGCTTCACCACCTTCGACCTCCGTATCACCGAGCCCAACCGCGAACCGGCAGTGGCACCGGCGGCAATGCACAGCATAGAGCACCTAATGGCTACGTGGTTTCGCAACTCAGCAGTAAAGGACGACGTGGTCTACGTGGGGCCGATGGGCTGCTTGACGGGGATGTATATCGTGATGATGGGCAGCTACTCCGTCGAGGATATGCGCCGTCTTACCATCGAGTGCTTGGAGTGGATACTCGAGCAGACGGAAGTGCCGGCCACGCAGCCGGAGACCTGCGGCAACTATCTGCTCCACGACCTGCCGATGTGTCAGTGGGAGAGCCGCCGCTACATAGACCGCCTGCGCAACGATTTCCACAGTGAATACACCCTGCTTCAAGTCACGCTGGCCGATGGCAAAGTCTTTGCCGACGCATAAGCCGCCACAGGCTTTATGAGGCAGGAGCAACATTTGCATAGAATTGGGATAAATCGGAGTATATAGAAATGAATAGAATACTAACAACCTTTGCGGCAATAATGCTTGCACTTACGGCAAAGGCTCAAAACAAAACAACAGATAATATGGTAACCTATCACAAAATTCAAGTTGAAGACTGCAACGTCTTCTATCGCGAGGCAGGCGCGAAGGACAAACCCGCCATCCTCCTGCTGCACGGCTTCCCCTCATCCAGCCATATGTTCCGCGAACTGATGCCCGAACTGGCAGATGAGTATCATCTGATTGCTCCTGACTTCCCTGCATTTGGGCAGACGGAAAGCCCCAGCCGCGAGCACTTCACTTACTCTTTCGACCATCTGGCACAGATTGTCGATAAGTTCACCGAGGTCGTCGGACTGACGAAGTTCGCCATATATGTCTTCGACTACGGCGCACCTATTGGCTACCGATTGGCTATGTGGCACCCCGAGCGCATCACGGCCATCGTGTCGCAGAACGGCAATATGTACGAGGAGGGGCTGGGCAAGAAGTGGGAGGCCCGCAAAGTATATTGGAAAAATCCTACGTCCGAACTTCGTCAGCAGTTTGCGTCGGCCTTTGCCATTGAAACCATTATCGGCCAGTACACCTTCGGCACACCCGAGGGCAGCGTAGGCCCCGACGGCTATTCGCTCGATTACTATTACGTCTGCCAGCCCGGTCGCGCTGAGATGCAGAACGACCTCATTCTGGACTACCGCACGAACGTGGCTCTCTATCCCGAGTTCCAAAAGTATCTGCGTACCTATCAGCCCCCATTGCTGGCCGTATGGGGTGAAAACGACCCGTCGTTCATCCCTGCTGGAGCCAAAGCCTTCAAACGCGACCTGCCCAATGCCGAGATCCACTTCGTGCCCAGTGGCCACTTCGCCCTCGAAAGCCACCACACGGAGATTGCCCGGTTGATGCGCGAGTTTCTGGCAAGGACAATCAACTAAATTCCAGTTTACCACACAGCTTGATATGTCGGAAGTTCTGGGAACTTCTACTAAATAACCATAAAATCCCGCGGTCGGCATACAACTTGCGGGATTTTTGCGTAACTTTGCCGATAACTTTTGCTGAAACTATGAATATGAAACGAACAATGATGCTATTGCTGGCTGTCGTCATCGGTGTACTGACAGCCGTTGCACGTGACCGAAAGAACTTCGATGCTGACTGGCTCTTCATCCTCGGCGACTCGGCTCAGATGGCCGGTGCCGACTATGCTGACGGCCATTGGCGACGACTGAACCTGCCTCACGACTGGGCTATTGAGGGCGACTTCTCGGCTTCCAATCCTTCGGGGGCGAGTGGGGGAGCCCTGCCCGGCGGAACGGGCTGGTATCGCAAGCATCTTCAGCTGGCACAGGCTCCTGCGGCCGACCAGCGTTTCTTCATCGAGTTTGACGGTGTGTATATGAATGCCACCGTCTATATCAACGGCCATCGGCTGGGCACGCGCCCCTATGGCTATAGCTCGTTCGAATATGAGCTTACTTCGCAGTTGCGCCGCGGCGACAACGTAATTGCCGTGCGTGTGGACAACTCGGACCAGCCTAACTCGCGCTGGTACTCGGGCTGCGGCATCTATCGTCACGTGTGGCTCACGCAGACCACGTCCACCCGCGTTGCCCATTGGGGCACGCACGTGGTGGCAACGCCGTCCGTCAAGCGCGGCGGAGTGGCAACGGTGAGCGTCGAGGTGGAGCTGGAAGGCGGAGCAGGTGCCTCCGTGGAGCATCAGTTACTCGATGCCGCCGGTCGTGTGGTAGCCACGGCGAAGGGGCAGAAGACCACGCTGAGGGTGAAGAATCCCCGTCTGTGGACACTTGCCGACCCCTATATATATAAGGTGAAGACACTCGTCAAAGTCGGCGGCCGTGCGGTCGACGTCTATGAGACTCCCACGGGCTTCCGCTCTTTCCGTTTCGACGCGGCCACGGGATTTTCGCTCAACGGCCAGCCGATGAAACTTAACGGCGTGTGCGAGCACCACGACTTTGGCTGTCTGGGTGCTGCGGTCAATGAGGATGCCCTGCACCGCAAGCTCACCAAGCTGAAGCAGATGGGTGTCAACGCCATCCGCTCCAGCCATAATCCGCCAGCTCCGGAGCTGCTGAATATGTGCGACACGATGGGGCTCATCGTGATGGATGAGTCGTTCGATATGTGGCGTCGGCGCAAGACGCAGAACGACTATGCCCGTTTCTTCGACGAGTGGGCCGAGCGCGACCTGTCAGACCTCATTCTGCGCGACCGCAACCACCCCTGCATCCTGATGTGGAGCATTGGCAACGAGGTGCTGGAGCAGTGGTCGTCGGCCGATGCTGATACGCTCACGGCCGAGCAGGCCAACCTGATATTGAATGCGGGGCACGACGTGTCGACGCTGGCACAGGACGGCGAGCTGAGTGTCAATAGTATCCTGACGCGCCGGCTTTGCAACATCGTGCGCCGTTATGACACCACGCGACCTATTACAGCCGGATGCAACGAGCCCGATCCGGGCAACCATCTGTTCCGCAGCGGTGCGCTCGACATCATCGGTTTCAACTATCACCATCAGTGGATTAAGGACGTGCCGCGCAATTTCCCCGGCCAGCCTTTCATTATGACCGAGAGTGTCAGCGCACTGCAGACCACGGGCCACTACCGTATGCCCAGCGACTCGGTCTATACGGCACCGGTGGAGTGGTGGCTACCCTATACCGACCCCTCGTTTATGTGCTCGGCCTACGACAATATGCACGCCTCGTGGAGCTCTACCCACGAAGAGACGTGGGACATCGTGAAGCATACGCCCTATGTCGGCGGCCAGTTTATCTGGACGGGCTTCGACTATATCGGCGAGCCCACGCCCTATGGATTCCCTGCCCGCAGTTCCTACTTCGGCATTATCGACCTCGCTGGCCAGCCTAAGGACGTGTACTATATGTACCAAAGCGAGTGGACCGAAGCCCCCGTGCTCCATCTCTTCCCCCACTGGAACTGGCTGGAAGGGCAGCAGATTGATATGTGGTGCTACTACAACAATGCCGACGAGGTAGAACTCTTCGTCAACGGACGCAGTCAGGGCGTGCGGCGTAAGGCCGACAGCCACCAGTACCACGTGCAGTGGCGCGTCGTCTTCGAGCCCGGCGAGGTGAAGGTCGTGGCCCGTAAGGGTGGCTCCGTAGTGGGCGAGCAGTGCATCCAGACCGCCGGCCAGCCCCATCATATCCGCCTCTCGATAGACTATCGCGGCCAGAAGACCACCTTTGTTCAGGCCGAGGTGGTGGATGCCGAAGGCCGTCGCTGCCCGTGGGCCGACGACCAGCTCGTCTTCGAGTCGGCCGATGGCTTGCGCATTCTCGGTACCGATAATGGCAGTCAGACGTCAATGGAGCGCTTCTGCGAGCCGCGCCGTAAGGCCTTCTGCGGCCGTGCTCTCGTGGTCGTTGACGGGCGTGGCACGCTCACAGCCAAAGGAATAGGACTGAAATCAAGCACCATAAAGCTGTGAAAAGGTAAAAGGGTGAAAAGGTAAAAGGGTAAAAAGGTAAAAAGGTAAAACGGTAAAACAGTAAAAAGGTAAAACAGTAAAAAGAGAACGAGATATGACACAACTTAAGAGAATGCGAATGAGAATGGAGACGGGAATAAGGTATATACTTTTTTACCTTTTTGCCTTTTTACCATTCACAACAGTTGCCCAGATTCAGACCTCGGCCGGCGTTCAATACCTGATGAACGCCCCGAAGGATATGTCGACCGACTTCAGCGACTTGTCGAACACCTACTTCCTCGCCGACTCTCTGGCGTCGTTCGACGTAGCGCAGGGTACGGGCGAAGTCAATTGGAAGCGCTACCGCCTGTCACCGCGCCAAGCCTTCAATACCAACGGCTACTGGCCTGTCAGGATGCAGATGCTCGACTTCCCCGACACTCAGTATGACAACGACCCCAACCTGCGCCTGCAGGTCAGCTTCGTCACGCCGCGCACCCTCCGCATCCGTATGTTTACGTCGCCCGTAGTGCCGAAGGGCAGTGATGCTGAGAGCCTGATGCTCTGCGGCGTCCCGCCGGTGTCTGACGCTTGGACGGGCGCGGATAACGGGCGTTCCATTATTTATAAGAGTGCGTATGGCAGCATTGAGATACAGAAGTATCCGTGGCGCATCATACTGCGCGATGCCAATGGGAAGGTGATGACGCAGACGCGCCACCTCATCGACAACGACTCTTCGCAGGTGAAGCTGCTGCCCTTCTCGTTCATCAAGCGCGGTTCTGACAACAGCCGTGCGCTGAATCCCGTCTTCACGCTGGCTCCCGGCGAACGCATCTATGGCTGTGGCGAGTCGTTCGGGGCACTGAACAAAGTGGGGCAGCGCGTCCATCTGTTCGTTACTGACCCGCAGGGACCGGAGACCGAAGGGCAGTACAAGCCCGTCCCCTTCTTCTTCAGCAATCGCGGCTATGGCATCTTTATGCATACGTCGGCTCCCGTCACGTGCGACTTCGGTGCCAGCTACATCGGAGCCGACCGCCTGTTTATGGCCGACGAACAACTGGATTTCTTCGTCTTCTTCGGTGAGCCGAAAGACATCCTTTATGAGTACACCGGCATCACGGGGCGTTCGCCGATGCTGCCGCTTTGGACCTTCGGCACGTGGATGAGCCGTATCACCTATTTCTCGCAGGCCGAGGGTCTCGAGATAGCCCGCCAGCTGCGTCGCCATCGCATCCCGTCAGACGTGATTCACTTCGATACCGGCTGGTTTGGTGTCGACTGGCAGTGCGACTACGAGTTTGCCAAAGACCGCTTCCCCGACCCCGTGGCAATGCTGCGCCAGCTGCGGCGCGACGGGTTCCACACCTGTCTGTGGCAGCTGCCTTACTTCACGCCGAAGAACCGCTTCTTCCGCGAGTTGGTAGACAGCGGGATGGCGGTGAAGAATGCGGCCGGTGAACTGCCCTACGAGGATGCCGTGCTCGATTTGAGCAATCCGCAGACCGTAGGTTGGTATCAGTCCAAGATTGCGGGACTGCTGCGTCAGGGCGTCGCTGCCATCAAGTGCGACTTCGGCGAGGCGGCTCCCTACGATGGCCTCTACCACAGTGGCCGTGGCGGAAAGTATGAGCACAACCTCTATCCGCTGCGCTACAATAAGGCACTGTGGGACATTATCCAGCAGACCACGGGCGAAGGAGTTATCTGGGCGCGCTCGGCGTGGGCTGGCAGTCAGCGCTATCCGCTGCACTGGGGCGGTGATGCCGCCACCACCAATACGGGAATGCTGGGCGACCTGCGTGGCGGCCTCTCGTTCGGACTCAGCGGGTTCTCCTTCTGGAGTCACGACATCGGCGGCTTCGTCACCGCCTCGCCCGAGGATATCTATCGCCGCTGGCTGCCTTTCGGTTTCCTTAGCAGCCATACCCGTGCCCACGGCGCACCTCCCACAGAGCCGTGGCTCATCTCCGAGAGCTTCACCGAAGCCTTCCGCGAGGCGGCCGAGCTGAAGTATCGGCTGATGCCGTATGTCTATGCGCAGGCTAAAGACTGCACCGAGCGCGGCCTGCCGATGGTGCGTGCGCTGCTGGTGGAGTTCCCCGAAGATGCCGGTGCTTGGCTGGTGGAGGATGAGTATATGTTTGGCAGTCAGATACTGGTGGCCCCGCTGCTGGAGTCGGGCACTTCCCGCACGTGCTATCTGCCGCAGGGTAAGTGGATAGACTATCAGACATTGAAAGTCTATGAAGGCGGCTATCATACCATCGAGGCCGGCCGTATCCCGGCTGTCATCCTCGTGCGCGACGGCTCATTGATTCCCCACGTGCCGGTGGCACAGCGCACCGACCAGATAGACTGGAATGCCGTAGAGCTATACCCCTATCGCGTCGAGCCTTCCACACCGTGCACGGGGCTGCTCTTCAAGCCCGGTGACGCGGCCTTGCAGACGATTAAGCGTTGATGGCCTTGCACTGACAAAAGACCGACGAAAAAGCGATTGTTGCGTGAATTTTGGGTTTGAATTCGCGCAACAATCGCTTTTTCGTCAGTTCCGTCTGCCTCCTGTTTCTATTTCATATCACGGATTCTGACATCGATACCCGAGCCCGCGAGCAGCAGGGGAATCTGCCGGATGGGCGTTTCGGAATAGTGGTAGGGATAGAGCACGCGCGGCTTGATGATGCGTGCGGCACGCTCCAGCTGCTGCGGTGTCATCGTGTAGGGCTGGTTGCAGGGCAGGAAAGCAATGTCGATGGGATCCAGATTGGCCATTTCGGGGATATCTTCCGTGTCGCCGGCAATGTAGATGCGCAGTCCGTCGAGCGTCAGGATGTAGCCGTTGTCGCGCCCTTTGGGGTGCATCTGCTCGCGTCCGGGCGTGGTGTTATAGGCTGGCACCACCTGCAGCTGTATGTCCGTGTCGATGCTGAGGCTGTCGCCGTTGGCCACCACTTGTCCGTGGCGATAGTCGTTGTAGACGCTCTGGTTCAGGTAGAGGGTCGTGGCCGGTGTCTTCAGCTGTGCCAGTGCTTCCTTATCGTAGTGGTCGCGGTGCTCGTGGGTGACGAGGATGAAGTTGGCTTTGGGAAACCGCGTGAAGTCCGTGCGCGGTTGGAACTCATAGACCGGGTCGGCGTAGAACTCCAGTCCGCGGTAGCTGATTTGAATGCTGGCGTGCTTGATGAAGGTGATTTTCACTGTCTTGCCACTTTGAGTCTTGAACTCGTCGGTCTTGTACTGTGCTTGGCACGCCGTTGCTGTCAGCAGCGTCAGTGCCAGAAGTGCTGCAATCTTTCTCATTGGCTTGTTGTCGTTAGTTTGCTGCAAATGTACAAAAATGCGGTGAACCCGCCAAACATTCGGCATTTTTTCGTACTTTTGCAGCTGAAAGGTGTTTTTATGCAGATAGAGCCGATAGCATATTTTGAGTCGCCCTTCACGTCGAAGTTCGGCATTCCCCGCCAGAGCGGGCTGGCCGAGACGGTGGGCGGGCGCATCGTCTTCGTGGAGCCTTACCGACAGGCAGAGGCACTGCGCGGGCTGGAGTCGTTCGACTATGTGTGGATTGTATGGGGCTTCTCGGCCAATGTTGCCGCCCCGAAGCACCCCACCGTGCGCCCGCCACGACTGGGCGGCAACGAGCGGCTGGGCGTGTGGGCCACGCGCTCGCCTTTCCGCCCCAACAATCTGGGGCTCTCGTCGGTACGCATCCGTCGGATAGTGACCGAGGGAGCCGGTGCCCCCAGCATCGAGGTGATGGGCGCCGACCTGATGGACGGCACGCCCATCTACGACGTCAAGCCCTATCTGCCCTATGCCGATAGCCATCCCGATGCGCGCGGCGGATTCACCGATACGCACCAGTGGGAGCCGCTGCACGTGGTGCTGCCCGCCGACGTGGCCCGGCTGCTGACGGCCGACGAGCGTGCGGCCCTCTCCGAGACGCTCAGCCTCGACCCCCGACCGTCGTATCAGTCGCAGCCCGACCGCATCTACGGGATGCCTTTCGGGCGTTGGGACATACGCTTCCGGGTCGCCGGCCGCGAGCTGACGGTGGTAGAAGTTGTCAAAAAATAGGGCCGCATCGGGCAAAAAGGGCATTAAAAATTTGTGATGCTCGGATTTTTTCCCTACTTTTGGAGCGGTATTATAAAGATTCCTGATAATAGTATGTGGATAGCAATAGCAATGATTCTGGCCCTCTTGTGTGTGGTGCTGCTTGTGTGGCTGCGCCGCCAGCAGGGCGACTTGCGGCAGGAACGGCGTTCGGGACGGATGAACCGGGCTTTCCTGCAGAACATCAGCCACGAGATCAGCACGCCGCTCAAGTCGGTTAAGGAGTTGGCAGCCATCGTGGCTAAGGAAGACCTGTATCTCTCGAAGAGCGAGAAACGCAACATCTCGGAGCAGATGCAGTACAACGCCGACCTCATCTCTACACTGCTCGACGAGATGATGCTCTTCAGCGACTGTGGCGACGGCCACCAGCTGAGCGACGAGTCGTTCAGTCCCAACGCACTCTGCCGTCGCTGTCTGGAGGCCAATATGTTCAGCATCTACCACCAACAGGCAGTGAAGCTGAACTTCAAGCGCGAATTGAATGACGAGTTCTTTGTCAAGAGCGACCGCCATATCGTGGAGCTCATCGTCAACAAACTGATACTGAATGCCTGCCGGTTTACGGAGCAGGGCGAGATTACCGTGGGCTGCAACACGAGCGAGGAGATAGAGCGGCTGACCATCTACGTGCAAGACACGGGTGCCGGCATTCCCAGTGAGCGTATGAACAGCCTTTTCAATTGGTTCGACGAGCCCGACGATATGCGCGACGAGGCCGAACTGGACTTGAGCATCGTACAGCGGCTGGCGCAGAAGCTGGGCGGTGACCTACGCTTGGACGACAGCTATACCGGAGGCACGCGGGTGTTGCTGGTGCTGCCGTTGAAGTAGGGACGGCGCGGCGGTCTCTTCGTTGGTCACTGCATACGCAAAATCGCATTTCCCTGATGGGCGAAACGTCGCCCTCGGGGAAATGCGATTTTTCTTTGCTACCGTCTTTTGTCGCCGTCTGTCAGTCCCAGTCGTCCAGCCGGTTGCTCCACAGATATTTGCGCGTCTCACTGACAATGATGCCGCTCAGTGCCAGCAGCGATATGAGGTTGGGGATGGCCATCAGGGCGTTCATACAGTCGGCAAAGCTCCACACGATGCTCAGATTGACCACGGAGCCGATGAACACCACGCAGATGTAGGCCACGCGGTAGGCAATGACCCACCGATGGCCGCGCAGATACTCGATGGCACGCTCGCCGTAGTAGCACCAGCCGAGGATAGTGGAGAAAGCAAATGTGAGCAGGCCGAACGTGAGCAGCGGCGTGCCTACGACGGGAATCTTGGCAAAGGCGGCCTTCGTCAGGATGGCACCGTTGTCGAAGGTGATGTCGGGGTAGGCCAGTACGGAGCTGACGATGACCAGTCCCGTCATTGCGCAGATGACCACCGTGTCCCAGAACGTGCCGCTGCTCGATACCAGTGCCTGCCGCACGGGATTGCGCGTCTGGGCTGCGGCGGCCACGATGGGTGCCGACCCGAGTCCCGACTCGTTGCTGAACAGGCCGCGGGCAATGCCGAAGCGCGCTGCCATCATCACCGTGGTGCCCACAAAACCGCCGCCGGCTGCCTGCGGACTAAAGGCTGCCGTGCAGATGAGTTTGACGGCGGGCCAGAGGAACGAGGCGTTGACACAGAGGATGTAGATACAGCCGAGGATATAGAAAAAGGCCATAAACGGCACGAGCATTGAGCATACGCGTGCGATGCTCTTCACGCCGCCCAGCACCACGGCTCCCGTGAGCAGGCAGACTACGCCGCCCGTCACGTAGGGCGATATGCTGTACGTCTCACTGGTCAACGTGGCAATAGCGTTGGCCTGCACGGAGTTGCCGATGCCAAACGAGGCACACGCCGTGAAGAACGCAAAGAGCACTGCCAGCCATCGCCAGCCCAGCCCGCGCTCCAGCGCATACATCGGACCGCCGAGCATCTTGCCCTCGGGGGTCTTGATGCGGTACTTGATGGCCAGCAGCCCTTCGGCATACTTGGTGGAGATGCCGAAGACACCCGTCAGCCAGCACCACAGCACGGCACCCGGACCGCCCAGTGCGATGGCCGTGGCCACGCCGATGATGTTGCCTGTGCCGATGGTGGCTGCCAGCGCCGTGGCCAGCGAGCCAAACTGCGACACGTCGCCCGTGGCATCGGGCTCGCGCTTGACCGACAGGCGGATGGCCGTAAAGATGCGCCGCTGCGGGAATCGCAGTCGGATGGTAAGGAAGAGGTGGGTGCCAAGCAGCAGCACCAGCAGGGGCCATCCCCACAGCCAGCTGCTGGCAGCAGCAAGTAGGTCGTTAAGTCTGTCAGTCACGTTCTTGTTGTTGGTATGTGATGGTGATATGTTCAAACCCCATTGCGCGCATCATCTGGCGCACCTGCTTGTCGGCGTTCTGCTCGGCACTGCGCAGGTTCTGGGGGGTGAGGCAGTGGGCCAGCATCCGCTGGTAGGCTCGCTGGTAGAGAGCTTCGCGGTCGGCCGCCGTCCAGCGTCCGCTTTCGAAGAAGCTCTTGGTGCGTGTCTCGTCGATGAAGTCCTTGTCCAGCAGCCCTACGCGCGGCAGCTTCAGCTCTACGGTGTCGCCTTGGGCGCGTATCCACCCCGAGTCCACCTGATGCAGGTCGATGCCCAGACGTATGGTGCCGTAGTAGATGCGTGCCAGCTGGTCGTCGCTGAAGAAGCCCTTGCGGACGGTGTCTACCAGCTCCTCGTCGCTGATGGCCAGAAACTCCCATTCGCCGATGGCTTTGATGCTCTGTATCTGTTGTGGGGTGATGTCGATGCGGTCGTCGGCTCCCAGCTCGATGCTGCTGTGCTTGACGGTGCTGTAAAGGCCCGACACGATGCCCAGTATGGCAGCGGCAGCGATGAGAATCAGCGGCAGCGCAGGGCGTCGGAGCAACTGTCTGCACTGCTGGAGGAAGGATGGGGTCTGCTTCGCTTTCTTTTTCTTCATTGTTCAATGGTTGAGTTGTCGAGCAGCGACCGGATGTCGCGCGCGCCGAAGTCCTTACGGAAGACGATGGTGATGTCCTGCTCGCGCCATCCCATCTGCATCAGCATCGGTATGATGGTGCTGGCAGCATTGGCCTGTGCCGTCTCGATGATGCCCAGTTCGGGAATGCTCTGCAGGATGGCCTCGCGTCCCTGCTGTTCGTAGTTGGCCATCTCGGCATCGCTGAAGTGGGCACGCGTCAGTGCCACGTACTCGCGGATGTTCCTCTGGTCTACCTTCGAGCTGGTCATTGCCACCTTCGGGTCGGGCAGCACGATGGTAATCTTTTTGCCGTTGCGCTCGATGTTGCGCTCCGAGAAGTCGGCAAAGTCGATGTAGGCCTTCAGTGTGGCGTCTATCGGGATGGCAATCTTGCGGTCGCTCAGCGGCATCCGCAGGTTGAAGTCGTGCTGCAGGATGTTGCCTTGCAGGCGCACCACGTCGTCGTGGGTCACTATCTTGTGGATGTGATACTCGGCGGTGTATAGCTTCGAGCACTTCTGGATCTGCATTATGAGCATCGGCAGCGTGTCGATGCTTTCGTAGCGCGCGGCCTCCTTTGGCTTCTCCGCTCCGCCCGAGCAGGCAATGCAGAGCAGCGCCAGAAGTGTTAATAAACACAAACTATTTCTCATCTTGTCTGTCAATACTGTGCAAAAGTAGTGAAAAAATATGAGAAATGGAGCCGATATGATGTTTTTTTCGATATTCGTTAAACTTTTGCCGGCGTTTTGCGTCAAATTGATAGTTGCAACTAAAAACGAAGATAACTGAAGTACAACTAACAATTTTGAAGAAAGGATAATAGAAATGAAAAAGATGATGATAGCCATAGCAGCAATGATGCTGACTGCCACCACGGCAATGGCACAGGTACAGGATAATGAGAGCGAAGCCGGAGGGCACAAGCCAACGAAGGCCGAAATGGCTCAGCGCCGCACGACGATGATGGTGCAGAAGTACGGGCTGAACGACCAGCAGGCACAGAAGCTGCTGGCTCTCAATACAGAATATGCAGGCAAACTGGGCCGCGGGCCGCGCCAGCATTTTGGACCGAAGGCCGGACGGGGACAGCGACCGCCCCAAGCTCCTCAGCAGGCTCCCGACTCGCTGGCTCGCAAACGCCCACAGCAGCCGCAGCCTACTGCCGAGATGCAGGCCTACGACACCAAACTGCAGGCCATAATGACGCCCGAGCAGTATCAGGCCTACAAGACCGATATGCAGCAGTTCCGCCATCGCGGACCGCGCGGAGGACATAAGGGACCGCACGGAAAGCACCCGCAGCAGCCGACAGAATGAAGCGATAAAAATCAACATAAGAATCATAGTGATTTAGGTTAACATAGTGTTTTTTATTGGCAAGCGTGCCAGACCATTCTAAAATGGGTATTGTTTAGGCAATAAGATTCAGGATTACTGATGCCCGCCAGTGATGGCGGGCATCGTTTTTGATGGAATTCTCGCGAAGATTTTTGAAATTCTCGCGAGAATTTCCGGAATTCTCGCGAGAATTCTCTGACAGGCTTTTGCGGATTCGGTGAAAAACGCTATCTTTGCAAAGCACAAATGAACCGTTTGAAAGGACTATGAAACGAGAATGGAAATATCTGCTGGTGGGTGTGGCAGCCTTATGGCTGGCAGCCTGCGGCGGAAAGAAACAGACAGACGACATCATCGCGCAGGAGATTGAGGAGCCCCAACCGCAGGCTCCCATCAGCCAGCAGGAGTTTACTAAGGAACAGGACGTGCAGTGGATAGGGCGCACCTACCATCTCTACGTGCAGCGCGAGCCGTGCGACTCACTGCCGAAGGTGCAGGACGAGATGGGGCAGGAGTTTATAGACAACGTGGCTACGGTGACGGTGTCGCGTGCTGACGGGTCGGTATTCTTCAAGCGGCAGTTCCAGAAATCCGATTTCAGTGCCCAGCTGTCCGAGGAGTATCGGCGTCAGGGCGTGCTCGAGGGGCTGGTCTTCGAGAAGACTGACGGCGACTGGCTCCAGTTTGCGGCCAGCATCAGCCTGCCGCAGACCGACGAGTTCATCCCCTTTGTCATCCGTCTGTCGCGGATGGGCGAGCTGAAAATCGTCCGCGAGTCAACGCTGGATGCCGACTCGGCAGAGTGAGCGGTCGGGGAGCGGGGGCTTCAGAAGTTGAGCGGGAGCTCTCCCTGATGCTGGTCGGCATAGGCGTACTGGTTAATCCGGCGGCACTCTTCAGCCAAGCTGAGCAGCTTGTTGAACTTGGCGACGCGCTCTTCCGTCAGTTTGCCCAGTGCGATTAGCTTTTTGTTGTATTTTATCCAGTTCAGCATACGGTGGTCTTCGAGGTGATGTTTCGAAGGCCGCCGCTTTGTTTTCTGCATAAATTCCAGAACCTGCTTGTAGTGCAGCTCCCATCTGTCTTCCTGTGTCATTGGGATAGGGATATAGAGAGGTTGGTTGGGGTGTATGGAATAGTCAGTGCGAGTCCTGTCGGCTCCACGCCTCGGTCAGCTGGTGCCAGCCGTCGCGCAGGTCGGTCATACGACCGAAAATCAGGTCGGCGCCCTCGTCGAGTAGCATTTGGTTGGGCAGCGGACCGGTGTTGACGGCAATGGTGAAGATGTGTGCTGCCACGGCAGCACGAACTCCCAGCGGTGCATTCTCCACGACGATGGCTTCCCACGGCTTTACGCCCGCCTTTTGCAGTCCGCGCAGATAGGGCTCGGGGTTGGGCTTGCCGTACTTCACGTCGAAGCTGGTCACCATCAGGCTTTTGCTGAGCAGGCCGTCGAAGGCCGCTTCCAGCTGGTCGAGCAGGGTGTGCTGTCCGCTGCCGGTCACTACGCAGATGCGCAGCCCGTCGGCTTTGATTTGGCGCATCAGCTCCTCCACGCCCTCCATCTTTTCTGCCGGCGGACACTGGGCAAAGCAGGCCGACTTGACATCGTACATCCGCTGTGCCTCCTCGTCGCTCAGCTCGCGGTTCCACTGCTGGCGTGCCAGCAGCTTGATGGTCTCCACCCCGCGCATTCCCTCGTACTGATAGGCACCGCTCAGCGGCATATCCAGTCCGAACGTCGCCATCGACTCGTGCCACGACGTGGCGTGGTTGGGCATTGAGTCGTAGATGACGCCATCCATATCAAAAAGCACGGCCTTCGGGGTGAATGCCTCAAAGCCGTGCTTTTGTAAGTAGTTCTTGATTTCTTTCATTGTCAGTAATTAGCAGTGACTAATTACAATTTACTCGTTCTTCAGTCGCTCTTTGATGGCCTTCGAGTCTGCCTCGTAGCCGGGTTTGTCGAGCAGTGCGAACATATTCTTCTTGTAGGCCTCGACGCCGGGCTGGTTGAACGGGTTCACACCGAGCACGTTGCCGCTGATGCCGCAGCCAATCTCGAAGAAGTAGATGAGCTGTCCCAGATAGTATTCGTTGAGCTGGGGAACGGAGATGCGGATGTTGGGCACGCCGCCGTCTACGTGAGCCAGCCGTGTTCCGAGCTCGGCCATCTTGTTCACCTCGTCCACTCGCTTGCCAGCGAGGAAGTTCAGTCCGTCCAGATTCTCCTCGTCGGCGGGGAAGAGCAGTTGCTTCTCGGGCTG
>JAFUZD010000034.1 GCA_017476785.1 Prevotella sp. | reverse complement strand
TGCAGGCAGCATAGCCGTCACCCCAACCGAAGTTCTCGGCACCAAGCACATCGTACTCAACAAGGCCAATCTGGCAGAGTATGCAGTGGTGCGCGCCGACAACTTTGGCTGGGGCGACGGCTATGCTGCTTGCACGCCGGTGGGCGGACAGACCAACGACGAAGACTGGGCTACGTGGCTCGCTGCGATGGATGGTGCTAAGGTGACAGCCTACATCACCAACAACGGCGACGGTACGGCCGACATCAAGGCCGTGATGCACGGAACGAACGGCGTGGATTACACGCAGGAGTATAAGGGCATCAACACGGTTGATCCGGACGACTTCTATTTCCGCTTCACCGTTGACGGCTGCCATCTGGTATTCGACCGCGAGCTGGGTGTTGCCGACTGCTCTACCGGCTGGTGGCAGGTATTCACACCGAATGTGCAGGTGAAGGCTCACCAAGTTTGCACGGTCAACTTCACCAACTACTCTTCGGGCGGTGCCAACTGGAACAACTTCGTGCTCATCCTGAACAAGGATAATCTGGCAGAGTATGCAGTGGTACGCGCCGACAACTATGGCTGGGGCGACGGCTATGGTGCCTGCACGCCGAGCGGCGGTCAGACCAGCTGGGAAGCTTGGCTTGCAGCAATGAACGGTGCTAAGGTATCTCTGCAGATTGTCAACAATGGCGACGGCACGGCCGACGTGAAGTCTGTGATGCACGGAACAGACGGTGTTGACTACATTCAGGACTACATCGGCATCAACACCATCGATCCGGACAACTTCTACTTCCGCTTTACGGTTGACGGCAGCTATCTGGTATTCGAATAAGATGAATGTGTAACAAATGCCTGCGGACGCTACCGTGTGTCCGTGGGCATTTCTATTTTTTTAAAGGACTTATGAAGATTAAGAAACTATTCTTACTGATGACAATGGCCGCACTGGCTGTAGCCTGCGGTGGCGACGATGCCTCTGACGGCGGCGGTGGCGACACCTCGTCGTGGGCGGTCACCACTCCGTCTGTAACCTCTGTCACGGCCACCTCAGCTGCTGTGTCGGCCCGGGCCACGGGAACAGGCATTGAGAGCCGTGGCGTATGCTATGGCACCTCGGCCAATCCTACCGTCAACGATACGAAGGTGGCTGCCACCTCGGCCAGTATCGGTGTCAGCCTCACTGGCCTCACGCCCGGCACCACCTACCACGTGCGTGCCTATGCACAGGCCGGTTCGCGGGTGGTCTACTCCAGCGATGTCAGCTTTACCACCTCGGCTTCCGGCGAGTGGAAGGCACCCACCTATAACGACGACTATCGCAACATTTCCAGTTGGGCCAACCGCTCGCAGTGGAATCTGGCCAACGTGCACGACCCCACGGTGATGAAGGCTGACGACGGCTACTACTATATGTACCAGACCGATGCCTCCTATGGCAACGCCCATACTTCCGGCGGTCACTTCCATTGCCGCCGCTCGGTCGACCTCGTCAACTGGGAGTATCTGGGTGGCACGATGCAGTCTACGCCTGCGTGGGTGAAGACCAAGCTCAATGAGATACGTGCCCAGCAGGGACTCGACCCCGTCACCGATCCGCAGTATGGCTACTGGGCTCCCTGTGCCCGTAAGGTGAAGGACGGCCTCTACCGTATGTACTACTGTATCGTGGTGGACAACTATATCAAGACGGGTAAGCCTGCCAACAATACCAACAACTTTGATAACTCGTGGGGTGAGCGTGCCTTCATCGGAATGATGGAGACCACCGACCCGGGCAGCAACAAGTGGACCGATAAGGGCTACGTCATCTGCTCGTCGAGCGACAAAGGTAAGGACGGCTGGAAACGCAACAGTCTCAACGACTGGGATGCCTATTTCTACTTCAATGCCATCGACCCCACACTGGTCATCACGCCGCAGGGCGAGCATTGGCTCATCTACGGCTCGTGGCATTCGGGCTTTGCGGCCGTACAGCTGAGTGCAGAGACGGGTATGCCGCTCAAACCGCTGGGCGACCCGTGGGCATCATCGGCGCAGGGACTGGCCGACAACGGCTATGGCAAACGCATCTGGAGCCGCGGCAACAGTCGCTGGCAAGGCTCTGAGGCACCCGAAATCGTCTATCACGACGGCTATTACTATCTGTTTATGGCTTACGACGGACTGGATGTTCCCTACAATACCCGTGTGGCTCGCTCGGCAACCATCGACGGCACTTATGCTGGCTATGAGACCGTGCTGACCCATCCCTACAAGTTCTCGCAGGGTAACGGCTGGGTAGGCATCAGCCACTGTGCCGTGTTCGACGACGGGCAGGGCAACTACTATTATGCCTCGCAGCAGCGATTCCCCACCACGGCTGGCGGCAATGCACCCAATGCCGTGATGATGGGCGGCGTACGCAGCATCCAGTGGCTGTCGTCGGGCTGGCCCGTGGTGATGCCCGAGCGTTATGCTGCCGTGCCGCAGACGGCCATCACGGCCGACGAGATAGCCGGTACGTGGGAGCACATCGACCTCGGTTATAAGTATGGTGAGCAGAAGACGGCCTCCGATATGACCTTCGCAGCTGATGGCACCATCACTGATGGTATCTGGAAGGGCGGTAAGTGGAGCTTCGACGCTGCCACCAACACGCTCACAGCCAATGGCGTGGAGCTGCGTGTGCAGCGCGAGTGCGATTGGGAGGCATCTCCCCGCCGCGCCACCATCGTCTACGCCGGCATCAATGGCGCCACGAGCTACTGGGGCAAGAAGAAATAGCGGCCCTTCACGCTTTTTAGCGTAAAGACTATACGAAAACAGACAGGGGCGAATCAACCGATTCGCCCCTGTCTGTTTTCATTTTGATGAATAGCATTCCCATTCGGCACTCAGCGCAGCTGGGGCCAGCCGTCGGGTGTCCAGTCGATGGGACGCTGGATGAGGATGCTCTGGCCGCCGCGCGGCAGGTAGTAGCCGTGGCAGATGAAGACGTCTTCGCCTGTCGGCTCTAAGTGGTAGGCGGCGCAGTGGCCGGCTGCTTCGAACAGTTGCTTGTCGCCACTGATGACGGGCGTGCCGCCACCCTCCGTCAGCAGACGGCCGTCGCGGTCGGCATAGGGGCCACCGACGGTGCGGCTGCGACCTACCACCACACGATAGCTGGACAGCGGCCCGCGGCAGCAGTAGTCCCACGACACAAACAGGTAGTACCAGCCGTCGTGCTTCAGGACGAACGGTGCCTCGATGGCATTGGTACCGGCGAAGCGCGAGGTAGGATTGGGCTCCGTAGGCTCTTGTCCGCGGGCATAGCGGCGGGCGATGGTCACGGGCTGCGCACCGGCTGCAGCCCGCATTGTGCGGGCATCGAGGCGGAGGAGCTGGATGCCGTCCCAGAACGAGCCGAACGTAAGCCACGGCTGTCCGTCGTCATCGATGACGAAGTTGGGGTCGATGGCGTTCCAGTTGTCACGCCCTTCGCGCGAGCAGACGATGCAGCCCTCGTCGCGCCACGGCCCCTGCAGGCTGTCGGCCGAGAGCAGTCCGATGGCCGACCCGTTGCGGCCAAAGGTAGAACAGCTGTAAGCCATCCACCAGCGGTCGTGGTAGCGGATGACGTCGGGAGCCCACACGTGGCTCTTGAATCCCGGCACCGAGTCGGCAGTCCATTGTGGTATCTCGGTCAGCACACCTCCCCGTCTGAGCGTCCAGCTGCGGCGGTCGGCCGATGTCATCTGTTGGATGCCATTGCCCGTGGCAAAGATGTAATATCTACCGTTCTCGTAGGCCATCACGGGGTCGTGCACCATTGGTGTGTCGGTCACCAGCGGGTGGATGCGGGGCGGTCGGGCTTTGTGGGGCTTGGCAGCAGGCGCTGCAATCTGGGCTGTTGCCGCAATGGCGGCCAGCAGCAGGAGGGCGGTCAGTAGTTTCTTCATTGCTATTTTTTCTTTTTTTTTGATGGGGCTTATAGGGCTTATAGGTCTTATAGGTCTTATAGGTCTTATGAGACTTATAGGACTTATGGGGGCAATTCAATTCTCAATTCTCAATACAGCAGTACGAGGCCGGCCAGTGCGCAGTAGCAAATCATCCGGATGGGATTGATCTTGAGCACCTTCACGCCATAGAAGGCGGCGCAGAACAGGGCGACGCTGATCCAGAACTGCCACGGGTTCTCTGACGGAGCAGAGAAGTTCTCGCGCGTCATCAGCAGCAGGGTGGCCGCCGCCAGCAGTCCCACCACGGCCGGGCGCAGTGCCGCAAAGACCGACTGTACCACCGGCGCGTGCATATACTTCAGGAACATCCTGCTGATGACAATCATCAGGATGAGCGACGGCAGTATCAGTGCAAAGGTGGCTGTCAGCGAGCCCAGCACCGCCATTGGAGCGGAGTAGCCCGCGTTGGCGATGGCCGTATAGCCGCAGTAGGTAGCCGAGTTGATGCCGATGGGGCCGGGCGTCATCTGGCTGATGGCCACGATGTCGGTAAACTCCGCCGACGACAGCCAGTGCCAGTGCTCCACGGTCTCGTTGTGGATGAGCGACAGCATTCCGTAGCCGCCACCGAACCCGAACAGCCCGATTTCGAAAAACGTGAGGAACAGATAGACGTATATCATAACTTCTTACTCCTTCCTATGACCAGTCCTCCCACGCCTGCAGCGATGATAATCCAGATGGGCGAGACGCCCAGCAGCCAGATGGCCAGTGCCGATACGACGGGAATCCACAGCGTATAGCGGTTCAGCCGGGCACTCTTGGCCAGATTGAACGTAGGCACGGCAATCAGTGCCACCACGGCCGGCCGGATGCCGCGGAAGAGGGCCGCCACGATGCGGTTGTCCTCAAACTGGTGGAAGAAGATGGCGATGGCCAGAATGATGAGAAACGAGGGCAGGGCAGTACCCAGCGCGGCCGCTATGGCCCCGCGGGTGCTGCCCTGCTTGTATCCGGTAAAGGTGGCGATGTTGATGGCAAAGACGCCCGGACAGCTCTGCGCAATGGCAATCAGGTCGAGCATCTCCTCCTTCGTCACCCAGCGATGGCGCTCCACCACCTCGCGCTCAATGAGTGGAATCATTGCGTAGCCGCCACCGAGCGTGAACAGCCCGATGCGGAAGAAGGTGGTGAAGAGCTGGCGGTTCATTGTGTATTGGTTTAGCGTTGGTGCTGCTTAATCCACTCGCGGGCATTGACGAAGGCCTCTATCCACGGCGTCACCTCGTCCGTTCGGCGACGCTCGGGATACCACGCACACTGCCACGGGAAGATGGCGCGCTCCAAGTGGGGCATCATTGCCAGATGGCGGCCGTCGGCCGAGCAGATGCCAGCCACGTCGTAGTCGCTGCCGTTGGGGTTGGCCGGATAGCCGTGGTAGTTGTACTTCGCAATGACGTTATAGGCACTCTCGGCCTCGGGCAGCGAGAACTTGCCTTCGCCGTGAGCCACCCACAGCCCCAGCTTCGAGCCGCTCAGCGAGCCGAACATTATGCTCTGGTTCTCGGGAATCTGCAGCGTGACGAACGCGCTCTCGAACTTGTGCGAGTCGTTGTGCAGCATCTTGGCTCCCTTCGCCCCCACTAATCCCAGCTCTACCATCAGCTGGCAACCGTTGCAGATACCGAGTGAGAGCGTGTCTTCGCGGGCGTAGAAGCGGTCGAGGGCCTCCTTTGCCTTCGGGTTGAAGAGGAAGGCACCTGCCCATCCCTTCGCCGAGCCCAGCACGTCGCTGTTGGAGAATCCGCCGCAGAAGACAATCATCGAGATGTCTTCCAGCGTCTCGCGGCCGCTGATGAGGTCGGTCATCATCACGTCTTTCACGTCGAAGCCAGCCAGATAGAGCGAGTAGGCCATCTCGCGCTCGCCGTTAGTACCCTTCTCGCGGATGATGGCAGCCTTGATGCCTGTGGGCTTGCGGCGGTCGGCACTGATGCCATACTGCGCGAGACGGCCGGTGAAGCTGCGGTTGAACTGCATCTCGAGCGGCTGCTGCTTGTAGTTGGCATAGCGCTCGGCAGCCTTGCCGTTGAAGCTCTGGCGGCGGTCCAGCAGATAGCTGGTCTTGTACCACGTGTCGCGCAGTGCGTCGATGTCGAACGTCACCTCGGCATTGCCGCCCTTTCCGTCGGGGTAGACCACTGTCAGCTGGCGGTCGTCGGCCACGGGATAGCCTATCTTGGCATAGCCCACGCCGAGCTCTTCCATCAGGTCTTTGAACTCGTATTTATGTTCGTCGCTCACCTCGATGACCACGCCCGGGTTCTCGGCGAAGAGCGTCTTCACGATGTCGCCGTCGGTGCAGATGTCGTGCAGGTTGATGTGCAGGCCGCCCTTCGTGTTGGCAAAGGTCATCTCGAGCAGTGTCGTGACGAGACCGCCGGCTGAGATGTCGTGGCCGGCCATCACCCATCCGCGCTGAATCAGCTCCTGCACGGCCGCAAAGGCATCGGCAAAGTATTCGGCGTTCTTCACCGTGGGCACGTCGTCGCCGATGTGGCCCAGACTCTGGGCAAAGGCCGAGCCATCCAGCCGCTGCTCGTCGAACGAGAAGTCGATGTGATAGAGGGAGGCGTGCCTGTCGTTGACGACGACGGGCGATACCACCTTACGTACGTCGCTCACCTCGCCGCCGGCACTGACGATGACCGTTCCCGGCGAGATGATCTTCTCACCGTTGGGGTATTGTTGCGAGAGCGAGAGCGAGTCCTTACCCGTGGGCACGTTGATGTGCAGGTCGCAGCAGAAGTCGCTCAGTGCTTTCACGGCCGTGTAGAGACGGGCATCTTCGCCCTCTTGCGAGCGGCAGGGCCACATCCAGTTGGCTGAGAGCGACACGGAATTGAGCCCTTCGGCCAGCGGTGCCCATACGAGGTTGGTCAGTGCTTCGGCCACGGAGAGCACGCTGCCTGCCTCGGGCGAGGCCAGTCCGGCCTGCGGCGCGTGGCCGATGGCCGTGGCAATGCCCTTGCGGCCGCGGTAGTCGAGTGCCACCACGCCGCAGTCGGAGAGGGGCAGCTGAATCTCGCCCTGACACTGCTGGCGGGCAATCTTGCCCGTCACCGAGCGGTCTACCTTATTGGTCAGCCAGTCCTTGCAGGCCACGGCCTCGAGCTGCAGCACGCGCTCAAGATATTGCTGTAATTGAGCGTTGAGAGTTGAGGATTGAGAATTATGATTACTCTGCGCGCAATTCTCAATTTTCAATTCTCCATTCTCAATTGAATACTTCACATTACGGTAGCGGCGTACAACGGTGCGGTCGCGCATAATGGTCTTGGGCGAGTGGCCGAACATCTGGGCTACGTCGAGGTCGAACGGCTTGACGCCATCGGCCTGTACGAACGAGAAGTGGGCATCGCCCCTCGTCTCGCCGACCACGTACATCGGGGCGCGCTCGCGCTCGGCGATGCGTGCCACGTGTTCTATGTGCTTCTCGTCGATGAGCAGTCCCATACGCTCCTGACTCTCGTTGGCAATGATTTCTTTCGACGAGAGCGTCTTGTCGCCGATGGGCAGCTGTGACATATCGATGCGGCCGCCGCACTCTTCCACCAGCTCACTGAGGCAGTTGAGGTGGCCGGCCGAGCCGTGGTCGTGGATGCTCACCACGGGGTTGGTGTCTTCTTCGCAGAGGGCGCGCACCAGATTGTAGGCGCGTTTCTGCATCTCGGGGTTGGCGCGCTGTATGGCGTTGAGCTCAATGCCGTTAGAGTAGCGGCCGGTATCGACCGACGACACGCTGCCGCCGCCCAGACCGATGCGATAGTTGTCGCCGCCCACGACCACCACTTTGTTGCCCGGCTGCGGCTCCTTCTTCAGACAGTCGCGCTGGGTGCCGTAGCCCACGCCGCCGGCCAGCATTATCACTTTGTCGTAGGCATACTTCGTCTCCGCCTGTGTGGCACCCTCTGCCGGCTGCTCCTGATGCTCGAACGTGAGCACGCTGCCGCAGATGAGCGGCTGGCCGAACTTGTTGCCGAAGTCGCTGGCACCGTTGGAGGCCTTAATCAGTATCTGCTCCGGAGTCTGGTACAGCCACTGGCGCACGGGCAGGATGTCTTCCCAGTCGCGGGCATTGCCCGAGTCGTCAGAGATGCGCGGATAAGCCGTCATATAGACTGCCGTTCCGGCAATGGGCCACGAGCCCGTTCCGCCGCCCATACGGTCGCGAATCTCGCCGCCCGTACCCGTGGCAGCGCCGTTGAAGGGCTCCACGGTGGTGGGGAAGTTGTGGGTCTCGGCTTTCAGCGAAATGACGCTCTTGATGTCCTTAATGCGGAAGTAGTCGCTCGTCGACTGGTCGGCCGGCGCAAACTGCTCCACTACGGGGCCTTCGGCAAAGGCCACGTTGTCCTTATAGGCACTCAGTATCTTGTTCTGATTCTCCTGCGTCGTCTTCTTAATCATCTGGAAGAGCGAGCTCTCCATCTCTACGCCGTCAATGATGAAGGTGCCGCCGAAAATCTTGTGGCGGCAGTGCTCCGAGTTGATCTGGGCAAAGCCGAAGATCTCGGAGTCGGTCAGCGGGCGGCCGTTCTCTTTTTCTATCTTGTGCAGATACTCTATCTCCTCGGGCGAGAGGGCCAGTCCCTCCTGCTCGTTGTAGGCCTCGAGGTCGTCTACATACTTGATGGGCTCGGGCTCGTGGTCGATGGTGAAGATGCGCTGGTCCAGCCCGTTGTACATTCGCTGCAGCATTGGGTCGTGCTCAGCCTCTTCCGAGCTGACGGGGAAATACTCCTCGATGCGCCGAATGCCGCTGAGATTCATATTCTGCGTAATCTCAACGGCATTCGTCGACCACGGAGTCACCATCTCGCGGCGCGGTCCGATGTAGCGGCCTTCCAGCGTCTCGTCGCCTGTCAGTTCGGCGCCGCCGTAGAGCCAGCATAGTTCGTTCACTTCGTCCTGTGTGAGCTGACGGTCCACCTCGGTGGCCACGATGCTCTGTTGTGGCGTTCTGAAAAAGAGAATCATATCCTGTTTCGTTTGCTTTGATTGATAATGTTTTGTTATTTGCATGCAAAGGTACTGAAAAACGATAGAAAAGCCAAATTTATTTAGGCTTTTCCGAACGGCGGTCACAGAATAATTTCGTACCTTTGCACCGCCTTGGAAGGAGACGCCGGGATGGTCTTGCAGCCCTCGATAGGCAGCATTATAAGGTTTATGAACTGGATTGTTTTGATTTTTGCAGGCTTCTGCGAGGTGGGCTTCACCTATTGCCTCGGACGGGCAAAGGCGGTCGACGGGCTGCTGTGGTGGACTTGGATGGGTGGATTCCTCGCTTTCTCCATCCTCAGTATGGTGCTCTTGGCTAAGGCTACGCAGACGCTGCCGCTGGGCACGGCCTATCCCGTATGGACGGGCATCGGAGCCGTGGGCACCGTGTTGGTGGGTGTGTTTGTCTTCAATGAGCCGGCCACGTTCTGGCGGCTGTTTTTCATCACCACACTGATTGCCTCTATCGTAGGGCTTAAGGCCCTGTCGTGACCGCCCTTTGGGCCTCCGCCCGCTGTTCCGCAGGCTTGGGAGCGATGCTTCAAAGCCCGCGGAGTAATGCTCCGAAGCCTCCGGAGCGAAACTCCCAAGCCCACGGAGCCCTCTGAGTTCTCTGAGTTCTCCGCGTTCTCTGAGTTCCTCCGAGACCCTCCGAGACCCTCCGCGCCCTCTGAGTTCTCTGAGTTCTCTGCGTTCTCTGCGTTCTCTGAGTTCTCTGCGTTCTCCGAGTTCTCCGAGACCTCCGCGTTCTCAGAGTTCTCCGAGACCCTCCGCGCCCTCCGAGCCCCGCCCCGCCCGCCAGAAAAGGTTAAATTAAGCTAAATGCAGAAAACTTTCGGTGGCTTTATGCGTCATATCATTAACTTTGCAAATAGAATCAACAAATAAAAAAGGAAAGATTATGAAGAAAACGAATGTGATGATGATGCTGGCCGTGGCCGCACTGACGCTCACCAGCTGTGCCAGCAAGAAGGATCTGGAGGCTTGCCAGACGCAGAACAGCACGCTGCAGACTAACCTGCAGACGGCGCGTGAGGACCTCGCGGCCTCGAAGGCCCGCGTGACTGCTCTCGAAGGACAGCTCACCGAACTGCAGAATGCCAACCGAGCCCTGCAGCGCTCGCTGGACCGCAGCCTGACGAACACCAACCAGAACAATATCTCGATAGAGAAGCTGGTGGACCAAATCAACGAGTCCAACCAGTATATCCGCCATCTGGTGGAGGTGAAGTCGAAGAGCGACTCGCTCAATCTCGTGCTCACCAATAACTTGACGCGCTCGCTCTCGCGCGAGGAGCTCAGCGAGGTCGATGTGCAGGTGCTCAAAGGTGTGGTCTATATCTCGCTGGCCGACAATATGCTCTACAAGAGCGGCTCGTATGAAATCAACGACCGGGCGGCTACCACGCTGTCGAAGATTGCCAAGATTATCACCGACTATAAGGACTACGACGTGCTCGTGGAGGGCAATACGGACGACGTGCCCATCTCGCGCACCAATATCCGCAACAACTGGGACCTCTCCTGTCTGCGCGCCTCCAGCGTGGTGCAGGCACTGCAGAACGACTATGGCGTAGACCCCAAACGACTGACGGCTGGCGGCCGGGGCGAGTACAACCCGTTGCAGCCCAATACGACTGAGCTGGGCAAGCAGCGCAATCGCCGCACGCAGATTATCATCACGCCGAAGCTCGACGAGTTTATGGACCTTATCGGTCAGGCTCCGGAGAATCAGTAAATCCGTCGTCATCCATACACAAAAAGAGGGCTGAAGCCCTCTTTTTGTGTCTAATGTTGTAATGGTAGCACAATAGGTTATGGGCCTGTTTGTAGAGGTTCGGCTCCTCTTTGGACAACGGGTATTTAAGCATATTATTCGGATGTGTCTGACCATCCTTAGACTTAACGTTGTTAAATCGAACAGCACCCCAAGGTCTTTCGATGAGTTAATGGCTGCGCAACAACAGGAAGCATCCTCGCGCGTATATATTATTAAGGTGTAACGGGAATGGGCTCTTGACCTCCGTCAATTAGCGCTGAAAATTTTGCGAGAATTTTCAATTTTCTTTCGAAAATATTTGGTTGGTTGGGAAAAAGTTCTTACTTTTGCATCCGCTTTCGGGGAATCCCGGAGGTTTCATCAAGAAAGAGATCTTTGAAAGAGTTACATAAGACAGAGAAGTAGTAGTACGAGAAGCGCTGCACTGTGACGCCTTCCGGGGCGTTATTGGTGCAACGGGTATATAGAACGAAGCAACCGTCTTTTCCTCCCTTCCCTTTTTGGGGGATGGGTCTAAAAGGAAATCACATCCGGTAAGGAGCGACAGGACAACAATTGAAATT
>JAFUZD010000033.1 GCA_017476785.1 Prevotella sp. | reverse complement strand
GTTACCTTCCGTGGCACTGCCACCGCCCGGCTCTGCGCCGCCGCCCGGCTCTGTGCCACCGCCCTGCTCAGTGCCGGGAGTGAAGAAGAAACCGTAGAAGTTTAGTGCACCGTTCGGATAGGTCACTTCAACCTCGCCTGCGGCCACCTCTGCGGTAACTGCCTTATAGGAACCGTCAGCCTCTTTGGCAGCATCTCCGTCCAGAATAATCTGGTCAAAGAGCTTGTTGCCACTCTGGGTCAGGACCAGATTTCTGTCAGTGGCACTGCTGTTGCTCGGAATGACATAAATCTTCAGCGTTCCTGCCGACGGCACCGTCAGCGTCATCTTATTGTTGGCACTCGACTTGGCACCGGATTTTAACCGATGTGTCATTTGATGGGCATTGTCGTTTACCTCAAACTTCTTGTTGTTGCCGTCAATAGCCATCTTGTTTTGCGTGTCAGTAAGGGTCAGCTTGAATGCGCCGTCCGAGAAAATCTTCCCGTCAAGCACATCCCCTGTGTTTGTGACGTCGTCGGCTCCAAACTTGATGGAGAGCGTCTCGCTGCCCGCCTCCATCAGGGCTGCGATGGCACCGCCGCCGCAGAAGATGGCTAAGAGGCTCAGCAGGGAGATTCTTAGTAATTTGTGTTTCATACCATTGTTTTGTTTTTGAGTTATTTTTTTAGATTTGTTTTGTCGTGCTTACTTGACGGCCAGCTTACGCGTCAGCTTAGTGCCGTTGCTCAGCGTGCGCACCTCTACTACGATGCCGCGCTGCGGCTGGCTGAGGCGAGTGCCCTGCAGCGTGTAGTATTCCGTGCGGACGATGTCGGTCGTCGCATCGATGGCCTCAATGGCCGTTACGGTCTGTCCCTGCTCGTTCTTGTAGACGGGGAAGTATTCGCTGATGCCGCTCTCAGCATCGGCATTACCAGCGATGACGATGTCCTGTACCAGTGAGTTGATGTAGACCTCGACGTTCGTGTACCAGCCCTTAGTGTCAATGGTATACAGCTTGCCGTCGTTGGCATCGTTGGGGTTCAGTCCGTTGGCCGTCTCCCACGCGTCGGGGATACCGTCGCCGTCGGTGTCGAAGTTGGCCGGGCGGCTGGCTTCAGTGAGCGTATAGGTGCCTTGGTCGCTGACGAAGTCGATGATGCCCGGGTAGTGGGTGACGTTGGGTGCCGACCCCGTGTAGGTGGTGGTACCGTTGCGTGCCTCGTTGGCATAGCGGGTATCCACTGCATCGCGATAGAGCGAGGCGCCCACGTAGTCGAGCACCTTCTCATAAGCCTTTTCGGCCGAGTGCGTAGTCACTTCGCCCGTCTCCACGGGTTCGGTCAGCTTGATGCGCACGCAGTCCACATTGCTGCTGTTCTTGTAATAAGTCACGTTGTCACCGTACAGATGGGCTGCGTCGGGAGAGCAGTATTCGCCGTCTATCTGGTAAGTGCCCGAGTCGTACTTCACGCCTTTCCAGTCGTAGTTGGCCGCATTGCTTCCGGCAGCCGTCACGTAGTTGCCGTTGATATAGTAGCGGGCGGTATAGCCCATATAGGCTGAGCCGCTGGCATTGCTCGACGTGGCTACGGAGATTTGCGTCACGCGCGTCTTGTTGGCTGTGGCCGGCCCGGCCTTATAGTAGTTGTTCACGATGTTGATGTTACCGCCGCCCGTGCCGCCGTAGCATCCGTTGCCATTGCCCCAGTTGTACATCACGCAGTTGCGGAAGTCCACAATCTCTGCCTGTATGGGGTTGGCATACTTGGTGTTGTCATATCCCGTCCATCCGTAGCGGGCACCGCAGAAGCGGGGGGCGCGGTTCTGCACGTGGGCAATGAAGTTGTGGTGGAACGAAGCGCCTTTGCCGCCCCAGATGCCGCCGTAGCTGTGCTCACCCTTGGAGTGGCCGGGGTTGGCCAGTGCCTCGCCCAGCGAGCACCATTGCATCGTGAAGTCGCGGTTGTCGTAGAACGACGCAATCTCGTCGATGCTCCACGAGAATGAGCAGTGGTCGAGCACCATTCCTTTGAATTGGCGGGCCCACGTGGCGTCGGCTCCGTCATCCACGTCCTTTTCCTCACCGCGGCGGATGCGGATGTAGCGCATAATGATGTTGTTGCCGTTGGGGCGCACGGTGTGGTAGCGCAGCGTGATGCCCGGCTCGGGTGCCGTCTGTCCGGCAATGGTCGTGTTGGCGCCGATGGTCAGCTCGCGCGTCAGGTTGATGACGCCAGCCACATCGAACACCACGATTTTCTTGGCCGATCCGTTGACAGCCCAGCGCAGCGAGCCCACGGTGCTGGTTTTACCGTCGTCGACGAGTGTGGTCACGTGGCGCACTACGCCCTCGCGTCCGCCCGTGGTGTAGCGTCCGTGCCCTTCAGCTCCGGGGAAAGCCGGCGCCTGTGCCATCGTGCAGATGGATATAACTGTTGCTGTCAGTGTTAGTAATAGTTTCTTCATAATGTTTTTATCTATTTATAGTTCTTTTAGTTGGGATAACGCAGCAAAGGTAAGAAAAAAAACGGAACTGTCAGCATCCTGTCGGAAAAAAGATAACGTAAACCTTTTCACCTCCGGCCTCCTACACTCCTAAAAACTCCTACACTCCTCCACTCCTGTCACTCCTGCACTCCTGTCACTCCTACACTCCTACACTCCTAAAAAAACTCCTGTCACTCCTAAAAAACAAAGTCTTTCGTCTCGTAGCCCAGCGTCTCCATTTCGAGCGAAGCCCAGATGAAGGGACCAACACCCTTCGCATCGTTGTCGCGAACAGGCTCGCTGAGGTAATACTGGTACGAACCGTCACGGCGCAGATTCACTTTCTCCGGAGCCACAAACGGGCCAGCACCCGGGCCGAGGCCTGCCACTTCGCAGCAGTGAGTGAGCGAGATGGTCTTGTCGGGGTTGACGCGGATGAAGTTCTTGATGATGCCTTTGTAGGCTCGGATGCCAGCATCGCAGAACTCCTTACCGACATAGCCCTTACGGTAGGCTTTCAGCAGTACGTAGGCAAACATCGACGAGCAGGTAGACTCCAGATAGTTGCCCTCGCGGGTGGGGCTGTCCATCACCTGATACCACACGCCCGACTTCTGGTCCTGCCACTTCACGATGGCCGTGAGGTCCTTCTGCAGCAGGGCGATGAGCTTGGCGCGGTTGGCCGTCTCGCTCTCGGGCAGGGCGTCGAGCAGCTCGATGAGTGCCATCGAGTACCATCCCTGCGCGCGTCCCCAGCAGTGCTGGCTGAGCCCCGTCTGCGGGTCGGCCCAGAACATTGAGCGTGTCTCGTCGTAGGCGTGGCGGTTGAGCCCGGTCTGCGGGTCGAGCGTGCGCTCGTAGGTGATGCTGATCTGGTCTACGGCATCGTTGTAGATGCGCTTGGCCTCTTTCGGTTTCAGTTGGTCGCGTGCCGTCAGGGCGTAGAACGGCAGCCCCATAAAGATGCCGTCGAGCCATACCTGATAGGCATAGATGGCCTTATGCCAGTACACTTTGTCGGCAACGGTGCGCGGCTGGTTCTTCAGCTGGCGCATCAGCATCTGCATAGCCAGCAGGTTCTTGGCCTCCGGCTGCTGCTGGTACATACGGGTAACGAAGTGGCCGGTGCGTATATTGTCCAGATTGTAGTCCTCCAGTTTGTAGCCGCGGATGGCTCCCGTGGTGCCAATCATCGTGTCGGTATACTCCCTACAATAATTAAGTATGGCGTTTCCGCCATACTTAAGATAGGTGTCGAGCATTGCTTCGAGTTCTATTCCCATTACGTAGCTCCACTTGGGCTTGTGGGCGAAGTCGAGCAGATAGGACTTGGGTGTTCGCTGCATTTCCGAGTAGGTGAGCCACTCGCTGTAGTTCTTGTAGGGCATCTCCTGCAACACGAGGTTGCCGTTGATGAGCAGATTGTCGAACTTCACGTTGCGCGTCTCGCCCTTAATGGTGTTGCCCGACTCCACGCCGTTGAACTTGCAGTCCTTCACGTAGATGTCGTAGACGTAGCAGGCCGTGTCGAGTGCGATGATCTGGACGCCATACTTCGACTTCTGACACGTGATGTTCTCGATGCTCACGTTGCGCACGGTAGGAACGAAGCCACGGCAGCACACCTCGTTGTGCTCGTAGTCGAGGTTGATTTTCAGCACGCTCTCCTTACACTGCCCCACGGTGATGTTGCGGGCATAGATGTTCTCGATGATACCGCCGCGGCAGGTATTGGTCTTGATGCGCACCACGCGCTCCAGCT
>JAFUZD010000032.1 GCA_017476785.1 Prevotella sp. | reverse complement strand
TCGACACCTATGGCTTCCCCCTCGACCTCACGGAGCTCATCTGCCGCGAGAACGGATTCACCGTCGACGAGCAGCAGTTCGACGTCGAGATGCAGAAGCAAAAGGAGCGCGCCCGCAACGCCGCCCAAGTGGAGAACTCCGACTGGGTGGAGCTGGCACAGGGCGAGCAGCAGTTCGTGGGCTACGACTATACGGAATACACCTGTCACATCCTGCGCTACCGCAAGGTGACGCAGAAGAAGAACGAGTTCTACGAGCTCGTGCTCGACCAGACGCCGTTCTACGGTGAGATGGGCGGTCAGGTGGGCGACTGCGGCGTGCTGGTCAATGAGGCTGAGACCGTCGAGATTGTCGACACCAAGCGCGAGAACAATCAGACGGTCCACATCGTGAAGCAGCTGCCGAAGGAGCCCACGGCTGAGTTTATGGCCTGCGTCGACACCGACAAGCGCGACGCCTCGGCTGCCAACCATACGGCCACTCACCTGCTGGACTACGCCCTGAAGCAGGTGCTCGGCGACCACGTAGAGCAGAAAGGCTCACTCGTCAGTCCCGACACGCTGCGCTTCGACTTCTCCCACTTCCAGAAGGTGACCGACGAGGAGCTGCGCCAAGTGGAGCGGATGGTCAACGATATGATTCGTCAGGACATTCCGCTCGACGAGCACCGCGACGTGCCCTTCGACGAGGCCAAGCAGCTGGGTGCCATTGCCCTCTTCGGCGAGAAGTACGGCGATAAGGTGCGCGTGGTGCGCTTCGGTCCCTCGTGCGAGTTCTGCGGCGGCATCCACTCCAGTTCCACGGGTCGCATCGGTTTCTTCAAGATTGTGAGCGAGAGCTCGGTAGCTGCCGGCATCCGCCGCGTCGAGGCCAAGACGGGCCGCGAGTGCGAGGAGCTGCTCTACGGACTGGAGGACACGCTGCGCGCCGTCAAGACGTTCTTCAACAATGCGAAGGACTTGCAGGGCGTCATCAAGAAATACATTGAGGAGCACGACTCGATGAAGAAGGAGATTGAGTCGTTCCAAGCACAGGCCGTGGAGCGCACCAAGAATCAGCTCGTTGAGAAGGCACGCGACGTCAACGGCACGAAGGTCGTCACGGCCATCCTGCCAATAGAGCCCGCTGCTGCTAAGGACCTCGTGTTCAAGATTCGCGAGGCCATCCCCGAGCACTTGCTCTGCGTCGTCGGCTCCAATCATCAGGACAAGCCGATGCTCACCGTGATACTGAGCGAGGACTTGGTCAAAGAGCACCAGCTCAATGCCGGCCAGATGGTCCGCGAGGCGGCCAAGCTGATTCAGGGCGGCGGCGGCGGACAGCCCCATTTCGCCTCGGCGGGCGGCAAGAACGCCGACGGACTGAGCGCTGCCGTCGACAAAGTAGTGGAGCTGGCACAGCTCTGAGCCACTGCCGACAGGCACAAAGAAAGAGAAAGAAAAAAGGTTTCGAAGTCAGTTCGAAACCTTTTTTTGTGCTTTCCGGCTCTGCCATATCTCCACCGAGTTGATGATGTTCTGCCACAGGATGTAGCAGCCGGGGCCTACGGTCGACAGCGGATTGAGATAGGTGTGGGCCATCCAGATGGCAAAGGCGGTGTTCTTCTGTCCCAGCGCCTGCCCCGCCTCGACGGTGCGACCGAAGTAATGGCCGATGAAACGCCCCACGGCAAACTGCACGATGCAGAGCACCAAGCCCAGCAGGGCGATGGCCAAGAGCAGCGCGGCAGAGGTCTCGGCGTGCACGATGTTCTTCACCGTGGTGCCCGACACAATCATCAGCGAGCAACCCCACATATAGTAAGAGAGGTCTTTCACCGATACTATCTTGCGGTGCAGCCGGTGCATATAGTGCTTCACCACGTAGGCCATCAGCATCGGCACCAGCAGCACGATGCCCACCTCGTAGAGTATCTTGGCAAACGCCGCCCAGAACGTGATGTCGGCCGTCTTCTCGATAGCAGGGAAGCAGACGGGCACAAGCAGTGCCGTGATGAAGTTGGAGATAAACGTGTAGGTAGTCATCTGCTCCAGATTGCCGCCCAGCTTCTGCGTGACGACCGCCGCTGCCGTGGCACCCGGACTGATGATACACATCAGGAGGGCTTCCATCAGCACCAGACTCTCGCCCGTCATCCCGAATCCCAGCACCAGCCCTACGCTGATGGCCACAAAGAGCACGTTGAACACGCTCACCCACAGGTGCCACTGCACGGGGATGAGCTTGCGGAAGTCCACCTTACAGAACGTCACGAAGAGGATGAGAAACATAAACAGCGGCAGGATGGCGCTGAAGATGGGGTCAAAGAAGCGAGCCGCCGCGTCGAGCGGCGGCGCAAAGGCAAACAGCAGATAGGCTGCTGCCCCCGTGCCCATAGCCACGGGCAGGGTCCAGTCTTTCAGAAGTCTGACAATATCCATTGCCTGCCTACGTCTACTGTTTCAGCGTCTTGACGAGGAAGGCGCTCACGAGGCTGGTGGCGCGGTAGATGTTCTGCGTGAAGCCGTGGTCAAAGTATTCCAGTTCTACGTACTCGCTGCCCTGCCACTGCTGGTGGAAGCGCAGCCCGTAGGTATAGGGCACCACCCGGTCGCCCGTGCCGTGAACCACGAGCGCCGGGCCGGTATACTTGGCGGCTGTCTCGTAGATGGGCAGCGTGAGGGCTGACTTGATATACTTGCGGCCCAGCTTCTTGCCGCCCCACAGGGTGACCGACTCTGGCGGGTCCTGCGGGTTGTACGTGGCCCCCATCGTCGAGCCGCGCAGGGCATCGTCGCGCAGCACGGCAGCCGGTGCCATCAATGCCACGGCCGCTATGTCGTCGGCGCCCAGCTGGCCGGCTGTCATCGCAGCCACCACGCCGCCCTGCGAGTGGCCCACGAGTGCCACCTTATTAATATAGCGCAAGTCGCGCACATACTCCACGACTTTCTGCGCGTCTTCTATCTCATTGGGCACCGTCATATCCACGAAGTCGCCCTCGCTCTCGCCGTGGCCGTTGAAGTCGAAGCGCAACGAGGCGATGCCGTTGGCCTGCAGCGAGTCGGCAATGAGCTCAAACAGCGGCCCGTCCTTCGAGCCGCCGAACCCGTGGCACAGCACCACCATCGGGCACTGCTGCCCAGCGGCCAGCACGGGTTTCTGCAAGATGCCCTGCAGCTTGCCCTTCGAACCGTCGATCGTCACGCGCTCGGAAGTGGAGCGATAGCCCGTGGGATGCTGCTCGCTCAGGTACTTGTCGACCTTATACGACAGCACCGTAGAGAGCACCACCTGCCCGTCGGGGCCTACCACCACCAGCGAGGGAATCCACTTCACGCCATAGGCCTTCGAGATGTCGGTGTCGTGAAACTTCTTCAGCTCCGACACCTGTGTGTACTTGATGCCCAGCTTCTCCACGCCACGCCGCCACGCCGCCGTGTCGGTATCCATCGAGACGCCCACGAACTCCACGCCCTGCGGGCCGAACTGCCGGTGCATCCGCACTATCTCGGGTGCGTCCTTACGGCAGTCGGGGCACCACGAAGCCCAGAAGTCGAGCACCACCGTCCGTCCCCGCAGGTCAGACAAGCGGAACGTTGCGCCGTCGATGGTGCGCATCGTGAAGTCGGGTGCCGGTGTTCCGGGCTTAATCAGCGCCGTTGCATACTTAGTATCGAGGTCGGGCTCTGCGCCCATTTGGGCCACTGCCTGCGTGGCCGCGGCTGCCATAGTGAGGGCAGCGACAATCATTCTTAATCCATTATTCATTGTTCAACAGTATTTTCTGCGTGCAAAATTACGCATTTCCCCGCACACTGCCAACAAAACCGATAGGGATATTCGTGGTATATTTACATCTCCGGGGGCTCTCTGAGTTCTCGGAGAGCTCGGAGAACTCAGAGAGCTCAGAGAGCTCCGAGAACTCCCGAGAGCTCCGAGAACTCCGAGAGCTCCGAGAACTCCGAGCCCTCCCGAGCCCACAAAGCGATGCTCCCGAGCCCACAAAGCGATGCTCCCAAGCCCGCGGAGCGATGCTCCCAAGCCCACGAAGCGACGCTCCCGAGGCCTCGGAGCGCTCCGAGGTCCCCGAGTTCTCCGAGTTTTTCTGTATTAAATCCCGCCCAAATGCTTTGCATTGTCAGCATTATTTCGTATCTTTGCATTACCTTATTCTATTTAACTTACCCAAACAAGAAACCTGATATCCGTATAAGCTATGACCGACATTGAAATCGCACGGCAGACGCCGCTGGCCCCCATCAGCCAAATCGCTGAGAAGCTGGGCATCCCCTCCGAAGCAATGGAACACTACGGGCGCTACATCGCCAAAGTCGACGAACACCTGATTGACGAAGACCAGATGCGCCAGCACCGGCTCATCCTCGTCACCTCCATCAGCCCTACCAAGGCCGGTATCGGCAAGACCACCGTCAGCATAGGCCTCGCACTGGGGCTCTGCCGTATGGGGCTCGGTGCCACGGTGGCACTGCGCGAGCCCTCGCTCGGTCCCTGCTTCGGCATCAAGGGCGGAGCCGCCGGCGGAGGCCACGCACAGGTGTTGCCGATGGAGAAGATTAACCTCCACTTCACGGGCGACTTCCACGCCGTCACCTCGGCGCATAATATGATTGCCGCCCTGCTCGACAACTACCTCTACCAGCACCGTGCTGAGGGACCCGTGCTGAGCGAGATTTACTGGAAGCGCGTGCTCGACGTGAACGACCGCGCCCTGCGCAACGTCACCATAGGACAGCTGGGCGAAGGCATTGAGCGCGCCACGGGATTCGACATCACGCCGGCCTCCGAGCTGATGGCCATCCTATGCCTCGCCACCAGCCTCGACGACCTGCGCCGTCGCATCGGCAACATCCTGCTCGGCATCACCACCGACGGCCGTCCCTTCACCGTGGCCGACCTCGGCGTCACTGGAGCCATCACGGCACTGCTGCTCGATGCCATCCGCCCCAACCTCGTGCAGACCACCGAGCAGACGCCCGCGCTGGTGCACGGCGGTCCCTTTGCCAACATAGCCCACGGTTGCTCTACCGTGCTCGCCACGCGGCTGGCCCTGACGCTCAGTCCCTACGTAGTGACCGAAGCGGGCTTCGGGGCCGACCTCGGTGCCGAGAAGTTCTTCGACATCAAGTGTCGAAAAGCCCATCTGCAGCCTGCCCTCACCGTCCTCGTGGCCACCACGCAGGGTCTTAAGATGCACGGCGGCGTAGACATCACACAGATTCGCACACCCCAGCCCGAGGGTCTCGTGGCCGGATTCCGCAATATGGACCGCCACATACGCAACCTGCAGCGCTTCGGCCAGACCGTCGTCGTAGCCATCAACCGCTATGCCGACGATACCGACGAAGAGCTGCAGCTCATCAGCCGCCACTGCGACGAGCTGGGCGTGGGCAGTGCCATCAACAACGCCTATGCCGAGGGCGGCGAGGGAGCCCTGCCGCTGGCACGTCTCGTGGCCGACACCATCAGCCGCCAGCCCAGCCAGCCCCTGCGCTTCACCTACGATGACGATGACCCCATCCTCACCAAGATAGAAAAGGTGGCTCGCAACATCTACGGAGCCACCAGTGTCACCCTGAGCCCCGAGGCACAGCAGCAGCTGGCCGACATCAACAGCCGTTTCGGAGCCCAGTCGGCCGTCAGCCGCTACCCCGTATGCATCGCCAAGACGCAGTATTCCTTCACCGCCGATGCCCGCCGCTATGGCTGTCCGGAGGACTTCGACCTGCCCATCCGCCAGCTCATCGTCAACGCCGGTGCCGAGATGATTGTCGCCGTGGCGGGCAAGATGATGCGGATGCCCGGCCTACCCCTGCACCCACAAGCCGAGTGCATCGACGTAGCCGACGGCCAAATCGTCGGGTTGTCATAATGACAGCGAACCAGCAATGCTGGGAAGAATCGGCTATAAACAAAAAGCGGGACAGACCTGTATAGGGTCTGTCCCGCTTGTCTGCAGGATACTATTGATGCAACTTCGTCACTATCATTCTGAAGCCGCTGATGTTACGATACAGATTATCGTCCACCATATCAGAGCTGCCATCCATTCCTTTTGCTTCCAAATATTTTGAACCCACAAAACTACATCAAGATGAAAAAAATAATTTTGGGCATTTTGCTTACGGCAATACTCCTTTCGTTCTCCTCTTGTGGAACACTTTCAGCAACAGATGCATATAATAGTGGTATTGAGGGATGGAACGCAGGCGTAAGGTCTGCACAACAAAACAACCATCGCTAAATAAAAATAATAGAAACCTTCGTTCGGGCGGACTTGCAAGTCTGCTGGACGAAGGTTTCTATTATCTTTATAAATAGGTTTCAGCGGGAACAGAGCGGATGACACCATTACTGCCACTGACAATGACGTGCTCGCCATTGCGGGCTTTCTCCTGCAGCATTTCGCGCTCGGCGATTTCAAGACCGTGAACAATTCGAGCTACCATTTGTTGATGTTCTTGTTGTGACATATTGCTTGATGTAATTTAGTTTCTCTGTATTCGTAATTATTGGCTCAGTACCAATTCCACCTGTTGCAATAACTTCGCGAGGCAGACTACTGTTATCAGCAATAATCCACGTGTCTACTATTGGCACGTATATCTCAAAGAGATTACGAATACCTTCGTAGTAACGGCGGTGGATAATATCTGTGGGGATGTTGTGACCGCCTTTACTGACGCGTTCTGCAACACGGCGTTCTGCCAGTTCGGGTGAGTTGAGCCAAAAGTAAAGTAGAGTGATGTCGTAACCTTGGCGACGGGCATTCTCAATTAAACGGAAGTATGAGCGTGTGGCTAATGTTGTCTCGATAGAGAATGTTTCGTTGTGAGCCAATAATTCCTTGATACGTGAGAGCATCAGCCTACCTGCTTCTATGGCTACACTTTCGGGATTAAACGGCGACAGACCACGTGCTATCTCGTCAGCATTGACAAATTCGCGGCACTCCAAAATGTGCGGCAGTATTGTGTAGGATGCTGTCGTCTTGCCTGCTCCATTAGGACCACTGATGATATACAAGTGTTTGTCTGCCATAAGGGTAAATCAATCATCCGACAGGTCATAACAAACCTGTCGGATGATTCCTGTGTATATTAAGCCTCTTCGGTAGCAGCCCCTGAGGCCTTGAAGCTCTCCAAATCTTCGGCGCGGAAGTTCTTGATGTAGGCGGCTTTGCCCAGCACGTCCTCCTCGGTCATCCGCACGTAGACGTGGGCACTCTTGGCGAAGAGCTGAGGAGCGCGCGCAGCGTCGTCGAGGATGAGCAGGCTCATCACGAGCTCGGCGGTGATATCGTAGAGACGACGGGCGAGGAAGTCGAACGCATCCTGCGAGTCAAGACTCTTGGCATAGTTCAGCGCGTCCTCGTAGACGGGGATGAGCTTTTCTACGCGAGCCTTCAGTGCTGCATCGGCATTCTCGGGCAGGGCTGCCAGCATCTCATTGATGTTGTTGAGCATCGTGCCGTTAGAAATGTAGCGGATGGCAGCCACCACCTGCAACTGCGTCGTACCCTCGTAGATGGAGAAGATGCGGGCATCGCGATAGAGACGCTGGCTCTTGTACTCCATTATGAAGCCCGAACCACCGTGGACAGAGATGGCATCGTAGGCATTCTGGTTGGCATATTCGGAGTTCATACCCTTTGCCAGCGGGGTGAAGGCATCAGCCAGTCGCTGATACTTCTTCAGCTCCTGCTTCTCTTCGGGAGTGAGCTTGCGGTCGCGCTCTATGTCCTCGAGGGCTTTGTAGATATCTACGTAGCGGGCGGTCTGATAGAGCAGCGAGCGACCAGCGTCGAGCTTGGCCTTCATACGGCTGAGCATATCGTAGACGGCGGGGAAATGGATAATCTTCTCGCCGAACTGGGCACGCTCCTTAGCGTAGGCCAGTGCCTCGTTGTAGGCTTCCTGCTCTACGCCGACGCTCTGGGCGGCAATGCCGAGGCGGGCACCGTTCATCAGGGCCATCACATACTTGATGAGGCCGAGGCGGGTGCTTCCGCAGAGCTCGGCACGGGCGTTCTTGTAGGTCAGCTCGCAGGTGGGCGAGCCGTGGATGCCGAGCTTGTGCTCGATGTGGCGCACGTCAACACCGCCCTGACGCTTGTCGTAGATGAACATCGACAGGCCGCGGCCGTCTTTCGTTCCCTCTTCCGAGCGAGCCAGCACGAGGTGGATGTCAGAGTCGCCGTTGGTGATGAATCGCTTCACACCGTTCAGTCGCCAGCAGCCCTCCTTCTCGTCGTAGGTGGCCTTCAGCATCACACGCTGCAGGTCGCTACCAGCATCGGGCTCGGTGAGGTCCATCGACATCGTCTCGCCGGCGCAGACGCGGGGGATATACTTCTGACGCTGCTCTTCGGAACCGAACTCATAGAGGGTGTCGATGCACGACTGCAGCGACCAGATGTTCTGGAAGCCGGCATCGGCAGCGGAGATTACTTCAGAGAGCATTGAGAAGACGGTGTTGGGCAGGTTGAGGCCGCCGTAGCGACGGGGCATCGACACACCGTGGAGGCCAGCCTTACGGGTGGCATCAATGTTCTCGAAGGTCTTCGAGGCGTAAATCATACGGCCATTCTCCAAGTGGGGACCTTCGAGGTCTACGTCCTCCGAGTTCGGCGCAATGATATTGGCTGCCACGTCGCCCGTGATGTCGAGAATCTGCTTGTAGTTCTCGATGGCATCGCCGAGGTCTACGGGTGCGTCTTCATACTTGTCTTTGTCCTGATAGCCTTTTTCCTTCAGCTCTACGATGCGCTCCATCAGCGGATGGTTCAGGTGGAACGCAATTTCGGGGTGGTCACTATAATAGTTTGCCATTGTTACTTAGAATTCTGTTTGTAATACTTAATGAGTTTGGGCACGACTTCCTCTACGGTGCCGACAATGACGTAGTCAGCAATGCGATTGATGGGCGCATCGGGGTCACTGTTGACCGAGATGATGATGCCCGAGTCCTGCATACCGGCGATGTGCTGTATCTGTCCGCTGATGCCGCAGGCGATATAGACCTTCGGATGAACGGTGACACCCGTCTGACCAATCTGGCGGTCGTGGTCAATCCAACCGGCATCCACGGCAGCGCGTGAGCCGCCCACCTCGCCGTGGAGCACCTTGGCCAACTGGAACAGAGAGTCGAAGCCCTCTTTCGAACCTACGCCGTAGCCACCGGCCACCACGATAGGCGCACCCTTCAAGTTGTGCTTGGCGGCCTGCACCTCGTGGGTGAGCACCTTCACGACATAAGCCTCGGGGCTGACATACTTCGACACCTCGGGATAGACCACTTCCTGCTTGGACTCGCCCTCGTAGACAGCTTTCTGCATCACGCCGCTACGCACGGTGGCCATCTGCGGACGATGGTCGGGGTTGACAATCGTGGCCACGATGTTGCCGCCGAAGGCGGGACGAATCTGATAGAGCAGCTGCTCATAGGTCTTGCCGGCTTTCTTGTCCTCATACGGACCAATCTCGAGCTCGGTACAGTCGGCAGTCAGTCCGCTGGTGAGCGACGACGACACGCGCGGTCCGAGGTCGCGGCCGATGACCGTAGCGCCCATCAGGCAGATCTGCGGCTGCTCCTCCTTAAAGAGGTTCACGAGGATGTCGGTGTGGGGAGCCGACGTGTAGGGGAACAGTCCCTCGCCGTCGAAGACAAACAGCTTGTCTACGCCGTAGGGCAGGACTTGCTCCTCCACCTTATTCTTAATGCCCGTACCGGCTACGACGGCGTGGAGCTCCACGCCCAGCTCATTGGCCAGCTTGCGGCCTTTGGTCAGCAGCTCCTGCGATACTTCCTGTACCTGCGTGCCTTCCACTTCTATATATACAAATACGTTGTGCATTGCTTTTAACCGATGATTTTTTCGTTCAACAATTCCTGCACCAGCCCGTTGATGTCGTCATCGGCGCCTGTCAGGGTTTTCGACTCTTTGGCTTGGAACACGATGTTCTTCACGGCCTTCACCTTAGTGGGGCTACCGGCCAGACCGCACTGACTGGGGTCACCGTCAACATCGGCCACGCTCCACTGGTTGAGCGTCAGATAGGGGCGCTCGTCGTAGAGGTAGTTGTATTCGGCATAGTCGTCATTGCGCTCCATCGGGCAGGTGGCGCGCTTGTACTTCATCACCAGCTTGGCGTTCTGCGGGCGACAGGGAGCGGCACTGCCGTTCACCGTGATAACCACGGGCAGCGGAGCCTCTACCGTCTCCACACCGCCGTCGATGACGCGACGGATGGTGGCTTTACCATTTTCCACTTTCAGAATCTCCTCGGCGTAGGTCACCTGATTCAGTCCCAGCTTCTGGGCCACCTGTGGGCCTACCTGTGCCGTATCGCCGTCGATGGCCTGCCGTCCGCCCACCACGATGTCCACGTCGCCAATCTTCTTGATGGCCGTGGCCAAGGCGTAGCTGGTGGCCAGCGTGTCGGCACCGGCAAACAGACGGTCGGTCAGCAGCCAGCCCGTATCAGCGCCGCGATAGAGGCCCTGACGGATAATCTCGCCGGCACGCGGGGGACCCATCGTAAGGATTCCTACCGTTGAGCCGGGGTGCTGCTCCTTCAGACGGAGAGCCTGCTCCAGTGCATTCAAATCTTCGGGGTTGAAGATGGCCGGCAGAGCCGCACGATTGACCGTTCCTTCGGCCGTCATTGCGTCCTTACCGACGTTTCTTGTGTCGGGTACTTGCTTTGCAAGCACAACAATCTTTAATGCCATAAATATAAATCAATGTGTTATTTGAATTTGCAAATTTCGGGTGCAAAGGTACTTTTTTTTGCCCATACGGCCAAATAAAATGCACAAAATCGGCCAGAACGTGCACAAACCGCGGCTTTTGTGCAAGAATGCCGACAAACAAAAAGAGGATTCCTTCGGGTTCGAAGGAATCCTCTCAATAGAAGAGTATGCTGTCTTCCTGTTTTTATCTGACGACGACCTTACGTCCGCCGTGGAGGTAGATGCCGGGCCGCGTGGGCTTGGCAGAGAGACGGCGGCCGTCGAGTGTGTAATAGGCATCGCCTGCCTGCGGCTGCACGGCGGGCACCTCGTCGATGCCCGTAGCCTCGCCCAGAATGGCGTTGACGGCCATCTGCGAGCATTGCGGCATCGTAAAGGTGTACTCGGCTCCCTGCACGGTGTTCTCCGTGCGGCCATTGCTGCCCGTGATGATGATGTTCCAGCCCGTCACTTGTTTGCCGTCGACGGGTGTGCCTTTGAGCGTGACGCTGCGGTCGCGGAAGAACTTGCCGTCGAAGCGTCCCTCACTGAGCGTGATGCCGTTGAAGCTGATGCTCACGCGCTGCAAGTCGTCGTCGCTCAGGTTCTGGTTCACTCTGAGCACCGTCGGCGAGCCCAGTTGGTAGTAGTTGGCCAGCTGCTGGTAGAAACTGGCGGTGCGGTTTTCTACCCAGTTGCGGGCGGTGGCCAGCTCGCTGTCGTAGTTGGGCCACCACGGATTGAAGAGTGCTCTGTGGTGGGGGTATTCCTCGCGTATCAGTTCGTACATCGGGTCCCAGACGGCACGCGTGCCGCGGGCATTCATAAAGTCGCCCATATAGATGGCCGAGCGGTCGATGAACTCGCGCTTGAAGTCGGCGTCTTCCATCAGTCGGCGGAACAGCCGCGTATGCTCATACTGGTTGGCCCAGTTGCGGTCGTTATCGTAGTTGGGATTGTAGAGCCACTCGATGGTCTTGTAGGTGGCCGACGAGCCGTAGAGTCCCAGTCCGAAGTCGGTGTCTTTGGCAATCCAGCGCCAGCGGCCGCCCTCGGTCTTGGGTCGCCACATCACGATGTTGTTGCCCGGGAAGTCCTGATTGTTGTAGTATAGGTTCATAATCATCAGGTTCAGGAACTCTTCCCAGTCCATCCACTGGGCATACTCGCTCAGCGTGTGGCCGTGCTCGGCATAGAAGGCTTTGAACTGGTCGTAGTTGTCCCAGTCGCCTTCCTTCAGTTCGTACCAGTTCTCGAACATATCGAGGTCTTCCAGTCCGTCGTAGTTGGTGTAGATATTGTCCTCGTTGGAGCGTTCGCGGATGTTGAGTATGCCGCGATACTTGCCGTTGATATAGACGATGGCCGGTCGCCACGCCTGCCAGTCGAGGTCTACGTGGCTGGCCATCGTGCGCTGGATGATGGCATCGCGCATATACAGATAGTCATAGTCGTTGCCGGCGTTGCGCAGTGCCAGCGACTTGTAGTC
>JAFUZD010000031.1 GCA_017476785.1 Prevotella sp. | reverse complement strand
GGTGACCACCGTCACCGAGGCAACGGCTCCCGGCACCTATGAGCTGACACTCACGGGCGGCGAGGCCGAGAACTATGCGTTTGAGTTCACTGCCGGCACGTTGACCGTCATCGAGGCCGACCCCATCACGCTGACGGCCCGCAGCTATCAGCGCACGTATGGCGACGACAACCCGGCGTTCGAGTTCGACAGCGAGGGTGCTGCACTGAGCGGCGAGCCTGAGATTACGTGCGAGGCAACGGCGGAATCGCCCGTAGGTGAGTATCCCATCGTCATCACGAAAGGTGGGGTGCAGAACTACAACGACTCCTACGTCAACGGCACGCTGACCATTACGAAGGCCACGCTGACCGTCAGCGTCGACAATGCCGTTCGCGACACGTCGCAGCCCAACCCCGACTTCACCATCCATATTGATGGATTCAAGAACGGTGAGACGGAGAGCGTGCTCATCTCAATGCCAGTGGCTCAGACCGATGCTACGGCCGACAGCGAGCCGGGCGAGTATGCCATCGTCGTTAGTGGCGGCGAAGCCCTGAACTACGACTTTGTCTACGTGGACGGTATCCTCACCATTACCTATCCCACGGGCATCGACGGCATTACGTTTGCCCGTCCGGTAGATGTCTATACGCTGGGCGGTGTGCTGGTGAGGCATAACGTGACCTCACTCAGCGGACTGAGCGACGGCGTCTACATCGTCAACGGCCGAAAGGTGTTGGTGAAGCGCAAACGCTGATAAACCCCAAAGAAAAAACTCCCTGCTCTCAATCGAGGGCGGGGAGTTTTTTTATAGGGTCGGACTTCGCCGGGCGGGGCCTCAGAGCGTCACCTCCACGACGTGCTTGCCGGGGGCGTAGGGGATGACGTTGCCGCTGACGGGCTGGCCGTCGACCGTCAGCTGCCTGACGCCCTTCTGGCGGCCGTGGGGGTTCTTCACCGTAATCTCGTAGGCTGCGTCGCGGAAGCGGCGGCTGACGGTGTAGCCTGTGGCCGTCTGCGGCAGGCAGGGGTCAATCTGCAGGCCGTCGTACTGCGGCTTGATGCCGAGGATGTACTGGCTCACCGTGAGCCACATCCACGCTGCGGTGCCCGTGAGCCACGAGTTCTTGCCCTCGCCGGGGCGGGCGGCGTCTTTTCCGGCCACCATCTGGCAGTTGACGTAGGGCTCTACCTTATGCAGCGTCCGGTACTTCTCTTCCACGTACGAGGGCAGTATCTTGGCATAGTGTGCCCACGCGTCGTCGCCGCGTCCGGCCAGCGTCTCGCCGATGATGACCCACGGGTTGTTGTGGCAGAAGATGCCGGCGTTCTCCTTATAGCCTTCGGGATAGCTGCTGATTTCGCCGTACTCGTAGACGTACTTGGTGAAGGCGGGGTTGTTGAGCACGATGCCGTGCTCGCACTCCAGATACTTCTTCGTGGCGTCGAGGCTCTTGGCCACCATTCCCTCGTCGGCACCGATCTGGGCCATCGTGCACCAGCCCTGACTCTCGATGAATATCTTGGCTTCTTCGTTCTCTTTCGAACCAATCTTGCGGCCGTAGAAGTCGTAGGCACGCAGGTACCACTCGCCGTCCCAGCCGTCGCGCTTGACAGCTGCCTCCATCTGGTCGATGGCCACCTGCATACGTGCGGCCTCGTCGTCCTTACCTATCTTCTTGCAGAGTGCCACGTACTCCTTCGCTGTGACGACGAACAGTCCGGCTATCATCAGCGACTCGGCCTTTGTGCCCTCGCTCTTGTTCTCGGTGGTCTGGAACGACTCGTTGGGGTCCCACGAGAAGCAGTTCAGGTTGAGGCAGTCGTTCCAGTCGGCTCGCCCGATGAGGGGCAGCTGGTGCGGTCCGAGGTTGTTGATGACGTGGTCCATCGACACTTTCAGGTGTTCGAACAG
>JAFUZD010000030.1 GCA_017476785.1 Prevotella sp. | reverse complement strand
TACTCTGCCAGATTGGCCTTGTTGAGTACGATGACGAAGTTGTTCCAGTTGGCACCGCCCGAAGAGTAGTTGGTGAAGTTGACCACCTTTGTCTCCTTCGGCTCTACCTTGATGTTGTCGGTATGTGCCGACCACCAACCAGACGAGTTGTCCTCAGCACCCAGCACGAGCGGGGTGGGCACGACGACGGTCTGCGTGAATGCAGAGAGCTCGTTCACCACGCTGAATGCCTTGCTGGCAATGATGGGCTTGTCGCAGTTGCTACCTTTGAAGGTCTTGTTGTAGAGGACGACGAGCGTCTTCGAACCCACCTCGTCCATATTGGGGATGGCCTCGAACTGCAGGTCCTCAGCCGTCACCTTCTTGGTGACACCCTGCTCAAAGTTGATGGTAGCCGTCACGTTGGCCATAGCCTCGTTGAGGTCGGTACCGATGAGCACCTCGGACGGAACGCCCGACAGTTCCATAGACAGCGGCTGCTTGTCTTCAGCAGAGGTGAAGCCGCCAATCGGCTCGATGTTGCTCTGCAGGAAGTTGATGTAGCTGCCCTCAGGAACGAGGAACGCGCGGATGTTGGTGTTCGTCTGGTCTTCATTGAGGTTAGCCAGCGGAGTGGTCTGCTCATAGACTTTCTCAGCCGTGCCATTGGTCATCTTGACCACGAGGCCGCCATTGGAGCGGTCGATGGTCAGCACAACGCGGCCAGCCAGCTTCTGCACGTTGGCATCCACATTGTCTACGGGGCTCAGCGTCAGCGTGCTGCTCACCAGACTGCGGTCGATGTAGTCGCCCCACTCCGAGTTTCCGGCATCGTAGGCGGCATCATAGCGGATGGCACCATACTCGGTATAGCCTGTGCCGCCACGGTCTACGTCGTTCGAGATAATCAGGGCGAAGTTGTGATAGTAGATGTCATCACCTGCACCGATGTTCAGATTGAACACGGCATTCCACGTTTCACCCTCGGGAATCACGTAATACTTGGAGAACTGCTGCCACCATCCCGTGCTGAAATCCGTGGCACCGATGGTGTATACGTCCTCTTCCATTCCTTCCAACTCGGGCTCCTCAGTGGTGCCGGAGTCGTCGCCGCCCATTCCTGACAGCCAGTCGGGAGCATTCACATTGTAGAGGTCGCTGCCCTCGCAACCCGTCAGCGTCAGCAAGCCGAGGCCTGCTACGAAGAAGACAGATGCTAATTTATTCAGATATTTCATAATCTTGTTTCGTTTAATGTTTATTACTCATTGATTCAAAACCGACTGTATTACTCGGCTACTGGATGGATGGTCCAGCCCTTCTGCGAGAAGTAGCCCGAGTTGTCCGTATTGTTGTTGGCCGAGTTGCCCACCAGATTGGCGTTGTTGTTCAGCGTCGTCTGATAGATGGGGAAGAACTCGTGACCCGGCAGGAAAGTGTCGTAAGAGCTCAGCACACCGTCGCCCGGATAGGTAACGGGGTCTTTCACCGTTGCCGTGTTGAGCGTGTAGGCATTGTGCTCCTTCAGTTGCTGCAGACGGGCGCTGTCATAGAAGAAGCCCCAGCGGAGCAGGTCGAGACCACGGCCATACTCGCAACCGAACTCCTTCGGACGCTCCACGTTGGCAATCTGCTCGAACAGCTTTTCCTTCGTGTTGAAGTCTGCCGGATTCAGGTTAGCCAGATTGGCGCGGTTGCGCACTTCGTTGATCCAGTCGAAGGCCTGCTGCGTAGGACCGTTCACCTCGTTCTCGCACTCAGCAGCGCGGAGCAGCACGTCCGAATAGCGCATCATTCGCAGGTTGATACCGCACTTCAGACCCGTCACCACGTTGCTGTAGAGACCGGTGCGGAAGTTGGTCCACTTAGCGATGGGCAGACCGCCATTGGCAGTATTGGTCACCACGGGAACGTTGGGATCCATCGGGTTGGTGTAGCATACATTGCCATATTCGAAGCCTTCCCACTCGGGCTCATAGGTACCGATGGTCCAGTAGAGACGCGGGTCGAGCGAGCCGTCGGTGGTGCGCTCAGCCTTGAAGAGCTGATAGAGCCACGGAGTGGCCGAGAGGTCAGCCCAGCCGCCGTAATCGCCGGGGCCATAGTTAGACTCTACGGCGTGACCCTGCGAAGCGTCCTTGCTGACGTTCACGGGCGTCCACTCGTCAACCGAGCCCTGCGTGCCGTAGTCGAGGAACTGTACCTCGAAGAGGCTCTCGTCATTATTCTCATAGGCAGCACCCTCACGGAAGTTGTCACCGTAGTTGTCCATCAGCTTATAAGTACCATAGGTACCGCCGATAATCTGCTTCAAGACGGCAAGTGCCTCGTTGTACTTGTGGCGCTGCATCAGTGCACGGGCATAATAGCCGGCAGCGGCACCGTTGGTAGCACGGCCCTTAGCCCACTCACCACCGGCACTGCGCGAAGGCAGCAGTTCCATAGCCTCAGCGAAGTCGGCCTCCACCTGATCCATCACGCGGTCAAACTGAGCCCAGCCGTCGGCATCGCCTTCGGTCACGTTCGAGGCATAGAGGCCGTCGAGCGTAGAATAGTCGTCATAGCTCAGAATCAGGGCCGGGTTCTGGTAGTATCCGGCAAGATTGTAGTAAGCCAGACCGCGGATAAAGAGCGCCTGTCCCTTGATGCGGCGCATCTGCTCAGAGAGGGCTGCATCGTCGTCGCCGCTCTTGGTGATGACGTAGTTGCAGATGTTGATGGCATAGTACCAGTCGCGCCACGACCACTGTCCGATTTCGTCGGTGGTCGGCTCGTTCAGGTTATCGAAAGGCAGGTACCATACCTGCGAAGAGTTCCAAACCTCGTCGCCACGGCAGACGTCGATGGTGTAGCCCACACGTGCGTAGGTGCCTTCCATACGGATGTGGTGATAACAAGCAACCACGGCATCCTCCAAGTCGTCGACAGTGTTGCCGAATGTTCCGGTGGTAGGCTGGTTGGGGTTGGTCAGCTCCAACTTGTCGCTGCACGAGGTCAGCGTGCCGATGCCCAGCATAAGGGCAAGAGAAATCTTATATAGTTTCATATACTTTGGTTCTTTAGTTCTTGATTTCTTCGATAGTCTTCAAGTCGATTAGAATGAGAAGAGTACACCTGCCATAAAGCTGCGTGCGCTGGGATATGAGCAGAAGTTGTAGCCCGGGGTGAACGTACCGCCGGCATAGTCTACGTTGTAGCCCTTATAGCCCGTAAAGGTATAGAGGTTCTGTGCCGACACATAGACACGGGCACCGGTGATGACGCCGCGGAACACGCTGTTGGGGATGTTGTAGCCCAGCTCAATGTTGGCTATCTTCCAGTAGGCAGCGTTCTGGATGTGACGCTCGCTGAAGTAGTCGTTCCAGTGCTCACCATTGGCAGCATAGTAAGTGCGGGGAACACCCGAGAGATAGGTCAGGCCATCGTCGGACCAGCGGTTGGCATCGAGCAGAGCCACGTCCTTATTGGCCGGGCCATAGCTGGAGTTCAGGCTGTTCCAGATGTCGTCGCTGACGTGATAGTTCAGTGCACCGAAGGTAGAGATGCTCAGGTCGAAGTTCTTGTACTCCAAGTGAGCACTGATACCGAAGTTCACCTTAGGCAGGCCGCTGCCCAGCACTACGCGGTCGTTGGCGTCGATGATGCCGTCGGGCGTGCCGTCCGGGCCGCTGACGTCCTTATAGAGGCAGTCACCCACGTTGGCACCCGGCTGGCTGGCGTGGTTGTCGAGGTCTTCCTGCGTGCGGGCAATACCTTCGTACACCCAGCCGTAGAACTGACCAACCTCCTGACCTACGAACGTAGCGTAGGCACCCGTGATGTACGACTCGTTGCCGAAGCCGAGCGAGGTCACTTTGTTCTTCAGTGTGCTCAGGTTGGCTGCCAGTTCATACTTCAGGGCGTGGTCGCGGTTGCGATAGGTTGCCGAGAACTCGAAGCCGCTGTTCTCCATTGAGGCGGCGTTCATCGTTACGCTCTCGTTCTGCACACCTGCATTGGCAGGAACGGGTACACCGTAGAGCAGGTCGGTAGACTTGTTCTTATACCACTCGGCAGTGAACTCCAAGCGGTTGTTGAAGAAGGCGAGGTCGATACCGATGTTGGTCGTGGTCTTCTTCTCCCAAGCGAGGTTGCCGTTGACAAAGGTCTCAATCGAAGAACCCGAAACGACACTGTTGCCGAAGCTATAGGTCATAAAGCCGGGACGCAGCGTAGCCTGATAAGCGTAGTCGCCGATGTTCTCGTTACCCAGCTCACCATAGCTGGCGCGAATCTTGAACATATTGACAACGTTGCGGTCGATGGGGAAGAACTTCTCCTTATCGAAACGCCAGCCGACAGATACCGAGGGGAAGGTGCCCCAGCGGATGTTCTTGGTCAGACGCGAGCTACCGTCGCGGCGCAGGATGGCCGAGAGGAGGTACTTGCCGTCATAGTCGTAAATCAAGCGGCCAATGAACGAGGTCAGTGCGTGCTTGTACTCATACGAGTCGGCATCGCGGGTCTCGGCGTTGCCAATCTGCAGATAGTAGGGCTCGGGGAAGTTCTTGCCCCAAGCGTTGAGCAGATGGGTATTCTCCTCCTCATAGGTGATACCGCCCAGCAGGTTGATGTGGTGCAGTCCGAAGTTGCCGTCGTAGGTCAGCGTGTTCTCTGCGAGGAAGTCTGAATAGGTGCGCTTGTTCTCCGTCAGCACCTCGTTGCTCTTGTCCAGATAGACGCGGCGGCTCTGAATCCAAGCCGAAATCCACGTGTTGTCCTGAGCGTGGGTCTTGCTGTAAGAGAGGTTGAGCTTATAGGTAAGGTTGTGGTTCTTGCTTTCCAGACCGATCATCTTGAGCAGGTCCACATCGGCCGAACCGGTAGCCACCACGCGGTCTACGATGGTGTTACGGGTCAGCTTGTTGTTGACCAGCAGTGGGTTAGAGGCCGAGATGTCACCGTGCAGGTCGTCGTAGTAGACGCCGTAGCCGTAGGCATCGTAGTTGTAGTTGCCTGCAGCAGCCACTTTGTCGTCCAGATACCACGTCGAGTCGTCGTAGGCCTTGATGGTGGGCTGCATCAGCAACGTACCGCGCAGCACGTTGGTCACGTCGCCATAGAGACCCTGCACATACTCAGAAGCGTTGGACAGACCCATACCGTCCTGATTAGAGTGCGAGTAGACGATGCTGGTGCGGAACTTGACGAACTTGGTGTCCATCGTGTTGTTCACGCGGGCGGTGAAGCGGTTGTAGTTAGGACCGGCGCCCTCGAGTGTACCCTTCTGGCTGAAGTAGTCCAGACCGATGTTGTAGGTATTGTTGGCACCACCACCGCTCAGGTTCACGTTGTGGTTCTGGCGGATACCCGTCTTGAACACTTCCTTAAACCAGTCGGTATCGGTATTGTCTACAAACTGATACTTGCCCGTCTCGGGATTGAGCGAGTAGCCACCTGCCAGCGGGCTGGCCGAGTTGGCGCAAGCCTCGCCCAGATACTGGCTGTACTAGGCAGCGTTCATCACGTCGTAGGTGCTGCTGGGGATTACGTCGACACCGAAGTAGCCCTTGTAGTCAACCTTCAGCGGCTGATCTTTCTTACCGCCCTTCGTCGTGATAATCACCACACCGTTGGCTGCACGCGAACCGTAGATGGCACCTGCGGATGCGTCCTTCAGCACTTGGATGGTCTCGATGTCGTTGGGCGAGAAGTCGCGGATGGTCGTACCCATAGGCACACCGTCAATCACATAGAGCGGAGCGGTGGAACCGAACGAGCCGATACCACGGATGCGCACTGCAGGGTCGGCACCGGGCTGGCCGTCGCTGGTAATCTGCACACCGGCCACCTTACCTTCGAGCATCGTAGAAATGTTGGAGTTGGAGACGCGCTTCAGCTCCTCGGCGTTGACTACGGAAACGGCACCGGTCAAATCGGCCTTCTTCTGCGTACCGTAACCGACAACCACCACCTGCTCAAGCATCTGTGCGTCGGTAGAAAGGCGAATCTGGCCCAGATCCGTGCGGCCGCCAACGGCCACCTCGCGATCCTGATAGCCCAGATAGCTCACTACGAGGGTAGCATTTGAGGGAACGTCCAACTGGAAGTTTCCGTCAAAGTCGGTCACGCTTCCGGTCTGTGCGCCCTTTACGCGGACGGTAGCACCGATCAGCGGCTCTCCCTCTGAGTCAACAACTTGACCTTTGACCTTAATGGTCTTTGCCTGCGTTACTGCTGCCATCGCCGGAGTTGGGGAAATTGCCCCCCCCACGATGCCAAGAGACAGCATCACAGAGAATAATACTTGTTTTCTCATTGTTAATTGTGTTTAAGTTAGAAGTTATTATAATATTGTTCGTTTCAATAAGGTTTTCAGCAGCCCTGAGGCTTATCGGCAAGCCGCAATCCGCCACCGTAGAGTTGTGTTTTCTACACTATTTTGGTTGTATAATGTACACTTATGCCGCAAATTTAAGCAAATTTTGCTAAACTTCCAAACAATTAGCAGTGAAATACGCTATATGCATCATTTTTTAACATTTGAACTATTGCCCTCCAACAGCTGCCGGTAGGCCTCGGCCGTGATGCGACGCCCACGGAGCGAGCGTGTCCGCGGCCACGAGGCATAGCCATCGTCGGTGCTCGTCCGCCACGCGTGAGCAACAATTTGGGGCGAGGCCGCAGCCTGCAAATCGATATAGGTGCGGTAGCCGGGATTGACCACAGAGACGAAGTACCGCCCGTCGGCCGTCTGCAACAGCACGAGCAGATAGCGCCGGCCAGCCTTAACGCGCCGTGCCGGCCAGCGCCCGCTACGCTCACTGACGCTGATATGCCAGCCCTCGGCGTTGAGCCGTTCCATCTCCCGACGGAACAGCGGCCCGTGGGCCGATGCATCGCGCGCGCCCGTGTACGCTATATAATAATGTATCATTTCGTGGAGCAGCGTCTCCTGATAGGCGCGTTCGGGCATATCGTAATAGTCGCTCACCTTAATATGCCAGCCCGTCAGCACCGCACGCTGGAAGAGCCCCTGCCGCTGGCGACGGCAACTGAACTGCCCTAACTGCGTACGTGCCCGACTGACGGTGAGCCGCGGTTCGGGCAGCTGACCGCCGAAGTAGGCCGCATTGAACGTGCGGAACCACTCGCGAAGATGCTGTACCGTTAATTCCATCTTAGTTGCGCCGAGGGGAACGGGCCGGGGAGGCTCAGAACTCCAGCACCATACTCTGCCGCGGGCGCAGTGCCACGTCGCCGCTCAGGTCTACGTAGCGCCCCGTGAGCACGTCCTTAGCACGCGTGGCCTCGCCAATCACCTCGGCATAGCGGGCTACGCGGAGCTTGGCCGGCTTCGAAGTGCCGTTGAGGACGGTCAGCACCGTGCGCCCGGCATAGGTGCGGGCAATGACGTAGACGCCCTCGAAGGGGATGAACTGCGTCTGCCGACCTTTAATAATCACGTCGTTACCCTGCCGCCAGTGCAGCAGCCGGCTGGTCCAGCGGAACATCGACTGCTCGGCCTGCGTGCGGCCCTCGGCCGTGAATGCGTTGCGCGTGTCGCCGGGGAATCCGCCGGGGAAGTCGCAGCGCACGTAGCCGTCGGTCACGGCCTTTGTGCCGCCCATCAGAATCTCCGTGCCGTAGTAGAGCTGCGGAATGCGGTTGACGGTCAGCAGCAGTGCCAGTGCCTGCTTCAGTGCCAGCGTGTCGCGGCCGTCGCCGAGGAAGCGGTCGGTGTCGTGGTTCTCGATGAAAGCCATCACCGACGAGGGATTAGGATACAGATAGTCGTAGACAAACGAGCCGTAGATGCGGTTCAGTCCGCTGAACCACGCGTCGGTCTCCTCGGTCTTGGCTTGGTTCAGCTTGTCGAAGAACGAGAAGTCCATCACCGTCTTCAGGTAAGAGTTGGTGGCCGAGAGCTTCGAGTCCTTCTGCCACGAGGCCGTATAAGCGGGGTCGGTGACCCACGTCTCGCCCACAGTGTTGAAATTAGGGTATTCGGCATCCAGCTCGCGCATCCACTGTGCCATTGCGTCGGCATAGGCGTAGGGATAGGTGTCCATACGGATGCCGTCGATGCCCACGGTCTCTATCCACCAGATGCTGTTCTGGATGAGATAGCGCATCAGATGGGAATTGTGCTGGTTGAGGTCAGGCATCGTGGGTACGAACCATCCCTCGGTGGTCTCGCGCAGGTCCACCTCCGAGGCGTAGGGGTCGACCACCGGAGTCAGCTTGTAGCTGGTGAGGATAAATCCATCACCCTCCCCTCTCGAGGGGACAGGGAGCTGGTGCACCACGGGCGTCTTCTCCTCTCCCGGGCGCGAGGAGGCAGCGGTGGGTGTCAGGTTGAACCAGTCGTGTGCCGGCATATCGCTCACCCACGGGTGCTCAAAGCCGCAGTGGTTGAAAATCATATCCATCACCACCTTCAGTCCGCGGCTGTGGGCGTCGTCTATCAGGCGACGGTAGTCGGCATTCGAACCGAAACGCGGGTCCACGCGGTAGTAATTGGTCGTGGCATAGCCGTGATAGGTGCTCTGGTCGGTGTCCGTGTCGGGCGAGTCGTTCTCCAGCACAGGCGTGAACCACAGTGCCGTCACGCCCAGCTCGGTGAAGTAGTCCAGATGCTGGCGTATGCCCTCGAGGTCGCCGCCGTGGCGCAGCGAGGGCTTGGTGCGGTCCTCCACGTAGGTGCGCATCCCCTTCACCTGTGCCGGGTGGTTGGGGCTCTGTGCAAAACGGTCGGGCATCAGCATATAGAGCACGTCGGCATTGGTGAATCCCATCCGCCGGTCACCGCTCATCTCGCGCTGCTTCAGCTGGTACTTCAGCGGCCGGCCGCCCACGTTGAGCGTCAACTCGCCGGGCTGTGCACCGGTAAGGTCGAGATAGACCAGCAGATAGTTGGGCGAGTCGAGCCGGACGAGCGAGTCGATGTGCACGCCGGCATAGTCGGTGGTGACGGTCTGTACGTCGCGGATGCCCCGCCCGTAGAGCATCAGCTGCAATTTGGGGTTCTTCAGCCCCACATACCAGTCGGTGGGTTCCACGCGGTCAATGTTCACTTTCACTTTGGCTGCATTCATTGTTACCATTTGCGTCATAAGGACGATGAGGAATAAAAAACGTTTCATCTCAAGTTAGCATTATGTTTCACTTGACAAAGATACGCATTTTTTCCCACATCGCCCTCATCGCACCGCGATTTTTTCATCGGTACTGCACTTCGTAGCGTCCGCCCTGCCCGTTGCAGTAGCGGCACTTCCCGCTGTAGCCGCAGCTGAGACAACGCCCGTTACTGCCCGGTCCGCGGCCAGTCCCGGCACACGTATTGCACCTCCCATCGCCATAACAGATGTTGCACGACACCCACACCTGCATCGGCACTGGGTCGTGCTGATGCTCTATAATGACGCGGGTCGGCTGTTGCTGCTGTTGGTTATTGTTCTGTGGCCGAGCGTTCTGCTGCTGGCCGCTTTGCTGCTGGCTGTTGTTCTGTGCCGGTTGGTTCTCGATGAACGACAGCTGCCGCCCCGTGGCGTCGCACTCGCCCTTACCGTTACGTTTGGAGAAGGTGATGATCTTCTGGCTGGCCACATAGCGGCCGATGTAGGTATAGCCACGGCTGGTGGGAATAATGGTCTTTCCGTTCACGTCCATCACGCCCCAGAAGCTGCCAATCTTGAACTTCAAGAAGTTGCCGCCAATTGGCGATATCTGTTCCAGCTCCGGCTCCACGATGACTTTCCCGTCAGCATCCACTATGCCGTAATAGCCTCTTTTGCTCACCTTATACCGCTTAGGAGTGCACCCTTCAATCAACGCAACGCTGCTGTATCCGCCCGTTTGCTTGAGTTCGTCGAGAGAAAAGGGTCGCTTTGTCAGTGAGAGCTCCCTGCCGTTCAAATCACACAGGCCTTCATACCTACCTTTTTCGAACGACACCCCTTTGCGAGCATCATAACGGCCTATTTTCGTATATCCCCTTGATATAGGTATTATTACTTTACCCGTTTTATCAACCACGCCCCAAGCTTCATTCTTGTGGAACTTATACAAATTTCCACCAATATATCCTACTTCATCTTGTTCGGGGGTTATAATCCATTTGCCCACTGGGTCGAGTATACCAAACTTTCCATTCTCTCTTATGGTATAATACACTATTTCCCCCGATGCGCCACGATGCGTTTCCACTCGTCTTCCTGCTTTTCGAGGAAGCAGCTCTCTACCATCATCATCAAATACGGCCGAATAATAATTATCTACCACACTTCGTGCTATCCCATATTGCTCACAATTGGTCAATGTTATGATGCTTGGCATATTGACAATCGTACCTTTAAAGTTACAGACTACATTATCACCAATTTCTTGAATGTTATTCCCCAAGAAGACTATTTCCTCTAAGCTCCTTATAAAAAAAGAGCGGTTACCTATTGTAAGCACCGATGCCGGAATCTCTATTTTTTTCAATTTTGTAGCTCCAAAAGCAGATTCTCCAATAGTCTTTAGTTTTTGGGGCAATTTAACTTTCTCCAACGGCACATACCTAAAAGCACTAGAACCGATGCTTTCGACATTGTTCGGAATTTCAATATTCTTCAATCCCCACTGACCCTCAAAAGCCCCAGTACCAATCCTAAGCAACGTAGACGGCAAAGAAACACTTTTAACAGATTCGCACCACGTGTGTCCATTGGCCCAAAAATGAAATGCATCATTGCCAATCGAGGTAACGCCTTCTTCCACTACAATTTTACTTATCTTTCCTTGATTTCCTTCTTTAAACCACTTACGTGACTTATAAAGATCATCGAAACAGCTTGGCATATCTCCCTGCCCAGAGATAATCAGCGTGCCGTCAGCCGTCACTTCCCAAAACAGGCCATTACCAAACGGCTTCTTCTTCGCACTTATTGTTGACGGGACTATAACGCACAGCATCAGAACAAACAATATCTTTTTCATATTCTCACGGTTTTATTTAATTATACACATTTATTAACAACGACACCATTCCCTAAATTTCCTACATATCTTGCGACCGCAGCAGCACCACACAAGCAGAACGACAAGCACTAACAATAGCAGAGCCCAGACAGCGCAGCGGCAGTCCACCGTCCATTTTACATCAAATAGGGTCAGAAGAATTTGTATGAAACTGAAGACTACGGTCAATACGGTCAGCATCACTATCAAGTGATTCAACTTGCTACTCTCACGAATATTAATAGCATCAGATGACAACTCGCCCATCTTCGACAGTGTTTTAAACTTGTCTGTGATGGCAAGATGGTCGTACAGATAGCGCATTTTCCAATCCATTTCGCCCATACGCAGCGGATTCTTGCTAAGGAACCCCGTCATATCAGACAATGCTTGCTTAATGCGCGAAGCATTATTGACGCGCATTGACTTCTCTATGGCACCCAAACGTCGTTTAGCATCAAGCACAAAACAGATTTCGTAGATATTCTGTACACTCTTAAAGTCGCAATCAAGCGTCTTCTGCTTATCCTGATGCTCAGGACACCATCCATACGGAGTATGTGACTTGATAAAGACAATGGTGGAGTTGCCTGCATAGGTTATTTCTGTGTGATTGTTAGAAAATCCATCGCCCAGCACCCTATTTAGCTGCAAGCTGGGTACTTTGTCGTAGTTATTGTTGCCAAATAGCAGGCCATAGGCCAATTGGTCTATGTGGGGGAAGGTATGCTGAATAGCATCAGGGTTTCGCCGGTAATAGGCCTCGCTGAACAATGCCGTCAGTGCCGCCCGACTATCAGAATCTACAACACCTCGCGTAGCGAGCACGTCGACAACATAATGCCGGCCATAGTGGCCTTCATAGTTCTGTCCGGTTATTTTCTTTAGTTTATCGTCTAACCATTCGTAAAGCCTCACTCGTTGGCTACCGTCATTATAGAAGAACTCCCCATAGAACGCTTTTTTCATCTCTACCAAGTCCTGTGCTGTGCAGAGGTTGCCTTCATCAAATGTCTCACTTTCGGAGTCTCCGAACACTTTGTCCACTTGGGTTCCTACCACGAGGTAGTATTGCTTTTTGTTTACACCATAATAGATGGGGACGAATTCCAACAGGAAAACTTCCATTTGAACTGTCCGGGTGAACTTCTGTCCGTTGTGTATGTATTCGAATGAAAAGGGACGATTGAAATCGGACAACGCAACATATCGGCAAGTGGCCTTCAAATGCGTAAAATCCTCCGATTGTTCGATTGGATAAATGGTTTTCTTTCTGTAACACCTAATGACTTTGTCAAGCGGGACAAAGAAATGCATCCGTGCCATCAACAAATCACGGAGTTCAAACTCTTCAACTTTCTGTACTTTTTCCATAGGCATTGCACTGTCTAATTTGTTTGTTGTCGGCCATCAATGCAAAAGTAAGGGCACAAGAAATGGCGTGGCCATCCTTATGCACTTTACCTGAGGGGCGAGCGTAGGAAACTGGAACCCCTACTCACGAAATAAGGAATGCTCCACGCCACGAGGCGTGTGCATAGCTAATGCCGTGAGTAAAGGGCAGGCATCCACGCTGGAGGCTCTCCCTCTGCTTGTTTAAATCGAACTATTCCAAATTAGTTTCCTACGCTGCTTCGGTAAAGTGCGAAATAAAAAGCTAATGCATCTGCGGCTCGGGATTTCTCCCCCGATACCACTCTGCAAAGATACAATATTTTCTGAATAATGCTCCATCTTGACCGAAAAAGTTTGCCGTTTCAAGAAATATGCGTATTTTACAAAAAGCTTATTAAGGATAAGGAACCACTTAATTAAGCAGCAATGCACAAAAAAGAATTCAGAAGTTACAGACGTTCGCCCAGATTCGGCGTACTATGAGCCTGTAACTTCTGAATTCTTGCAACTCAGCATCTTCAATTATGAATAATCAGGGCCGACTGAGGGTCGACGGTAACTTGAGTGCCGGCGACGGTGGCCAGCCCGTGGCGGCGTAGGTCGATGACGCCGTTAGCACAGACTACGGTGTAGGTGCCCTCGGGGACGGTGACGGTCTGTGGCTGGCGGGCAGCATTGAGGACGACGATGATGTCGCGCCACGCATCGCGGCCGGCATAGTTCTTCAGCCGATAGGCCACCACTTGGCGCGGTGCATCGAGAAACTCCAGATGCTTGCGCACGAGCCCGGCATCGCCCAGCCGGAAGGCCGGATGCTGGCGGCGCAGGCGGATGAGCTGGCTGTAATACTGGAACACCTGCGGATAGCGCTGCCGGTTCTGCCAGTTGAGCTGGTTGATGCTATCGGGCGACTCGAAGCTGTTGTGCACGCCCTTCTTATCGCGCAGCAGCTCCTCACCGCTGAGGATGAAGGGCACGCCCTGTGACGTGAAGACGGCGGTCTGGGCAAGCAGGTCGAGCCGGATGAGTTCTTCCTCTGTTATGCCCGGGATGCTGGCACGCAGACGGTCTACGAGACACATATCGTCGTGACAGCTGACATAGCTGAGCAGCTGCGTCGGCTCGGCCGCCCACGGCGCCGCGGCATAGTTGACTTTCGTCATATTTACTTGCGGATGCTGGATGCCGCCAGCAATGCCAAACTTGATGCTCTCTTCGCAGTCGGCAACGCCGGCAAGAAATCCGCCCTTCGTATCGTCGGAGAACGGACCGCGCAGGGCGTCGCGCAGCTCATCGCTGAAAGCACCGATGCCGTCGAGCTGCGCGGTGTTGGCCTTGACGGCCAGCTGCGCGGTGGGCAGGGCGCACTGTCCGGCGCTCCATCCCTCACCATAGATATAGATGGTGGGATCAATCTCGTTGACCATCGCCCGTATCTGGCGCATCGTCTCAATGTCGTGCACGCCCATCAGGTCGAAGCGGAAGCCGTCGATGTGGTACTCGCGAATCCAGTGCTTCACGCTCTCCAGCATAAAGCGGCGCATCATCGGCTGTTCCGAAGCCGTCTCGTTGCCGCAGCCCGAGCCGTTGCTGTAAGCACCCTGCGGGGTCTTGCGATAGAAGTAGTCGGGGTACGTCAGCTGGAAGTTGGAGTGCTCAATGTCGTAGGTATGGTTGTAGACCACGTCGAGGATGACGCGGATGCCGGCACGGTGGAGTGCCTGCACCATCTGCTTGAACTCACGGATGCGCACCTCGGGACGGGCGGGGTCGGTGGAGTACGACCCCTCGGGCACGTTGTAGTTCACGGGGTCGTAGCCCCAGTTATACTGCGGGGTGTCCAGCCGTGTCTCGTCCACAGAGCCGTAGTCGTAGGACGGCAGGATATGGACGGCATTGACGCCGAGCGAGCGCAGGTGGTCGATGGCCCACGGCTCGCTGAGGGCGAGGAACTTGCCGGGATGCTGCGCGCCGGGACGGGCGATGGAGAAGTCGCGATGGTGCAGCTCGTAGATGACGAGGTCGGCCGGCGACTTGCAGACGGGCCGGCGGTCGCTCTCCCACCCTTCCGGGTCGGTGGACTTCAGGTCGACGATGGCACCGCGGCGGCCATTGACGCCGACGGCCTTGGCAAAGACACCCGGGCACTCGCCGCGCCCGATGTCGAAGGTGTAGAACTTGCCGCGCAGGTCGCCTTTCACGTCGGCCGTCCACCGCTCATTGCCCGTGCGCTTCAGCCTGACGGTCTTCAGTGCGCGGCCTCCGCTGCCCTCGGCATAGAGCCGCACCTTCACCGCCGGCGCGTCGCTGGGGGCGAAGAGGGTGAACGTGGTCTTCTCGGGCGTATAGTCCACTTCGTTGAAGGTCTGTGCCGCCGCGGCCTGCGGCAGCAGCAGGGATAACAGTCCGCTCAGTATCAATGCTCTCATTGGTGATTCTTTAAGATGACAGGATTCACGGGAAGCAAACCCTTACTTAGCTATCAGCGAGACGGCGAATCCGCCGCCGCGTGCCTGTTTCAGCTTCAGCACGTCGCCAGCCTTCACCGTACGTTTAGTGATGACGTAGGCCTTCGGATTGGTCTCATAGTCGGCCGTGGGGGCGTCGGCATAGATGGTGCAGTCGTACTTGCGGCCCTTCTCGAGGAAGTCGAGCTTGACCACCGACTGGCGAGGCTGCGCGGCGCACTTGCCGCCAATGAACCAGTTGGCCGTGCCCTTTGCCTTACGGGCCACGGTGATGTATTCGGCCGGCTCGGCCTCCAGATAGCGCGAGTCGTCCCAGTCGCAGGCCACGTCGCGGATAAATTGGAACGCCGGCGCCAAGTCCTCGCGCTCGTAGTGTTCGGGCAGGTCGGCAGCCATCTGCAGCGGGCTGTACATCGTCACGTAGAGGGCCAGCTGGCCGCAGAGCGTGGTGTGCACGTAGCTGGTGTTGCTGCTCCACGTAGAGAGCTGCGTCTCGAAGATGCCGGGCGTATAGTCCATCGGGCCGCCCTGCAGACGGGTGAAGGGCAGGATGACGGTGTGATAGGGCTCGGAGCCTCCGAAGGCCTCATACTCCGTGCCACGTGCACTCTCGTTGCCTACGAGGTTGGGATACGTGCGGCAGAGTCCCGTGGGGCGCACGGCCTCGTGGGCGTTCACCATAATATGGTGCTTGGCCGCCTGCTGGACGGCATAGAGATAGTGGTTGTTCATCGACTGCGAGTAGTGGTGGTCGCCGCGGGGTATGATGTCGCCCACGTAGCCGCTCTTCACGGCATCGTAGCCATACTTGTTCATCAGCTGGTAGGCGGCTTCCATATGCCGCTCGTAGTTGGTCACCGACGAAGAGGTCTCGTGGTGCATCATCAGCTTCACGCCCTTCGAGTGGGCATACTCGTTGAGCATCGCGATGTCGAAGTCGGGATAAGGCGTGACGAAGTCGAACACGTCGCGCTTCCAGCGGTCGGCCCAGTCTTCCCAGCCTACGTTCCAGCCTTCTACCAGCACCTCGTCGAGCCCGTTGGCAGCGGCAAAGTCGATGTATCGCTTCACCTTAGCATTGTTGGCGGCGTGGCGGCCGTGGGGCTTCACGCTCTGCCAGTCTATCTGGTCGAGATAGATGGAGGGGAAGTCGTCGGTATAGTGCCAGTTGCTCTTGCCCACAATCATCTCCCACCACACGCCGCAGTATTTCGTGGGGTGAATCCACGAGGTGTCTTCGATGGCACAGGGCTCGTTGAGGTTGAGGATGAGGTTGGAGGCCAGTATGTCGCGAGCGTCGTCGCTCACCCTCACCGTGCGCCACGGGCTCTGGCAGGGCGTCTGCATACAGCCCTTCAGCCCGGTGGCATCGGGTGTCAGGTGCGACGTGAAGACCATTGTCTGGTCGTTGAGGTCGAGGTGCATCGTGGCATAGTTGATGCAGGCAGCCTCGTGGATGTTGATGTAGAGGCCGTCGTCGCTCTTCAGCTGCAGCGAGGTCTGCACGCCCGTGGGCGAGAAGGTGGTCTGCGACGAGTTGCCCGTGATGGCTCCTGCCATCCGGCTGCGGATTTCCGACAGCTTGGAGATGACGGTCTCGTACTCCTGCGTGTCGTAGTCGCCCGGCAGCCAGAATGCCTTATGGTCGCCCGTCATTGCAAACTCGGTCTTCTCTTCCTTAATGAGGAAGTACACCAGCTCGGGCTGCTGCGGGAATTCGTAGCGCAGGCCGATGCCGTCGTCGTAGACGCGGAAGCGGATGACGATGCGACGCTTGGTGGCGGGCTGTACGAGATTGGCGGCCAGCTCGTTATAGTGGTTGCGGATGGTGGCCGTCTCGCCCCAGACGGGACGCCACGTGTCGTCGTGGGTGGTCTGCTGCTCGCTCTCCAGTTCGAAACCGTCCATCAGGCTGGTCTCGTTCAGCCCTTTCGAGGCGTGCTTGTCCTTCGCCAGTTCCAGTCCGAGGTGCGAGGGCTTGACCACCGTCTTGCCCTTATAGCTCATCTCATACATCGGCCGCCCATTGTCCAGTGAGAATTTCACGGCGATGTTCCCATTGGGCGACTTCACTTCGCCGGCCATTGCCAGCAACGGCAACAGCAACAGCGCTCCTAACAATCCTATATTCTTCATAATCCTTAAAATATTACTTTCTTCCACTTTGGTTGATCAGTGTCTTGATGGTCTCGTTGAAATCGTCGGCCTGCATCAGCTGTTCGATGGTGAGATGCATCCGGTAGCGCCAGTAGTGGCGCGGGTTGGCCGGGATGTTGATGCGCTCGGCATTTGCGTCGCCGAGGCGCAGCTTCTCGTCGATGGCCAGCCAGTCTTGCAGCGACAGCAGGCAGAGCATCGAGGGCGAGGTCAGGTGGCGGCTCACTATCTCCTTTGCCAGCCAGCCGGGCAGCGGATGGGGAGCCGCACCGCCGCGATAGAGCATTGTGTTGAAGTAGTCCTGCGTGCGCCCCTCGTCTTCGTCCCACCACTGGCGCAGCGTCGACATATCGTGCGTAGAGATGGTGCACACCGAGCGGTAGGGATTGCGGCTCAGATGGCCGAAGCGCACGCTGTCGTCCTTCGGCATCGACTGTATCTCGAGACTGAGGATGCGCAGCTCGTTCATCACCCACGGCACGCAGTCGGGCACCATTCCGAGGTCCTCGGCGCATACCAGCATCCGCGTGGCCTGCGTCAGGCGCGGCAGTTTCTTCATTGCCTCAGTGTACCAGAACTGGTTGTTGCGGCGGTAGAAGTAGTCGTTGTACAGGCGGTTGAAGTTGTACTTGTCGCCGTCGTAGAGGGTCTGGTAGATGAAGTCGTTCTGCACGCCGATGCGCGGATGGAACTTGCGGCTGTCCTTACGGTCGCGGACGAAGAGCACGTCGCTGATGAGGGCGTAGAGGCCGTCTCTTAAGTGAGCGCTGGAGCACTCGGAGCGCTCGGAGTTCTCAGAGTGCTCAGAGTTCTCAGAGTTCTCGGAGAGCTCTTTATACCAGCGCTCCACTTTGCGCTGGGTGTCGAACTCGGGCTTCATCTGCCACAGGCCGTTGGGCTTCGGGTCGAGGAAGGTGTCCTTCACGTACTGCGCCTGCTCGCCGAAGATGCGCTCCAGCGTCCAGTCGGCAATGAAGGGCGTGGTGAACAGCTCTTCCTGCCACTGCAGGCCATAGGCCTCAATCTCGGGCACCGTCATTCCGAGCGACGGGGCAAACTGGCCCAGCAGGCCGTGGACGGCATCGATGGGAATCTCCCAGATGCGGAAGAAGCCAAGCACGTGGTCGATGCGGTAGGCATCGAAATACTGCGCCATCTTGCGGAAGCGGCGCACCCACCACGAGCAGCCGTCGGCCAGCATCGCATCCCAGTTGTAGGTGGGGAATCCCCAGTTCTGGCCGTTCACCGAGAATGCGTCGGGCGGCGCACCGGCCTGCCCGTTCAGGTTGAAGTATTTAGGCTCTACCCACGCCTCTACGCCGTCGCGCGAGATGCCGATGGGGATATCGCCTTTCAGGATGACGCGCTGCTGGCGGGCGTAGCTGTGGGCGGCGCGCATCTGCTGGTCGAGGTTATACTGAACGAAACGCCAGAAGTCCAGCTCTGCAGCGCGGGGGGCGGACTGCGAGGCGTGTGCCTTGCCACCCGTGTACTTCGAGTTGTCGCCCCACTGCGAGAAGTCGGCCGTGCCATAGTGGTCGCGATAGCAGCAGAAGGCAGCATAGGGGTCGAGCCATTCGGCATTCTCTGTGTAGAACTGCTTGTACGACTCGCGGCGCTTGACGGTCTTCCACTCCTGCTCGAACAGCAGGCACAGGTATTCCATCTTGGCATTGTTCACGCGCTCGTAGTCAATCTGCGGCAGCGCGTTCAGCTCTTGCCGCAGTGTCTCAAAGCGCGTGCGGGCAGCCTCGTCCTTCAGGGCGGGCAGCTGGCGCAGGTCGGTGTACTGCGGATGCAGGGCATAGATGCTGATGGAGTTATAGGGATAGGAGTCCTGCCACGTGTGGGTGATGTTGGTATCGTTGATGGGCAGCACCTGCAAGATGCGCTGGTGGGTCTTGGCGGCCCAGTCTACCATCAGCTTCAGGTCGCCGAAGTCGCCCACGCCGAAGCTGCCCTCGCTGCGGAGCGAGAACACGGGCACCACGGTGCCGGCGCCTTTCCACGGATAGATGGGGAAGTAGGCCTGCGACAACTCGTAGACCACCACCTCGCCCGCCTTCACCTCGGGCAGCTCGATGACGCGGTTCATCCCATTCTCCCACATCGGAGCCGCGTCCTTACGGCCGTCGATGACGACGAACTTGAACTCGAACCGGCGGCCCTGCAGCTTCGACAGGTCGAGGCTGACCACCCACTCGTGATACTCGTGCTCGGCCATCGCCACTGCCTTCAGTGCGTCCCAACCGCCCAGTGCGGGGTCGTCGCCGACGAGGGCCAGCCGCTCGCCGCTCCGCAGCTGCGGGGCACGCACCTTCAGGCGGGCCGTGCGCTGCGCCTCGCTCTTAGTGCTGAGCTGACGCTCGCGGGCAGCGATACACTCGGTGAAGGCCGAGCTGTACATATAGGAATCCTCTGGCACGTCAATCCAATGGTCGTAGACGGTATAGCGGGAGGCACGCGAGGCGGCAAACTCCAGCCGGTGGGGCTCTACCAGCCACTCGTGGCGCATCTGTTCTTCGCCGCGGTTCACGCTGTAATAATAGTCTACATAGGTTCCGGGCTTGGCAGCCTTAGTCAGTTCGCAGAACCAGTGCAGTCCGTCGAGCGTGCCCATCTTGTGTCGGGCAGGCTTGCCCGCGCCGTCGTCAGGCAGCAGATTCAGCACCAGTTCCTCGCCGAAAGTGGTCTGATATTCCAGATTAAATAGCAGTTTCATAGTTGTCGATAAATTGTTTTCTGCGGTAAAATTACAAAAAATCCGCATTCGGGCGTGCCAAATGCGGAGTGAATCTGCCGACATTTTATGCAAACGTTTGCATCGTTCCTACCAGCTGAGTGCCAAATCAATGCGGTTGCCGCTGAAGCCTATGGCCACGTGGTCGTTCTTGATGAGCCGGTCGCCCAGCCAGTAGCCCACTTCGGTAGCGGCCAACCCGATGGCGGCACCGGCACAGACGTCGTACCAGTGGTGCCGGTCCTTAGCTACGCGGTCCACGGCCACGAACGTGGCTACGCCATAGCCAGCCACACTAATCCACGGCGACACGTGGCGATACTCCTTATCCAGCGAGCGGGCGCCGGCAAAGGCAATGGCGGCGTGGCCCGAGGGGAACGAGTGGCGGTCGCTGCCGTCGGGGCGCGTCTCATTGACCGTATGCTTCAGCCCGTAGACGGTACCGATGGTGAGGCCCCACGAGATACACTTGCCCGCCAGCCCCTGCTGCCACGGCCGCGAGCCCTCCACACCCGCCAAGCGCAGGGCGAAGGTGGCTGCGGTGGGCGTCAGGCGCAGGAGGTCGTCCAGCCGGTCGCTATGCTGTTGCTGGGCAAAGCCCGGCAAGGCCATCGCGCACGCGATTATAAAGAAGGTAATGCGTCGTTTCATCTGCACAAAGATACGAAATAAAAACAAATTCTCGCGAGAATTGCTGAAATTCTCGCGAGAATTCGGAAAATTTACGCGAGAATTCTCGCTGACCTCACCACCGCCGTCTCATCGCTTGGCGCGGATGCCACTGACGAAAGCGGCTCCGACGCAGAGCAGGACGCCCGCAACAATCATCATCGACGACTGATGACCACCGACGAGGGTAAAGAGGGTGCCTCCGCAGAGGGCTGCCACAATCTGAGGCAGGCAGATGGTGCCGTTGAACAGACCCAGATAGGCGCCCATATGGCCATAGCCCTCAAGGGCATTGGTGACAAAGGTGAACGGCATTGCCAGCATTGCTGCCCACGCGCATCCGATGAGCAGGAAGGGCACTATCTGGCCATACTGATTGGGGATGAAGGGGATGAGGGCAAAGCCGAGACCGCCGAGCACGAGGCTGACGGCATAGGCCAGCTTCATATTGCTGAAGCGCGGCAGCACCATTGCCCACGCCACACTGCCCATTGCCTGAATGGCATAGAGCACGCCCGTCCAGTTGCCGGCATCCTGATAGGCCTTCGTACCGGCATCGGTGGTGCCCCAGACGGTCTCGCTGACGGCATCGGTGACATAGGTCCACATATAGAGGAAGGCGGCCCAGCAGAAGAACTGCACCACGCCCACTTTCCAGAACGTGGCGGGGGCATTGCGCAGCAGGACAAACCAGTTGGCGGAGCTCTTCTCGGAGGGCTCGGAGCTCTTGGAGGGCTCAGCGCTCTCGGGGTTCTCTGAGATGCCGTTGTAGGCGGCGTATTCCTGCGGCGGCCACTCCTTCACCTTCAGCGTGGTGTAGAGCACGCAGAGTATGAGGATGGCGGCACCGATATAGAACGACCAGACTACCGAGGGCGGCACCACACCGCGCTCGGCCTCGTTGGCCAGACCAATCCACGTGAAGAAGAAGGGGAACACAAAGCCTACCACGCTGCCTGCATTGCACAGGAACGACTGGATGCTGTAAGCCTTGGCTTTCTGCTCCTCGTTGACCATATCGCCCACCAGCATCTTGAACGGTTGCATCGCCATATTGATGCTCGTGTCGAGCAGCATCAGGGCAATGAGACCGAAGACGAGCGCCGTAGAGACAGCCATACCAAACGACCCGGCATTGGGCAGCAGGCACATCACGGCCACGGCTACGGCTGCCCCCACAAACAGATAGGGGATGCGGCGACCGAAGCGGCACCACGTCTTGTCGCTCAGCGTACCGACAATGGGTTGCACGAGGATGCCCATCAGCGGCGGCAGAATCCAAAAGAAGCTGAGGTCGTGGGGGTCGGCACCGAGGGTGCGGAAGATGCGCGAGATGTTGGCTGACTGGAGTGCATAGGCAATCTGCACCCCGAAAAATCCGAAGCTCAGGTTCCACAAGCTCCAGAAAGGCATACTGGGTTTTTTCTTCAATTCATAACTCATAGTGCATAATGCTTTATATCGTTGTTGTCATCGTCTTCTTTGCCTCCATCCGCGCCGGGACGGATGGTGCATTCACTTCGTCGTTCCCCTGATAATCAGTCGGGTACGGACAATGCGGCGTTCGGTCTTGTCTTTCGGGATAATGCCCTCGACGTGGCCTATCAGGATGTCGGCGGCCTCCTCGCCCACCTTAATGCCCCGCTGCTCCACGGTGGTCAGCATCGGGTCGCACGAGATGGCACGGTCGCCGTTGGTGAAGCCGCAAATGGAGACGTCGTTCGGCACGCTGAGCCCCATTCGCTTAGCCGTGTACAGGATGCCGATGGCCGTATCGTCGTTGACGGCGAAGAAGGCATCGGGGCGGTTGTCCATCGAGAGCAGCTCGGGCGTGATGGCCTCGGCATCGGCGCGGTTGTCGCAGAAGCGCATCAGCTCGTTGTCGGGCTGGATGCCGTTTTTCAGCAGGGCATCCCGATAGCCGTTGTAGCGGTTCTTCGAGATTTCGAGCGTCATCGACGAGCCGTAGAAGGCAATGCGACGACAACCGGTCTCGATGAGATGGGTCACGGCGTTGAAGGCACCCATATAGTCGTCGACCACCACCCGACTGGCACTCACACCCGTGCAGATGCGGTCGTAGAACACCAGCGGCACGCCGGCATCGATGAGCCGCTGGAAGTGGTCGTACTTCCGCGTGTCCTTAGCCTGCGACACGATGATGCCACACACCTTATTCTCATAGAACGACTGGCATATCTTCACCTCGCGCTCATACCGCTCGGCACTCTGGGCCACCATAATGCGATAGCCGCGGGCAGAGGCCTCTTCCTCGATGCCCGTCAGGATGCTGGAGAAGTAGAAATGCTTGAATTCGGGGATAATCACGCCGATAATCTTCATCGGCATCACCCGCGAGTGGCGCAGCGACTCGGCAATCACATTGGGCGCAAAGTTGTGGTCGCGGGCATACTGCTGGATGGCCGCACGGCGCTCGGCCGAGATGCGGGGCGAATCCTTCAGTGCGCGCGACACCGTAGCCACGGAGATGCCAAACTCCCGAGCTATGTCTTTCATCGTCAATGGTGCCTTCTGGTTCATCTGTTTCTGGGTGCACCGCCAACAGGGCGGCCGCTACGTTTGCAAAGATATGGAAAAGGCGCGGAAGCGTCGCGCGCACCTTATTAATATTAATCCTTTTGTTAGTGCAAACGATTGCATTTACAAAAGCAGTGATTTGACCCTTAAAAATGATAAACAAATGCGAACAAAACCTATCTTTGCAATTGATTTAAATCAAACTTGACCCGCTGCGAAGCATTCGAGATTTTATAACAACATACTAACTTTAAAAATTAAATGATGAAGCAGGTAAACATTAAGATTCCGCGTAGGATGCTGACCCTCTTGCTGGGGCTGCTCCTATCAGTAGGAGCCTTTGCGCAGACTGACGTCAAAGGTAATGTAAAAGATGCTCAGGGCGAACCCATCATCGGTGCTACCGTACGCGTAGTAGGCACACAGGCCGCTACCGTGACGGACTTCGACGGTAACTTCGTCTTGAAAGCTAAGAATGGTGCTGACCTCGAAATCAGCTACATCGGCTATCAGACTCAGACGGTGAAAGCCGGTCCGAACATCATCGTCGTCCTTCAGGACGATGCCACGGTGCTCAACGACTTGGTGGTCATCGGTTATGGTGCAGTAAAGAAAAGCGACCTCACCGGTTCGGTGACCGCATTGAAGCCCGACGGCAAGAACAAAGGTGTAGTCGTCAGCGCACAGGATATGCTCGGCGGCAAAGTGGCCGGTGTGGCAGTAACGTCGTACAGCGGTGAGCCGGGCGGCAACGCTCAGATCCGCATCCGCGGCGGCTCGTCACTGAGTGCCTCGAACGACCCGCTGATTGTCATCGACGGTGTGCCGATGGACAACAACTCGGTGGGCGACAAATCGAACATCCTCGGCAGCATCAACCCGCAGGACATCGAGTCGTTCAACGTGCTGAAGGACGCATCGGCCACGGCCATCTACGGTAGCCGCGGTTCTAACGGTGTCATCATCATCACCACCAAGAAAGGTCATAAGGGACAGGCTCCCACCGTATCGTATGCCGGTAGCGTGACCGTCAGTATGAAGCAGAAGACGCTCGACGTGATGAACGCCGACCAGTATCGCGCACTGCTGACCGACAAGCTGGGCGCTGGCGCAGAGGCACTGAACTTCCTCGGCACGGCCAATACCGACTGGCAGAGCCTGATCTACCGCACGGCTATCAGCCACGACCACAACGTAACCGTGGCCGGTTCGGCCGGTAAGGTGCTGCCCTACCGCGTTTCGCTGGGCTACACCGGACAGCAGGGTATCCTGAAGACCTCAAGCTACAACCGCTACACGGCCTCGCTGAACCTGAACCCCTCGCTGCTGAACGACCACCTCGTGCTCAACCTGAATGCAAAGGGAATGATTTCGAAGGCACGCAAGGCTGATGCCGGTGCCGTGGGTACGGCCGTGAGCTTCGACCCGACGCAGGATCCGCACAACTTCACGTCGCCCTACCACACCGGTCTGCTGGGCAACAGCCTCGCACAGACGCTGCAGAACTTCGGCGGCTACTTTGAGTGGCCTACCGGTGCTTCGGCACTGGGCGACGCCGCTTGGCCCTTCACCAAGTTCGGCAACGCACCCTCTAACCCGCTGGCAATGCTCGAGCTGAGAGACAATCAGGAGAAGGTGAACACCTTCATCGGCAGTGCCGACCTCGACTATAAGGTTCACGGCTTCGAGGACCTGCGCCTCCACGCCACGCTGGGTGCCGAGGTGGCAGCCGGAACGCTGGAGAGCAACCAGCCGCAGGCTTACCCCGGTGCTATCTACTACGGCGGTGTGACGGACAACTGGAACCTGAAGCGCAACCATCTGCTGAGTGCTTATGCACAGTATTATCACGACTTCAACGACCAAGCCAAGAACCACTTCGACATTATGGGTGGTTACGAGTGGCAGCACTTCTACTTCCGCTATGACAACCTGTGGACGCAATATTATCCGTCGACCGCTGCAACGGCAGGCGACGTATTCTCTACCAGCCCCGACATCGACCAGTACGAGAACTACCTCGTATCGTTCTTCGGCCGTGCCAACTGGAGCCTGATGGACCGCTACTACGTGACGGCAACGGTGCGCCGCGACGGTTCTTCACGCTTTAAGGACCACTGGTCTACGTTCCCCTCGTTCGCCTTCGCTTGGAAGATGAAGGACGAGAACCGCCTGCGCAACGTCAGCTGGCTGTCTGACCTGAAGCTCCGCCTCGGCTGGGGTATGACCGGTCAGCAGGACGTAGGTGACAACTATGCTTGGATTGCCAAATACTCGAAGGGTGTAGGCTCGCTGGCCAAGTATCCGCTGATGGGCACACAGGACGACGGTACACTCTACCGCCCGAGCGACGTGAACTACGACCTGAAGTGGGAGACCACCACGACCTACAACGTCGGTCTGGACTTCGGCTTCTTCAACCAGCGCTTCACGGGTAGCGTAGACTGGTACTACCGTATGACCACTGACCTGCTCAACTGGGCTCCGCTGGCTGCACTGGCAGGATTCAGCGACAATGGCAACCAGAACATTGGCGACCTGCGCAACACGGGTGTCGAGGTATCGCTGGAGTGGAAGGCACTGCAGTCGAAAGACTGGTACTGGACCATCGGCTACAACTTCACCTACAACCAGAACAGAATTACGAACCTGACGGGTGTGTCGGAAAACGGCCAGCCGGTGAAGACGGGTGACAACATCGACCAGACCAATCAGGTGCTGGCTCATCAGGTAGGCTATCCGGCCAACTCGTTCTACGTATACCAGCAGGCTTACGACGAAGCAGGCAAGCCCATCGAGGGTGCTGTGGTAGACCGCAATGCCGACGGCCAGATTACCGAGGAAGACCGCTACCTCTACAAGAGCGCAGCTGCCCCCATCACGATGGGTCTCACCTCGCGTCTGGAGTACAAGAACTGGGACTTCGGCTTCTCACTGCGCGCCAACATCGGCAACTACGTGTACAACAGCGTAGAGCAGGGCCAGCGTCTGACCACTCAGAGCGCCCTGTGGGCACAGAGCCAGTTCCTGAACAACCGTACCATCAATACCCTCGGCTGGAGCTCGGACGAAATGCCGTCGAAGCTGAGCGACTACTTTGTTCAGAACGCTTCGTTCCTCAAGTGTGACAACATCACGCTGGGCTACTCTTTCGCAGACCTCTTCAAGAGCGGCAACTGGCACGGCCTGAGCGGCCGCGTCTATGCCACGGCGTCGAACGTGTTCACCATCACCAAGTATGACGGCATCGACCCGGAGGTTTACAACGGTATCGACTCCAACCTCTATCCGCGTCCGTTCTCGGTCATCGTTGGTCTGAACCTGAATTTCTAAGTCAACAATTAAAGCATTACGAAATATGAAAATCAAAGTATATATCAAGAATATCATTCCGGTTGCTGCGGTTGCACTGGCTATGGGAGGAATGACATCCTGCACGGGCGACCTCGACGTAACGCCCATCAGCCCCAAGCTGGAGACTCAATACGACGTGAACGGTCTGTTCGAGAAGTGCTATGCCAAGTTTGCGATGGCTGGCGTGGGCGACGGTTCTATCAACAGCGCCGGCGATGGTAACCCCGACGTGACTGGCTACAACGACTACGGTATGACCAACCTCGTGCGCCAGATGTGGAACTCCAACGAGCTGACCACCGACGAGGCAATCTGTACGTGGGGCGACACGGGTATCCCCGAGTTCAACTACAACACTTACGACGATACCGAGCCGATGCTCCGCGCCTATTTCGCCAGCATCACCAGCGGTATCTCCTGCTGCAACCAGTATCTGGAAGTAGCAGCCGACCACGACGCAACGATGACGGCTGAGGTACGCTATCTGCGCGCACTGGAATACTACCTGCTGATGGATGCCTTCGGAAACATTCCGTTCTCTACCACCATCACCAAGCCCTCACAAATCTCGCGCGCCGAGGCTTTCGAGTGGATTGTCAACGAACTGCTTGAAATCGAGCCGCAGCTCTCCGCACCGAAAGGTAAGAAGTCTAACGAGACGGGCTATGGCCGCATCGACCAAGCCGCTGCTTGGATGCTGCTGGCACGCCTCTACCTGAATGCAGAGGTCTATACGGGCGAGGCTAAGTGGGACGAGGCTGCCAAGTATGCCAAGCAGGTGATGGACCTGACCACCTACAAGCTCAACGAGAACGGTTCGGCCAATGGCCAGTGGAGTGCTTATCAGATGCTCTTTATGGGCGACAACGGCGAGACCGACGCTGCCTATGAGGCCATCTTCCCCATTCTCCAGAACTCTCAGACCACGGTGGGCTATGGCAACTCGCTGTTCCTCATTGCCTCGTGCTTCAACGAGAGTATGCACGCCAACCCCAACGACCCGAACGGCTACAACGGCACGACGGCGCACTGGGACGGTAACCGTGCACGCCCCGACCTCGTGGCTAAGTTCTTCCCCAACAACGATGCGCCCCAGATTCCGTCGTATGATATGCCGGCAGCAGCCGGTGACGACCGCGCTCTGTTCTACGGCGAGGGTCATACGCTCGACATCGACAACGTGTCGGAGTTTACCGAGGGCTATGGCGTAGCCAAGTTCATCAGCTACAAGAGCGATGGCAGCAGCACCTACGACCCGCAGTTCACCGATGCTGACTGGTTCTTCTTCCGCAAGGCCGAGGCTTACCTGACCTATGCTGAGGCAACCGCACGCAAGAACGGCGGCAATGCTACCAGCGAAGGTATCGCTGCCCTCAAGGCACTGCGCGACCGCGCCCACGCTGCGACCAAGACCAGCTTCACGCTCGACGAGATTCTCGACGAGTGGAGCCGTGAGTTCTACTTCGAGGGTCGCCGCCGCGTCGACCTCATCCGCTTCGGCAAGTACGGCGGTATGAACTGCGACTACAAGTGGCAGTGGAAAGGTGGCGTGAAAGAAGGCCGCAACTTCGAGGAGTATATGAACATCTTTGCCATCCCGGCTACTCAGCTGACCAGCAATGGCAATCTGGTTCAGAATCCCGGATATGTGAAGTAATTGATTTTTAAAGACAATAAAGATTATGAAAAATATTATCAAGTCAACATTGCTGCTCCTGTGCAGCATCGGTCTGTTCGCCGCTTGCGCCGACGACCGCGACCATAATCCGACCATTGTTCAGCCCGCAGCAGGCTCGTTCGTGCTGAACACGCCGGCCTACTCCTCGTCGACCATCGACTTGGAGACCACCAGCAGCCTGCCACTCACGTGGTCGCAGCCTAACTACGGCGGATTCCCTGTGGCAGCCAACTATTACATCCAGATTTCGCTCGACGGCAACTACACCGTATCGGCTGCCGACGAGGCTGCCGACGAGTCGGGGGCTACGGTCTGCAACTATGTAGAGCTGGCCAATCCGCTCATCTCGTGCAGCGCCGACCTCGACAAGAACCAGCTGGCAGCAGCCATCACGACAATCTCGAAGTGGGAGACCGACGACGACGTGCCTGCCACGCAGGATGTCTATGTCCGCGTTAAGTCTACCTTCTCCAGCCTCGAGCCGGTCTACTCGAATGTAATCAAGCTGACGGTGGTTCCCGTATTCGCCGAGGCCGCTTCCTATCCCGAGTACATCTATGAGATTGGTAACGAGAGCGGCTGGGCCACGGTTCACCCGCTGCGCAGCCCGAACTTCGACGGAATCTATCAGGGTTACTACTATATGGACGGCGAGTTCAAGTTCCGACCGAACGAGGGTGACTGGAACGGCGACTGGGAGCTCGGCACGGTTGTCAACGAGACCGAGGGTACCTTCGAGGACAACGGCGGCAGCAACTTCACGGGCGTAGATGCCGGCTTCTATCAGATTGACGCTAATATGACGGCCGAGCCCTACACCTACAAGATGACGCTCGTAGAGTCGATTTCTATCATCGGTACCGTCAACGGTAACTGGGATGATGACACCGACCTGACCTACAACACTGAGACGGGCGCTTGGGAGGCAACCGCTACCCTCAATGCCGGCGAGATGAAGTTCCGTATGAACCACGACTGGGCTGTAAGCTGGGGTGGTGCTGACGGCGACGGTACGGCATTCGACAACCTGACTCAGAACGGCGGTGCCAACCTGCAGCTCGAGTCGGCAGGCACCTACAAGATTGAGCTCTACATCAGCTATGAGGGCAACAACCGCGTTGTCGTTACAGCACAGTAATTTTCTTAATCTCTTAAAAAGAAAAGAAGTATGAAAAAGATATTATCAATGTTGGGCATCGCTCTGCTGATGGCGAGCTGCTCAGAGACATACGAAGAGTGGTTGAGCCCGCAGGCTAACGGTGCCGAGGCTGCTCAGACGGTAGAGATGACCGTCGGTGCGGCACCTGCCGTCGACTATGCCAACCTCACGGCCGAGAACGTGCAGCTGTTCGTTCCCTCGCTCGTGACTACTGCCGAGGGGGCTACCACCTATCTCGTGACCCTCTACAACGACGACAAGTCGAACTCTCAGACACTGGAGACCGACGCCAATGGCTATGTAACGGCTGAAGAGCTGCGTGCCGCCGTAGAGGCACTCTATGGCAAGCGCCCTGAAGCCCACACGATTCAGATGGACATCGTGGCCCTGACGGAAGTGAACGGTGTATCGGTGGCCAATAAGGCTGCCTCTACCATCTCCGTCACGCTGAAGGCTCCGTTCATCGACTCGGGCTACTACCTCGTAGGCGATATGGTGGGCTGGGATGCTGCCAGTGCCAAGGCCTTCACCCACATCGGCGACGGCGACGTGTACGACAATCCTGAGTTCCAGATTGTCATCACCACCACGGCCAACGACCAGTATTGGAAGATTGCCTCAGCTACGGGCTACAATGCCGACGACATCTGGGCTAAGGGCGAGAAGGGCATCGTGGGCGTTGCCGTTGACGGCGACGACGCACTTGAGGGCAACCTCATCACGGTGGCCGAGGGTGCCAACGACCCGGGTGCAGGTCGCATTGCCGAGGCCGGCATCTACCGAATGACCATCAATATGATGAACTACACCTACAAGCTGGAGAAGCTCGACTTCGCACCCTTCGTCTACTTCATCGGTGCTACCGACGGCTGGGCCAATGCTGAGCAGAAGCTGGCTACGCTCAACTTAGACGGTGTGTACACGGGCTACGTCTACTGCGCTGACCCGAACGGATGGGGCAATGAGTTCAAGTTCCAGCGTGTGGCTGGCTCGTGGGACAACGAGATCAACTCGGGCACCTTCACGGGCGGCATCACGGGCGACTTCGCCGACGGTGGTGGCAACATCAAGGCTACGGCTGGTGAGGGTCTCTACTACGTAGTGCTCGACCTCGTCAACAACACGCTGAACGCTACCCGCATCACCACGATGAAGCTGGTGGGCGACTTCAACGGATGGGTTCCGTCTGACGCTGCTCAGGAGCTGACGTGGGATGCCGACAACTATTGCTACGTCATCACCGGTGCTGGTGTGACGGCCAACGGATGGAAGTTCACGGCTAACGACGACTGGGGCATCAACCTCGGCGGCGACATTGCCGACCTGACGCAGGATGGCAGTAACCTCTCGAACGTGGGTACTACCATCAAGCTCTACCCCACCCGCAAGACCTCTGACAAAATCTATGCTACGGTAGAATAAACCCGCCAAAGCATTACAGATAAGTCATCACACGAAAGGCGGCTCCGCACGAATGCGGAGCCGCCGTTTCCTTTGGGGTAATGCAATCGGTTGCGCAACGAAAAGCGCAATGCGAGGCACTGAGCAACAACAACTTAAGGCAGAATGTCGTACCTTCGCAGCAGAAACCAATAACACGTATTGAGAATGAAACGATTAGCAACTGCACTTTTTGTAATGATGTTCCCGCTGCTGATGCTGGCACAGGGATGGCCCTCGCAGTATCAGGGCGTGATGTTACAGGGATTCTACTGGGACTCTTACAGCGATACCCGCTGGACCAAGCTGGAGGCACAGGCCGACGAGCTCGCTGCGTTCTTCGACCTCGTCTGGATTCCCCAAAGCGGCGACTGCGGCAGCCAGTCGATGGGCTACGACCCGCTCTACTGGTTCCCCGGCCACTACAACAGCTCGTTTGGCACCGAGGCGCAGCTGCGCTCGATGATCAGCACGTTCAAAGGCAAAGGACTGAAAGCCATTGCCGACGTGGTAGTCAACCACCGCAAGAACCTGTCGACGTGGACCGACTTCCCCGCTGAGACCTATAAGGGCGTCACCTATCAGCTGACCTATCAGGACATCTGCAAGAACGACGAGGCTGCCGCTAACGGTCAGACCGTGGGTCCTAACAACGACACGGGCGAGGGCTGGGACGGAATGCGCGACCTCGACCATATGAGCACCAACGTGCAGCAGAACGTGAAAGCCTACGTGAAGATGCTAATCGACGACTTGGGCTACGCCGGTTTCCGCTACGATATGGTGAAAGGCTATGCCGGAAAGTACACCCAGATGTACAACGAGTATGCCGCCCCCGAGTTCTCCGTGGGCGAGTGCTGGGACGGCACGCCCACCATCCGCAACTGGATCGATGCAGCAGGAAAGACCAGCGCAGCTTTTGACTTCCAGTTCCGCTACACCGTACGCAATGCCATCAGCAAAGGCAACTGGCAGCAGCTGGGAATGCAGAACGACGGCAACTGGCCGCTGGTGAGCAGCAGCTATGAGAGCGGCAACTACCGCCGCTATGCCGTGACGTTCGTTGAGAACCACGACACGGAGTACCGCTCGGCCACGGCTCAGCAGGACCCCATCCGCAAAGACACGCTGGCCGCCAATGCCTATCTGCTGGCAATGCCCGGCACGCCCTGCGTCTTCCTGAAGCACTGGCAGGACTACAAGCGCGAAATCAAGCTGATGATCGATGCCCGCAAGCTGGCCGGCATCACCAACGAGAGCTCGTACACCAATATGCGCAGCAACCAGAACTACTACGCCAACCTCATCAAGACCAACAACCAGAACCGCCTGCAGGTGGTGGTGGGCAGCGACCTGAACACGTATGTGCCCAGCGAGGCCCAGTGGGTCAACGTGCTGCGCGGCTATCACTATGCCTACTATCTGCCGCGCACGCTGGAGACGGCTTGGGTGGACACGCCTTCGGGCGAATACGACGGCACGTTCAACGTCAAGCTGACGGCCGTATCGGCCACTGACGGTGCCCAGCTGGTCTACACCACCAATGGCACCACGCCCACGGCCTCGTCGACGAAAGTCAGCAGCGGCAGCACCATCCAGCTCAGCGGCGACGTAACGCTGAAGGTGGGTCTGCTCGTAGGCGGCAGCGTCAGCGGCATCATCACCCGCCACTATACGAAGTATGTGCCCGAGGCTACGCGCGCTATCACCATCCACGTGCAGGATCCCGGATGGAGCCAGATGTACTTCTATGCTTGGAGCGACAACGGCGAGCTGAACGGCGGATGGCCGGGCAAGAAGATTACGGACAAGAAGACCGTAGACGGCAAGCAGTGGTACTACCAGACGTTCGAGCTGCCCGAGTCGGTGGCCTCGTTCAACATCATCTTTGACAAAGGCGCAGGCGGCGGCAACAACCAGACCGTCGACATCACCGGCATCACCGGCGACAAATACTATGTCATCGGAGCAGCCGATGCCTCACAGGAGAATAAGTTCACCGTCAGCGATGTCACCGCCACTACGGCCATCGAGGCTGTCCGTGCTGACGTCTTTGCAGCCCCGACGCGCGTCTACACCGTAGCCGGCCGACTGGTACGCACGCTGCCGGCTGGCACACCGACCGCCGAAGCACTCGACGGACTGGAGCGCGGCCTCTACATCATCGGAAACAAGAAACACATCAAATAGGTTTGATTCATTTATAGGTAAACACAGAAAGAAGAGGGGCATCATCCAAGCGTGGAATGATGCCCCTCTTCATTAATGTCACCAAGACCGGCGGCGCAACAGTCTGCCAGCACAGCGGGCCTACTTCTTAGCCCGTGCGCTGTCCTGCTGACAGCAGGGCTTGGCAGCCTTCTTCGCCTTCTTCGGGCGGGGCTGCTGGGCAGCCACCGTAGCTCCCGTAGCAGCATCGGCCTGCCGCGGCTTCACCTGTCGCTGCTGGCAGCAGCTGTCCTTCGGCTGTGCAGCCTGCTGACAGCAGTGGGCTGCGGGAGCCTTCTTCTGTTTCTTCGCCGGCGTCTGAGCGCTGGCACCGAGGCACATCGTTGCTGCAACGAGCACCATCATCATCATTTTCTTCATTGTCGTTCTGTCTTTATTGCGTTAAACTCTTTCTGCAAAATTACATCGTTGTCGGCAGCCATCCGGCAAACCGACCGCACATTTAACATAAAATAACGTAAGAAGAATGTAGTAAAAAAAAATGAGTTGTTTTGTATTTCTCCGTTTTTCCGTAACTATGGAAGAATTCGCAAGATGTCTTTATATAAAGGCGATGTAGAGGATTGAGAAAAATCAGGGTTACGAACTGGCAACCGTTCTCCTTTCCACATTCTGCTACAAATTGCATCCAATGCGCTCGAACTTGTTCGCTTCGCTTGTCGAAGAACATCCGACAATGAGCCACCAGCCGTTTTATGACTCAATGCCGGGTGCAAAGGTACAAAATAGAATTGAAACTACCAAATCTTTCTTCACTTACGTATATCCGCTATTTAGGAGTTTCTTCACAATATCACTAATGGGGACAAAAACTGTTAGTTCCCTGCCTCTTTCGCATGATGCTATATAATTCTGCCCTTTCCTTTTCAAACACAAAACCCAAACGACAGGATGTCATTCAGCAGGTCGGTCATATACTGGCGGCGCTTGTCGGTGTAGCTGTCGTAGTTGTCGCGCGAACGGCGCAGCCATGCGTACAGTTCTGGGGCATTGCAGTTCGAGGGTAGCGTGTGGTTCCTGCGAATGTATTCCTTCACGTCCTGGCACTTTACGAGGAACTCACTTTCTGTGGCCGTGCGAGGATAGCCCATTGAGTCATAACGGGCGGTAGTAGCGTTGAGCATCGACTTCTGTTCGTCGGTCATCGACAGCACACCCGTCGTCACGTTGTAGTACCACCGCATCATAGAGGCCTCCTGCTCGCTGCCGTTGTAGCTGGGGAAGCGGTGGTAGGTATCAATGAAGTCCTTGAACATCCGGAAGCGTTCTTCAAAGCTGTAGCGATGCACCGTTGTGGCCACCACATATTCAGCCGGATACTGCTTCGATGCCAATCCGAAATAGTCGCCCTCAAACTCCACAAATCGCTGTAGGTTCTCGTCCTCCATCGTAGCCGCCACACTCGCCTTGGTGGTGTTCGGATAGTATTCGCTGACACCATCATAGAGAATGTCTATATGCAGAGGAACAGCCGATTCGTTCAGCAGGTCAACAAGCAAGTCGCGGATGCTGCCGAAATACACGCCCTCCCAACTGTCCAGGGCGTAGCGCGATGTCTTGCCTACAGCCCTGATGTGCTTGTGTTTATACAATGATGACTTGATCTGCAGCGGCTCCGTATATTTATGGTCGGGATAATGCCTCTTGAACTCGTTGAATATCTCTTCCACGTGCATCGGTTCGCCTTTCTTGGCCAGGATGTCGTACAGTTCCTCGGCAATGTCGATGTAGTTCTGCGGCAGGTAGAGCTGTCCGTCTTCCGTAACTTTCACATTGTAAATATCAGCGGCAACATATTTGGCAAGCACTTTCATGTCGGCCTTCAACGGCTCAGGTACGGCATAGAGGATGGAATCCATGGCAACGTAGGTGTCCACCGAATACTTGGCATTGACGATGCTGAACAGCGTGTCCATGCAGTCGCTGAAGTTGAACCCCTCTATATGCCTGTTCACCAGAACGGTATGCTCCTCTACATCCTCTGCCTTGAAGTCAGCCTTCAGGCTTACCAAAGCGGCAAAAACTTCAAACCCCTCTGACAGGTGTTCCGCCTCTTTCAATCTGATGTACTCTTCCGTTCTTTCATAGATGAACGGTAGTTCAAACAGCTCATGGTACTGCTCCCAGCCGTCGTTGGTTGCAATCTCAGATTCCTGCGCCTCTATCTTCCCACTGGCTATCTGGCGACAACGCTCACGGGTCAGGCCCATAGCATCGGCTATCTCGGTCAGCAAACGCCGCTTGCCGTCGAAGATGCCGTGATACAGGCAGTAAATCTTGTTCGACCTGTTCTCCGACAGCCGTAGATAGTGCAGCAGCAGGTAGAGCAGCGGTGCATGACCGTGCTCCTTGGTGAAGTCGAACACAAACTGACGCTGCCGGCTCATCAGGAACGGATAGTCACGCTTCAGGAATTCTGTCCGTATCTCATCGTCGCCCAGTCGTGTAATCCTGTCGAAATCCTGCTTGAACTTCTGGTTAAACTGAAACAGTTCCGTCAGCGTCTTCATCATGCTCTTTCCTGGGCAGATGTTCCGATAGTTTGACAACGGCTCCTCGGCATACTTGATGAGGTCGGAGAAATGCGGCACAAAGCGGTTCACGAAGTTCTTGCCTCTCACGCTCAGCATGGTTTCCTTCTTTTCCTGGTAAATCCTTTCCAGATAGTCGCTGGCTATAGGCGACAGGAAATACCAGACCACCTGCTCGTAGCTGAACGTCTCCATCCTCATGGCAAGTTCCATACCCTTGCGCTTGTATTCGGCATAGATGTCGTTCACGGCCCGCTGCGCCTCCTCCATACTGTGCATGACCATCTCTATGAATTGCCTGTACGCATGGCGAATGGTCAGATTCTCTTCTCGCGAATAACCCTCCACCACGACGAGCATGTTCTCCACATCGCCCATTACCAGATTGTGCAAGTCGCGTGGCTGTGGATAGGCCGCTTGCAGATATGCCTTTACGTCTCCCTCGCCGTCAGTCACGGCATGATAGGCCTCGCTGATTATCCCCACCAGCTGTTCGCCTAAGGCGGCAAAGCGGTCCTCTACGGTCTTAGGTGCAGCTTCCGCATGGCGATATATCATCCGGTTCAGGATAGGCTCCATCTCCGTGTACGACTTACGCCCGAAGTTGCGCAGGTTAATCAAGTCCATAGGCGCCTCAATCTGTTCGAGCACCTCACCCAGCGTGTCCATACCGGCAGCATGGAGGCTGTTGGATGTCCGCACCGAGATTTGCCCCCAGTCGAGCAGTTCCTTGATGGTCGTGTCTAAGTTGTACTCAAATGCCATTTCATCTAAACTTTACATTTTTCGTTTAAATCTCACTATTCAACAAATCCCTATATTTATGGGCTTTTGCAAGTATTCCCCGTTTAGATTTTACATTTTTCGTTTAAATCTCACTTAACCAGAACCCATTTCTTATTCTCATTCACCATTATCACATTGTGAATCCTTAGATAAGAAAGCAGATTGGTAATCTTGTTCTTCTTCTGTTCAGCCGACAACACGTCCGACAGTTTGTTCATCAGCAGTTCATCAGCCTCTCTTCTGCTGGCTGCGCCAAACTTCTCAATATACTGCACTATCAATCTGCGGAAATACTCATCGTCAAAACTCTTGTTCTTGACATACGTCGATTTCAGTCCCACATTGCCTGTATTTTTGGTGAGTGCCTTCGACAGGAACAGATTATTCTTACGCCCTTCAATGTATTTCTTCTTCCTCAGATACTTGATTTCCTCATCATCAAGCCGCTTTTGCTTCTGTACTTTGTCCAGCAGAATCAGATCTGACATAGACAAATCTGGCACACTGACCAGTATCCTTGCAAACTGTTCGTCAATAACCTTGCCTTCAATCTCCACTGTAACCATACCATTCGAGGTGTGATACTCCGGCATGGGGAAGATGCGCTTCTTCTGTTGCTCGTACAGTTTCTTGATGCCGCCACCCTCCGTATCCACCATGTGTACATTTCTCATCGCTTCAACAAGGAAAGGATTTCGATAAATGGACTCAGGACTATCGTCCAGGACCACTTCCTCAACAGACTCTGGCAGGAAAATACCATGATTTTTGAACACTAGATGATCATTCTCGTATTCTATCACTTCGATTCTCGCCCCTTTGTCATAGTCCTGATGGGCAATGGCATTATTCAGAGGCTCCCTCAGCGTAAACTCATCGTAACGGAAAAGCTTGTCAGGGAAAATGTTGCCACTAATAGTGAACTCATACGATGTGTTGCGAATCTGATGCCCAATGTCCTCAATAGCCAGAATCATAGGTATGGAGAACACATTGAAATCAAGACTCTCTGAGCGTTCATTCTTCAGCGTCCATCTTACCTTACAGACTTTCGGCAGCAAATAATGTTCCGATTCCTCGCGTCCAACGATGATGATGGCAGCAATGGTAATCTTGCCTTTAATCGTGATATGAGCCTTGTTCAGGAAAGTCATGTCATCCCATCCGTCCACCTCATTGTCTCTGCCAGGATGCACCTCCTTGTACTTCTCGCGTGCCTTCAGGATGGCAGCAGGGTCCAGGTCGTCAATAGTGGCATCGGGCAGTATCTGTGCCGTCCAGTCCTGTTGCAGCAGCCCTTCGCTCAATATAGCCTCCTCACGCTCGTGTGTCAGTGGCACCAAGTTATCTGTTATCCGCTGCCAAGCCTTCTTATGGGCATATACAGGGCGGCGAGGCAGATGCTTGGGAATATGAATGACCCACACTGTCTTGTTCGTGTCACTCGTCACATAATCGTCGATGTACAGCCCCTCCGATGACACATTGGTGCAGTTCTCCTTAATCTTATAGACGGCAGAATTGGTATCGAGATTAAACTGAGAAAGATCCGTTCCTACAATCTCCAGCGTCTTGTCCTTGACGCCGATTACCAGAACGCCACCCTCCATGTTCGCGATGCCTGAAACATACGACATCACGTCATCCCCCTCATGTCCATTGAAGGAGTTCTTCAGGTTCTTCATTTCTTTCCAGTCACACTTCACGTCCTCCATAGGATAGTGCGAAACCAGGAAATCCCGTAGTTCTTGTTCATTCATATCTCTGTCTGTTTTTACGTCTTAATTCTATCGTTGGGTGAGCATCATACTCCTGTTTCAACTTATATAGCTGCGTTCCATGTGTGATGATGTCTTTTCTGTAGTTTGTATAGAAGTTCAGCAATTCGCGTGCATCGTCGGAAACAACGGTGTCGAGTTCTTCCTGCGAGAAAACATTTCGATGGATAATGTCAAGCACACTTTGCTTTTCGTCTTCACCCAGCGTCTTCATACAATGGTTCCAGCACCTCCTCCAATGCTCAGTACCCATAGCCCCTTTCTCGTCAAGCCACTTGAAGAAGAAGCGGTACAGGATGAACGTCTCAGGCATTTCAAGCAGTTCGAAGTATTCGTCTTCGGTAGAGCCAAAGGCCTCAAGGAAGAACGACATGCCTTTGCCAATCTTGCCTTTCGTACTGTTCAGAATAGCCTGTACCGCACGAATATACTTCCTGTTCCAATGCTTTCCGATATAGTCACGATTATGCGAGGAATCGTCTTCATCGCACTTACCTTTACGCAGCGGATGATATTTCATCGGGAAAGAATAGATGTTGACATTCAGTTCGTCGCACAATTCCACATTGATGCGTAGTCGCTTATAGAGGTCAATCGGCTTGTCCATGAAGTTGTAGAGCAGGTAGTTTGAAAAGTCTTTCAGCCCTACCGCTACACTCATTCGGATGGCTTTGTTGTAAGAGTCAAAGGTTTTTATGTCATCAAAGGCGATGCGTAGCGGACGTATTGCAATCCTTGCCAACTGTTCAACAATTTCTTCTGTGAAAAGACGTGCATCAACGCCTTGATTGAAATCCACATATCTGGCACGTGGCACAGGATGTTGGTGCTTGTCATAGATGGGCTTTATCTCTTCGTATGCAGCGATCAGGGCCTCTTTCTTAGTAGTTGACAGCTTGTTGATATGATAGTGGCTGATGATTTTATAAACTTCATACGACTCATCACCCTTTAGGGGCTTCAACTTCAGATAGAACTCCTGTATCAACCCCTGACTCTTGCGGATATATGCTCGGTCATTGACTCCGTTTTTAAGATTACGTATAGAAATCTCAAGCATATTCGGCTGCACAAACTTAGCACCTTTTCCAAACCCAGATGCAACAATGTCATCAATGATCTCCTTTAAGTTTTCTGAGGCAAGAACATTGTTGTCCATCAGGAGCAGGTCTTTCTGGTCGCCATACACTTCGCGCACTTTCTCCACCCGTTCTCGCATGGGAATATAGGGGAAATATTTGTTTTCAAGCGTAGGGACAGCACAGAATGCGCAATGGCGTATGCACCCACGGGTCATATAACCATAGAAAGCATTGGCCATTGGATACTTGTATTCTATCTCGTCGAGTATAGAGTAGTCAAGAGGCAGATTGTCAATAATCTGTGTGTCACCCTTATCCAAGATACCGGGTGCACCAAGGATGCCTACCCATGGCTTAATACCAGTTGCGGCTTCAAGTTCCTTCGGTTGGATAGAAGCTAATACGCCACCAACCATCAAGTCTTTCTTCTTCTTTACCAGAAACTTTGCAAAGTTGATGGTTTCTACCGTGATGTCCCAATAGAAGGTAAACAATGTTGTTACGCCCACTCTGTCCCATTCTGGTTCTTTCTTCCAAATGCCTTTCCAGTAGAAGTCTTTCCACTCCGTCAATTTTGCTAACAGAATCATCTCCATGTCAGAGCGTTCAATAGCAATTTTGTCAACAACATCTTTCTTTCGAGTCTTTATGTACTCTATAAATTCGTCACGTTTCAACCACCAATCGATGCTTTTGTCTGTCTTTTCAAAATCCTCTATGCATCGGTCGGCAATACGTTCTATTACAAATTGCTTTAGGTCCCCTTTGAAGAAAGTGACATCCCATCCACCTAAATTCTTATAATAGGTGGATAT
>JAFUZD010000029.1 GCA_017476785.1 Prevotella sp. | reverse complement strand
TTATGATGCAGTCCGCGCGGAGGATGGTTTCCTCCGCGCGGACTCTTTTTTTGATTGGGGCTTCGCTGCCTTTGCTTCTCTCCTTCGTCTTTTCTTTTTCTTCTTTCGTCTTTCCCTTTTGTCTTTCCTTCTTCTCTCTTCTTTTCTTTTCTCTCCTCTTCTTCCTTTCTCTCCTCCTTTTCTTTTTATTCTTTCCCTCTCGCATCCGCTTCTTTCTTTTTACTCCCAGTTCCCCTTTTTTAACTTTTCTCTTTTCTCATCACCCGCTTCCTATTTCTTTTTCTGCTTTTCTTTTCACCCCCAGCCCCCCCTTCTCCTGCTTTTCTTTCTCTTCTATTTCTTTTCCTTTGTGGTCGCGACTTAGTCGCGACAGACAAGAACGAGAGACGCGAATGGCAGACGAGACGACAATGCGGGGAAGGCTGATGGGGACGATAGGTGGGGAAGACAGACGGGGGCGATAGGCGGAGAAGGCAGATGGAGACGACTGATGGGACGATAGGCGGGGAAGGATGATGGGACGGCAGGTGGGGAAAGCTGATGGGGAAGGATGAGGGGAGTGGTGGGCGGATATAATAAATGGAGGGATTTTGCGTTATTTTATCAGTATGCAGTGGACTGACAGGATTCGACAGGTGAAGATTGTGCTGGTGGTGGCGGCCGTGGTGATAGCGGTGGCGTCGCTGCTGGTGTCGCACTTCCTCGTGAAGGACCTCTCTGAGGAGGAACGCACGAAGATGGAGGTGTGGGCACAAGCTCTGAATGCGCTGAACAACGCGGACGAGACGACGGACTTGACGCTGGTGCTCAACGTGATACAGGGCAACAATACTATCCCGGTCATCGTGCTCGGGGCTGACGGCCGTGTGGATGACTACCGTAACATCAAGATTGACGCGGCAAAGACTCCGGCAGACTCGGATGTTTATGTGGCACGGCTGGGGGAGGAGATGCGACAGTCGGGCAAGTATATCAAGATAGAACTGGGCGACTCTGCCGGTGCGGGCGACTATCAGCTGGTGTGCTACGACGAGTCGATAATGCTGAAGCGGCTGTCGGCGTGGCCTTACGTGCAGCTGGGCATCGTGCTCATCTTCGTGGTGGTGGCTATCTTTGCCCTGCTGTCGTCGAAGCGGGCAGAGCAGAATAAGGTGTGGGTCGGCCTGTCTAAGGAGACGGCTCACCAGTTGGGCACGCCCATCTCGTCGCTGATGGCTTGGGTGGAGATACTGAAGGAGAACTATCCGCATGACGAGCTGATTCCCGAGATGGATAAGGACGTGAAGCGGCTGGAGCGTATTGCCGAGCGCTTCTCGAAGATTGGTTCGCTGCCCGAGCCCGTGGACTCGAGTATGAACGAGGTGCTGGCTCACGTGATAGACTATATGGACCGCCGCACGTCGCAGAAGGTGCAGATGCAGTGCCGCTTCCCGGCCTACGACGTGCGGGTGAATATGAACGCTTCGCTGTTTGAGTGGGTGATAGAGAACCTGTGCAAGAACGCCGTCGACGCAATGGAGGGCTCGGGCACCATCACGCTGGTGCTGAAGGAAGAGCCGGGCTGCGTCGTGGTGGAGGTGCAGGACACGGGTAAGGGCATTCGCAAGAAAGACTTAAACAGCGTCTTTACGCCCGGCTTCACTACAAAGAAGCGCGGCTGGGGTCTCGGCCTGTCGTTGGCTAAGCGCATCGTGGAGGAATACCACAAAGGCCGCATCTTCGTCAAGCAGTCGGAGGTGGGGAAGGGGACGACGTTCCGGATTGAGATGAAGAAAATATAAAGCTGCCATCAGCATTCCGGGTAGGGAGGTTAAAACCGCCTGCGGCGGTGATGCTGCAATGCAATGCGGGAGAGCGGGAGGCGGCTTGTCTTTTTTGAATATTGAAGCCGCGCGAGGGGTGATTCCTTCGCGCGGCTTTTTTCTTGAGGGTCGCGACTCAGTCGCGACAGACGGGGACGGACGGGGACGGACAATGACGGGGACGGACGGGGCTTGTCCTCGAATGATTCGGGGCTTATTTGGGAAGAATCAATAAAGTACCAATGAGTGCAGCTGGGGGACCAGCGCAGAAGGTAAGAAGTCCCGGAGCTGTTCCTGCCCACGGCGTTCCTGCCTGAAAACGATAGCATTGCTTGTCTTTGTAGGGGATGCAATAGGGTAGGTATTCATTGGGGTTCTTGATACCTTTGTAACTATCGATGACGATGTCGCTGAGGAAATTGTCGACGGTTACTTGGGTTGGGGCGGCGAATGCTTCCTCCAATGCATACTTAACGATGCCCTTCAACTGCAGCGGGCTGGTCTCGCGCTGATAGTTGCGTACCATTCCTTTCTGCATCTTTATTTTCTCTCCTGTCCGTTGGTCAATAAATTTCCCCGCGTATCCGGGAATCGAAGAGACTCCCATCATAGTTTCGAGCTCAACGGTGTGCTCCCACGTATACAAGATGGCACCCGACTTGGGGGCGAGGGTGAGGATGCGCTTCTCGTAGACGGTGGTGGTATTCACTTGTCCCGAGTTGCCGCCCACCGTCACGCCGCCCAGAATAGAGCCGGCCGCTCCGCCGATGCCCAGTGCGTTGGCTACGCCGCCGAGGTTGAGCGAGGCTCCGCTTCCCGACATCGACCCCGTGGTCTGCGACGTGTTGCCGAAGAGGTTCTGCGGAATACCGTTGGTATAGACGAACGAGTTCTCTTTGTCCACATAGACCACGTTGTCGGTCTTGTTGTAGATAGCCAGCTGGAACGGCACCGCCCCTCCCACTGCAATGACCACCTTCACGTTGTCGTCCTCATAGAGATGGTTCTCTATGTTGTCCAGAAAGCAGTACACTCCCACGCGCTTGGCCTGTACAGCAGCACAACTGCACAGCAGGGCAAGTGCAAAAATCAGTTTTTTCATTGTTTCACTTCTTCGTCTCGCAGCTGCCCCGTGGCGAAGACCTTTTCAAGTTGAAAGATACGTTGACATACCAACAAAAAAGCGGGGCAACTGTTTCTCGCCACTCGTCCTGCCCACCGCGGCTCTCACGTTACCCATCACCATAGAACGAGCAACGCAGAGGCCACGCCGAATACATATACCGCTGCCGTCCGCGCACAAGCGGGGTGGCAACGCTCACTGCATATCCGCAACAGGCATCTACCGCTACCTCATTCTTGACAATGGCTGAATTTGCGAGATTCGGTACGCCAAGAACAAAGCGCCAGATAAACGCTTTCTTATTAAATATGTATCCGCGCGCAGGAACCTTATTATTAACAGCGTCTTCACGCTGGCGGGCTCCAACCCTGCGGACGATGCAAAAATAAAGAGAAAAAACGAGATATGCAAACGGAGGGACAGTTTTTTCTCTCAGAACGCTGAAAAACAGCTCAGTTCTGCCTGTCGTCCGTGCACCGTGAGACGGAATTCTCGCGAGAATTTTGGGAATTTTCGCGAGAATTCAGAAAATTCTCGCGAGAATCTGCTGAGCGGAGTGCTGGAGCAGGCGATGGCGATAGGCACCTGAAGGAATGGCGATGGACGTCTGAGGGGATGAGAAAACTGCACACGCGGGGCTAAGTGTGTGCAAACGTGCGGGTTGACGGCCTCGTAAAATTGCGCGAAGCGTCAAAAAAGAAGGATATTTTTGGGTGGAATGGAAAAATATTCGTAACTTTGCACCCCAAATGAGCACGCCAATGAGCGAAGTGGATGCATTGAGGATAGACTTGAAAGGGATGTCGGCTGACGACGCGCAGCTGCATTTCACGCTCACGGATGATTTCTTCGCAGCCGTCGAGGCCGGCGATATTCATCGGGGCAGGGTAGACGTGGAGTTGCATATCCACCGTACCACGGAGCGCTATTTCGATTTGCGTTTCCAGCTTGGTGGCGACGTCGTGGTCCAGTGCGACCGCTGTCTGGACGACCTGACGCAGGCCGTCGAGGCCGACAGTACGCTCGTTGTGAAATTCGGCGCCGAATATGCGGAAGATGACAATCTGATTACAGTCGACGAGACCGACGGTACGCTGGACGTTTCGTGGCTGGTTTACGAGATGATTGTCTTGGCGCTGCCCATCAAGCACGTGCACGCACCTGGGGAGTGCAACGCTGCGATGACGGAGTTGCTGAGCGAGCACTCCGGCGCTGTCCGAAGCAGCGACGAGGCAGAGACCGATCCGCGTTGGGAGGCACTGAGAAACTTAGTCGAGAATTAAAAAGTAAAAAAACATTTATAGAATTATGGCACATCCTAAAAGAAGACAATCGAACACTCGTACAGCCAAGCGCCGTACGCACGACAAGGCAGTAGCACCCACACTGGCAGTATGCCCCAACTGTGGCGCTTATCACGTATATCACACGGTATGTCCTACCTGCGGTTACTATCGCGGTAAGATTGCCATCGTAATGGAAGAGGCTGCTGAATAAAGGCTGATGGAGAAGATCAATGCGATCATCACCGGCATTGGTGGCTACGTGCCCGACTACGTGCTCAACAACGAGGAGTTGTCGCGGATGGTGGACACCAGTGACGAGTGGATAACGACGCGTGTAGGTATCAAGGAGCGCCGCATCCTGACCGAGGAAGGTCTGGGCACCAGCTATATGGCCCGTAAGGCCGCCAAGCAGCTGCTGCAGAAGACTGGCGTAGACCCCGATACCATCGATGCACTCATCGTAACCACTTCGACGGCTGATTATAAGTTTCCCTCCACGGCCAGTATCGTGCTGGGCAAGCTGGGACTGAAGAATGCCTTTGCATTCGACTTCTGGGGTGCCTGCTGCGGTTTCCTCTATTCGCTCGACGTTGCCGGCGCAATGATTCAGAGCGGACGTTACAAGAAGATTATCGTCATCGGTGCCGACAAGATGTCGAGCGTGGTGGACTATAAGGACCGGCAGACCTGCGCCCTCTTTGGCGACGGTGCCGCCGCCGTGCTGGTAGAAGCCACAGAAGAGCAGAACATCGGCGTGATAGACAGCTACTTCCGCGCCGACGGTAAGGGACTCCCGTTCCTCCACCTGAAGGCCGGCGGCTCGGTATGTCCTCCCAGTCACTTCACCGTGGACCACCGCCTGCACTACCTCTATCAGGAGGGTCGCACCGTGTTCCGCTATGCCGTGACCAATATGAGCGAGGACTGTGCGCTCATAGCCGAGCGCAACGGGCTGACGAAAGACAACATCCAGTGGGTGGTGCCCCATCAGGCCAATATGCGCATCATCGAGGCAGTGGCCAAACGGCTGGAGCTGCCGATGGAGCAAGTGATGGTCAACATCGAACACTACGGCAACACGTCGGCCGCCACCATTCCGCTGGCACTCTGGGACAACGAGTCCAAGCTGCGGAAGGGCGACAATATGATTCTCACCGCCTTTGGAGCCGGATTCGTCCACGGCGCAAGCTACTACAAGTGGGCGTACGATGGCAAATAAGACTTTTCGGGGAGTTAAGGGAGTTAAAGGGAGTTAAGGGAGCTCAAAGACAGTAGTCTTGTGGCCCCGCTTCTCCCAGACAATGGCCAAGCGGCATCATTGTCATTAAAACTCCCTTAACTCCTTTAACTCTTGAAGCTCCTCTGACTCCCTTAATTCTTGGAACTCCCTTAACACCCTCAAACACCCTTAGCTCCTCTAATTCCCTTAACTCCCTTAACTCCTTTAATATGCATAAGGCAGGATTCGTAAACATAGTGGGCAATCCCAACGTGGGTAAGTCTACGCTGATGAACCAGTTGGTGGGCGAGCGCATCTCGATAGCCACCTTTAAGGCGCAGACCACGCGCCACCGCATTATGGGCATCGTCAATACGGACGATATGCAGATAGTCTTCAGTGACACCCCGGGTGTGCTGAAGCCCAACTACAAGCTGCAAGAGTCGATGCTGGCCTTCTCAGAGTCGGCCCTGCAGGATGCCGACGTGCTGCTCTACGTGACCGACGTGGTGGAGAACCCCGAGAAGAATATGGACTTCCTGTCGAAGGTGCAGCGAATGACCATCCCCGTCATCTTGCTAATCAATAAGATTGACCTGACCCCTTCCAGCCTCCCCAAAGGGGAGGAGCAGGGGGACGCCCGCCAGCACACCCCTTCTTCGAAGGGACAGGGGGAGGTGCTCGCCTCCATCGTGGAGCGCTGGCACGCGCTGCTGCCCAACGCCGAGATACTGCCCATCTCGGCCAAGAACAAGTTTGGCACCGACCTGCTGCTCAAGCGCATCGGTGAACTGCTGCCCGACTCGCCGCCCTACTTCGACAAAGACCAGCTGACCGACAAACCGGCGCGCTTCTTCGTCAGCGAGATTATCCGCGAGAAGATACTGCTCTACTACGACAAAGAGATACCCTACTCAGTGGAGGTGCGCGTGGAGCGCTTTAAGGAGACTGACAAGAACATCCACATCAACGCCGTCATCTACGTGGAGCGCGACTCGCAGAAGGGCATCATCATCGGCCATCAGGGCATCGCGCTGAAGAAGGTGTCTACCGAGAGCCGTAAGACGCTGGAGAAGTTCTTCGGCAAGCCCATCTATCTGGAGACCTTCGTCAAGGTAGACAAGGACTGGCGCTCCAGCCAGCACGAGCTCGACGCCTTCGGCTACAACCCCGATTAGTTCCCCCAGCGTCCCCCTCTCCGCAGGCGGTACGCCTCCCCCTCGGCCGTGCAAAAAACGGTGGGCGTAACCTCGTAATTCATAATTATTTTGTACCTTTGCACCCAAATATCAGACGCTTATGGCAAACTTAGTAGCAATCGTGGGCCGTCCCAACGTGGGCAAGTCCACCTTATTCAATAGGCTGACCAACAGCCGCCGCGCCATCGTGAGCGACGAAGCCGGCACCACGCGCGACCGCCAGTACGGCAAGTGCGAGTGGAACGGCCGCGAGTTCTCCGTGGTCGATACGGGCGGATGGGTGGTCAACTCGGACGATGTCTTCGAAGAGGAAATCCGCAAGCAGGTCATCGTGGCCACCGAGGAGGCCGACCTCGTGCTCTTCTTGGTGGACATCAAGAATGGAATGACCGACTGGGATGCCGACGTGGCGCAGATTCTGCGCCGCTCGAAGCTGCCCGTGGTGCTCGTGGCCAATAAGGCCGACGACGGAAAAGACCTCTACGACCAGTACGAGTTCTACCAGCTGGGACTGGGCGAGCCCTTCTGCATCAGTGCCGCCACCGGCAGCGGCACGGGCGACCTGCTGGACTACGTGGTGTCGAAGCTGAAGACCGACGAGGCTGACGACGTGGAAGACGGTACGCCGCGCTTTGCCGTGGTGGGGCGCCCCAACGCCGGCAAGAGCAGCATCATCAACGCCTTTATCGGCGAAGACCGCAACATCGTGACCGAGATTGCCGGCACGACGCGCGACAGCATCTACACGAAGTACGACAAGTTTGGCTTCGACTTCTATCTGGTAGACACTGCCGGCATACGCCGCAAGAATAAGGTGACCGAGGACTTGGAGTTCTACAGCGTGATGCGCAGCATCCGTGCCATCGAGAACTCCGACGTGTGCATCCTGATGATTGATGCCACGCGCGGCATTGAGGCGCAGGATATGAACATCTTCCAGCTCATCCAGAAGAACAACAAGAGCTTGGTGGTGGTGGTCAACAAGTGGGACTTGGTGGAAGACAAGTCGCCGGTTGTCATCAAGACGTTCGAGAATGCCATCCGCCAGCGTATGGCTCCGTTTGTCGACTTCCCCATTATCTTTGCCTCCGCGCTTACTAAGCAGCGCATCTTCAAAGTGCTGGAGACGGCCAAGCAGGTGTATCTGAACCGCACGGCCAAGATTGGCACGTCGAAGCTCAACGAGGTGATGCTGCCCATCATTGAGCAGACGCCGCCCCCCTCGATTAAGGGTAAGTATATCAAGATTAAGTACGTGGCGCAGATTCCCGGCACTCAGATACCCTCGTTCGTGTTCTATGCCAATCTGCCGCAGTATGTGAAAGAGCCCTACAAGCGTTTCCTCGAGAACAAGTTGCGCGAGAACTGGACCCTCACGGGCACCCCAATCAATGTGTTTGTGCGTCAGAAATAACCGACGAGCGTGAAGAACCGACACGACAGATATGGCAGACAGGCACTGGCCGCACTCGTGGTGGCCGGCGTGGCGTGGCTGGGCGTGCAGTGCACTGCCGCTCCTACGGCCGAGGAACAGGCAGCCGAGGCAGCCCGCACCTACTACGGCCATCTGGCCGACGGCCGCTATGCCGACTATCTGAGCGGTGTCAGCGGTGCCGACTCGCTGCCCGAGGCCTATCGCGAGCAGCTGCTCGTGGGCGCCAAGCAGTTCCGGGCGCAGCAGCAGGCAGCGCATCGCGGCATCCGCGAGGTGCGCGTGGCCACGGCCCGGCGCGACTCTGCACTGGGCGTGATGAATGCCTTCCTCGTGCTCTGCTTTGGCGACAGCACCTCGGAAGAGGTGTGCGTGCCGATGGTCGAGCGCGACGGGCGATGGCTGATGCGCTGAAAGGGAGGGGGAGGAGAAAAGAAAAACGGATTGATTTCTTAGCGAATCAATCCGTTTCTTATGCCGTTTTCAAGTTGTACATTCTGGCTACGTTGATGCAGTATTCGTAGTACGACTGGCTGCTCAGCCATCTGCTAATAAGTCTTTTCATCTTTCTTTTCCTTTCTTCTTTTTTGTTGTTAATCCTAAAAACTTGTGTGTCTCTTTCCCGTCGGCCGCCGCAAGAAGGCGTGTCTGGCCTGAATGGGGATGCAAAGATACGAAAGGCACCGCATCCGGCAATGGATGCGGTGCCTTTTTGTGCATTGACGCGCCCGATATTTTGACCTGCGTCAATCGTCGCTGTGCAACGGATGATGGATGTCGATGTGCTGCTCGTTGACCACCTCGCGCATCTCCTTCAGCAAGTCGGAGGCGAAGATGAAGTCAGTCAGTCGTTTGTTGGTCGACCCCATAATGTCGGCCGACACGCCCTGCCACTCCTTCCTGCCCTCGTAGATGAAGATGATGTTCTCGCCAATGCCCATCACCGAGTTCATATCGTGCGTGTTGATAATGGTGGTGATGTTGAACTCCTGCGTGATGCTGTGCAGCAGCTCGTCGATGACGAGGCTCGTCTTTGGGTCAAGACCGTAGTTCGGTTCGTCGCAGAAAAGGTATTGCGGGTTGAGGGCGATGGCGCGGGCAATGGCCACGCGCTTCTGCATTCCGCCGCTGATCTCGCCCGGATACTTGCCTTCGGCACCAATCAGGTTGACGCGGTCCAGACACTCCTTCGCCCGTTTCTGGCGTTCGCGTAGGTTCATCGACGAGAACATATCCAGCGGGAACATCACGTTCTCCAGCACGGTCAGCGAGTCGAACAGGGCGGCACTCTGGAATATCATTCCCATCTCGCGGCGCAGGTGAATCTTCTCCTGCTTCGACATTGCCACGAAGTTGCGTCCGTCGTAGAGCACTTCGCCCTGCGTCGGGTCCAGCAGGCCTACGAGATTCTTCATCAGCACGGTCTTTCCGCTGCCGCTCTGACCGATAATCAGGTTGGTCTTTCCATTTTCAAAGACGGCGCAAATGTCTTTCAGCACCTCTTTGTCTTCGAAGCTCTTGTACAGATGTTTTACTTCAATCATAGCGTTACGAAAGCAGTTGGGTTAGGAAAACGTCTGAGCACAGTATGAGCACCGACGAACTGACCACGGCATCGGTAGAAGCCTTGCCCACATTCACCGAACCGCCCTCCACGGTGTAGCCGAAATAAGAGGGCACGGCCGAGATAATGAAGGCGAAGAACAGGCTCTTGATGATGCTCATCCATACGAACCACGTGTTGAAAGCGTGCTGGATGCCCAGCGTCAGGTCTTCGGGCGGCAGGATGTGGCCGATGTACGATGTGGCATAGGCTCCGAGAATACCCGTCGCCGACGAGAAGATGACGAGGAACGGCATAATGGTGAGCATTCCCAGAATCTTAGGCAGTATGAGGTAGCACGCCGAGTTGACGCCCATAATGTCGAGCGCGTCGATTTGCTGAGTGACGCGCATCGTGCCAATTTCCGATGCGATGTTCGAGCCCACCTTTCCTGCCAGAATCAGACACATTATCGAACTGGAGAACTCGAGCAGCATAATCTCGCGCGTGGTATATCCGCTCACCCATCGCGGCATCCACGGACTCTGGATGTTGAGCTTCATCTGGATGCAGATGACCGCGCCGATGAAGAACGAGATGAGCAGCACGATGCCGATGGAATTCACGCCCAGCTGTGCCATCTCTTTCACGTACTCCTTAAAGAACATACGCATCCGCTCGGGGCGCGAGAACGTGCGCCCCATCAATATCAGGAATCGACCGAAGGTGGTCAGCCATTTGTGTATGAGCATTGTGGTCCGAACTTCTTAATCTGGTCAATGTAATTGATGGGTGCAAAGGTACGGATAAACGGAGAAAACACAAAACAAAACATTCGGAAAATTCGGGAAAGAGGAGAGACGGGAGGCGGGTGGAGGCGTTTTTTCATTTCCAGAGCGCAGGAAGTTCGAAATTAATGTGTATCTTTGCAGCCGAAACAAGTAAAGAGGCATACTGAAGATATGGAGCAGAATACGGACGGGACGCAGGGCCAGATGGTGCTGCGGACGGAAGGACTGGTGAAGCGCTATGGCAAGCGCACGGTGGTCAACAACGTGTCGATCAACGTGCGGCAGGGCGAGATAGTGGGACTGCTGGGGCCGAACGGTGCCGGAAAGACGACATCGTTCTATATGACCACGGGACTCATCGTGCCCAACGAAGGCCACATCTATCTGGACGATCTCGACATCACGACCTATCCCGTGTACAAACGTGCCCGGGCAGGCGTGGGCTATCTGGCGCAGGAGAACTCGGTGTTCCGCAAGATGAGCGTGGAGGATAACATCCTGAGCGTGCTGGAGATGACGGGCAAGCCGCGCGCCTACCAGCAGGAGAAGCTGGAGAGCCTGATACGGGAGTTCCGCCTGACGAAGGTGCGCAAGAACAAAGGCGACCAGCTGTCGGGCGGCGAGCGGCGGCGCACGGAGATAGCGCGCTGTCTGGCCATCGAGCCGAAGTTCATTATGCTCGACGAGCCCTTTGCCGGTGTAGACCCCATTGCCGTGGGCGACATCCAGCAGATTGTGTGGAAGTTGAAGGACCGCAACATCGGCATCCTCATCACCGACCACAACGTGCAGGAGACCCTCTCCATCACCGACCGCGCCTATCTGCTGTTCGAAGGGCGCATCCTCTTTCAGGGCAAGCCGCAGGAACTGGCCGACAATCCCGTGGTGCGCGAGAAGTATCTGGGGCGCGACTTCGTGCTGCTGCCGAAAGACTTCCAGCGCCGCGAGGAAGAGCGGATGGCCAGCGAGGCAGAGGAAGAGTAGAATGCAATGCCGCATTCCCAGTGTCGGCCGGGCACAACGGGGGCGGAAAACAAAAAAAACATTAATATTATAGGTTATTCGCTGGATTTTTCGTAATTTTGCAGGCTCAAAACGCATAACAACAAAACATTAAGCAATAGAAGAAAGATGAAGATTTCATTTGAGAACCCCGACAAAATCAATGGTCTGCTGACCATCACGTTGGAGAAAGAAGACTATCAGCCCGAGGTGGACAAGACACTGAAGGACTATCGCAAGAAGGCCAACATCCCCGGCTTCCGTGTGGGACAGGCTCCGATGGGAATGATTAAGCGTCAGTTTGGCACTTCGGTTAAGGTGGACACCGTGAACAAGCTGCTGGGTGAGCAGCTGTACGGCTATATCCGCGAGAACAAAATACAGATGCTGGGCGAACCGCTGCCCAGCGACAAGCAGACACCGCAGGACTTCGAGGGTGACGGGCAGCTGGAGTTTATCTTCGACATCGCCGTGGCTCCGGAGATTAAGGCTGCGCTGACGGGTCGCGACAAGATTGACTATTACCACATCAGCGTGGACGACAAGCTGGTAGACCAGCAGGTAGAGATGTACCAGCAGCGCTCGGGTCACTATGATAAGGTGGAGAACTATGATGCCGAGCAGCGCGACCTGCTGAAGGGCGACCTGCGCGAACTGGACGAGCAGGGCAACGTGAAGGAAGACGGTATCACCGTGGCAGACGCCGTGCTGATGCCCCAATATATTAAGGTAGACGAGCAGAAGGCACTCTTCGACGGAGCCAAGTTGGGCGACATCATCACGTGGAACCCCACGAAGGCCTATCCCGAGAGCGACATTGAGGTGTCGTCGCTGCTGAAGATTGAGAAGGATGCCGTGAAGGAGCATACGGGTGACTTTACGTTCCAGATTACCGAGATTTCGCGCTTTGTGAAGGCTGAGGTCGACCAGAAGCTCTTCGATCAGGTCTATGGCGAGGGTGCCGTGAAGGACGAGAAGGAGTTCCGCCAGCGCATCAGCGAGACCATCAGCACCCAGTTACAGTCGGACAGCGACTATAAGTTCCTGCTCGACGTGCGTGCCCATCTGGAGAAGAAGGCCGGCGACGTGCAGTTCCCCGAGGCACTGCTGAAGCGCGTGATGCTTAATAATAATAAGGATAAGGGCGAGAAGTTCGTGGAAGACAACTTCGAGGGCAGCATCCGTGAGCTGAAGTGGCACCTGATTAAAGAGCAACTCGTGGCCGCCAATAATATTAAGGTAGAGGATGCCGACTTGAAGCAGGTTGCTAAAGAGACTGCCCGTGCACAGTTTGCCCAGTATGGTATGGCAAACGTGCCCGAGGAGTATCTGGAGAGCTATGCCAACGATATGCTGAAGAAACGCGAAAACGTGGACTCGCTGGTAGACCGCGCCGTCGACGTGAAGCTGACCGAGGTGCTGAAAACCGTGGTGAAGCTGAACGAGAAAACCGTCTCGCTGGAAGATTTCCAGAAGATGTTGCAAGAAAAATAAGTATTTTTAAGAAAAAAAACCTCATAATATGGTGAGGTTATCAACTTTTTTCGTAATTTTGTATCTACGAATTATGTAAAAAAGGTTGGTAACCTCACTTTTTTACGTAGAAACATTGAAAGTAACATTAAGTTATGATGAACGATTTTAGGAAATATGCCACCAAGCATTTGGGCATCAACGGGCTGGTCTTCGACGAAGTGGTCAGCTCGCAAGCACAGTATCTGAATCCCTATATCCTCGAAGAGCGCCAGCTGAACGTGACGCAGATGGACGTCTTCTCGCGCCTGATGATGGACCGCATCATCTTCCTCGGCACTCAGATTGACGACTATACCGCCAACACCCTGCAGGCGCAGCTGCTCTATCTCGACTCGGTAGACTCGGGAAAGGACATCTCTATCTACCTCAACTCGCCGGGCGGAAGCGTCACGGCAGGACTGGGCATCTACGACACGATGCAGTTTATCTCGAGCGACGTGGCTACCATCTGCACCGGAATGGCCGCCTCAATGGCTGCCGTGCTGCTGGTGGCCGGCACCGAGGGCAAGCGTTCCGCACTGCCCCACAGCCGCGTAATGATACACCAGCCGCTGGGAGGCGTACAGGGACAGGCTTCGGACATTGAGATAGAGGCCAAGGAGATAATGAAGTTTAAGAAAGAACTCTATACCATCATTTCGGAACACTCGCACACGCCGTACGACAAAGTGTGGAACGACTCGGACCGTAACTACTGGATGACGGCCGAAGAGGCGAAAGAATATGGTATGATAGACACCGTTCTGGTCAAGAAAGGCTAAGCAGGGATGAGGAAAGAGTGCAATTTCTGCGGCCGCAATGAGAAAGAGGTGAAGCTGCTTATCACCGGTGTCAATGGAAACATCTGCGAGGATTGTGCCGTTCAGGCCTACCAGATAGTGCAGACGCAGGGGCTCTCGCCCGATGCAAAGAGCGAGAACGCGCCTTTCAAGCTGAAGAAGGTGCCCAAGCCGAAGCAGATTAAAGCCCACTTGGACGAGTACGTCATTGGGCAGGATGAGGCCAAGCGCTATCTCTCCGTGGCGGTGTACAACCATTACAAGCGGCTGCAGCAGCCGGCCGACGACAGCGGCGTGGAGATAGAGAAGAGCAATATCATAATGGTAGGAAGCACGGGTACGGGCAAGACGCTGCTGGCCCGCACCATCGCCAAGCTGCTCGACGTGCCCTTCACCATTGTCGACGCAACCGTGTTTACCGAAGCCGGCTATGTGGGCGAGGACGTGGAGAGCATCTTGTCGCGCCTGCTGCAAGTGGCCGACTACGATGTGGAGGCAGCCCAGCGGGGCATCGTCTTCATTGACGAGATAGACAAGATAGCCCGCAAGAGCGACAACCCCAGCATCACGCGCGACGTCAGCGGCGAGGGCGTGCAGCAGGGACTGCTCAAGCTGTTGGAGGGAACGGTAGTCAACGTGCCGCCACAGGGCGGACGCAAGCATCCCGACCAAGAGTATATTCACGTAGACACGCGCAACATCCTCTTTATCTGCGGTGGTGCCTTCGATGGCATAGAGCGCAAGATAGCCCAGCGGATGAACACCCACGTGGTGGGCTACAACTCGGTGCAGAACGTGCGCAAGATAGACAAGAGCGACCTGATGCAGTATATCCTGCCGCAGGACCTCAAGTCGTTCGGCCTCATTCCTGAGATTATAGGCCGCCTGCCGGTGCTCACCTATCTGAACCCGCTCGATCGCGCCGCGCTGGAGAAGATACTGACAGAACCGAAGAACTCTATCGTGAAGCAGTATGAGAAGCTGTTTGCGATGGACGGTATTGAACTCACGTTCGCCCCCGAAGCCCTGAAGCTCATCGTGGATAAGGCAGTGGAATACAAGCTGGGCGCGCGCGGCCTGCGTTCCATCGTGGAGAGTATAATGATGGAAGCAATGTTTGAACAGCCCTCCAAGCGGACCAAGGCCTTCGAGGTGACTGCCGAGTATGCGGCGGAACAGCTCGACAAGTCGCATCTGCACAACATAGAATCCTGAAACCTGTAACCTGAGAATATGGCCAAGACCCCGAACCTGACAGAAGCGCTCAAGAAACACTTCGGCTTTGACAAGTTCAAAGGCGACCAAGAAGCGATTATCAACAACGTGCTCCACGGCAAAGACACCTTTGTGCTGATGCCTACCGGTGGAGGCAAGTCGCTGTGCTACCAGCTTCCCTCGCTGCTGATGGAGGGAACGGCGATTGTCATCTCGCCGCTCATCGCGCTGATGAAGAATCAGGTGGATGTCATCAGCCACCTGAGCGAGGTGGAGGGTACGGCTCACTATCTGAACTCCTCGCTCAACAAGGCGGCCATCGATCAGGTCAGGGCTGATATCCGCGACGGCCGCACCAAGTTGCTTTACGTGGCTCCCGAGTCGTTGACGAAAGAGGACAACGTGGAGTTTCTGAAGACGGTCAAGATATCCTTCTATGCCATTGACGAGGCGCACTGTATCTCGGAGTGGGGACACGACTTCCGTCCCGAGTATCGCCGCATCCGCCCGATTATCAATGAGATAGGTAAGGCACCCATCATTGCCCTCACGGCCACGGCCACGGATAAGGTGCGCACTGACATCAAGAAGAACCTCGGCATCACTGAGTCCGACGAGTTCAAGAGCTCGTTCAACCGACCCAACCTCTACTATGAGGTGCGGCCTAAGACGAAGGATGTAGATCAGGACATCATCAAGTTCATCAAGCAGCATCCCGGCAAGAGCGGCATCATCTATTGCCTGTCGCGCAAGAAGGTGGAGGAGCTGGCAGAGATACTACGGGCCAACGACATTAAGGCGCAAGCCTATCACGCAGGACTGGAGTCGACGCTGCGCTCGCAGACGCAAGACGACTTCCTGATGGAGAAAATCGACGTCATCGTGGCTACCATTGCTTTTGGAATGGGTATCGACAAACCCGATGTGCGCTTCGTGATTCATTATGACATCCCGAAGTCGCTCGAGGGCTATTACCAAGAGACGGGCCGGGCAGGGCGCGATGGCGGTGAAGGACTCTGCGTCACGTTCTATTCCTATAAGGACTTGCAGAAGCTCGATAAGTTTATGGAAGGCAAGCCCGTGGCAGAGCAGGACATCGGGCGCCAGCTGCTGCAGGAGACGGCCGCCTACGCCGAGACGTCCATCTGCCGGCGCAAGATGCTGCTCCACTACTTTGGCGAGCAGTACGAGAAGGACAACTGCCACAGCTGCGACAATTGCCTGCACCCGAAGACAAAGGTGGAGGCGCAGGACTTGCTGGTCATTGCGCTGAATGCCATCAGCGCTGTTAAGGAGAACTTCCGCTCCGACTACGTGGTCGACTTTATTACCGGGCGCGAGACGGAAGAGATTTTGGCCCATCATCATCAGGAACTGGACGCATTCGGTGCTGGCGAGGATGAGGACGAGAAGATATGGAATCCCGTCATTCGGCAGGCACTCATCGCCGGCTATCTGGAGAAAGACGTGGAAAACTATGGCCTGCTGAAGCTGACCTCGGCCGGGAAGAAGTTCCTCAAGCATCCCGTCTCATTCCAGATTGTGGAGGATACGGAGTTCAGCGAGGACTACGAGGCCGACCACGAGCAGATGAGCGGTACCAGTGCGCTTGACCCCACGCTCAACGCAATGCTGAAAGACCTGCGTAAGAAGTGGAGCAAGCAGATGGAGCGTCCGCCCTATGTCATTTTTCAGGATGTGTCGCTCGAGCAGATGGCCACCGACTATCCCGTCACGCTCGAGGAGCTGAAGAATATACAGGGTGTGGGCGAAGGCAAGATCAAGCAGCCTTATGCTAAAGAATTTGTCGACCTTATCAAGCGCTATTGCGACGAGAACGACATCGTGCGTCAGGCCGATTTGCGTGTGCGCACTGTTGCCAAGAAGTCGATGCTGAAGGTGAAGATTATCCAGAGCATCGACCGCCAAGTGGCACTCGACGACATTGCCAATGCGCAGGGACTGGAGTTCGAGGAGCTGCTCGACGAGGTAGAGGCCATCGTTTACAGCGGCACCAAACTCAACATTGACTATTTCCTTGATGAGGTGATGGACGAAGACCACGTGGACGACATCTACGACTACTTCAGCGACAGCGATACCGACGACCTCGAAGCAGCGCTCGATGAGCTGGGCGAGGATTACAGCGAGGATGAAATCCGCCTCGTACGCATCAAGTTCATCAGCGAAATGGCGAACTGATTACAACACATTTTGAATGGAAACTCCAGAGAATCTTTCATATTCCGGCGCGATAGAGCAAGTGATGCTGCATAACGGCTATGTAGCCACACTGAAACAGCTATACCAAGAGGTATGGAAATATAAGGATAGAAACGGAGTGACTGGACGGACGCCAGAGAAAACCATCCAAGAGCGCGTGCAGCGCGACGACCGCTTCACGCGTATTAGCTCGGGTGTCTATGCACTCACAGCCAAGTTGAATCTGATTGACGAGCAGTCCCTGCTTGCAACGGCTGAAGGGGAAACGCCCAGTCTGCAGGCCAAGAACCAAGCCGACTTCTACGAATACTTGACCAATAGTCGCGATATCAACAATCACTCGCGTACTAACTATATGTCGTGGTTTAAGTTCCTGTCCCAGTCGTATTCGATAGACAAGACGCTGACTGCGGACGACATAGAGGACATTCTGACCAGCGAGAAGGCCAAGCAGCCCCATCGTGACAAGTATCAGACAAAGCGCGACATCAGCAACTTCCGTGCAATGCTGAGAAAGTTCAGGGATTTTGCCCAGTCTGACTTTCTGAAAATTAAGGAAGACACTATTCTTAAAGAAGTGGAAGCTGTCAAACAGGCTCCCCAGTTGACAGTCACGGAGAAGGAGTCCATCATCCGTGCCCGTGTCGGACAGGGCATCTTCCGGCTTCGGCTCATTGACTATTGGCAAGGATGTGCGATATACGGCAAAATGGGGGTGACATTCTTGCAGGCTTCACACATCAAGCCTTGGCGTAACAGCACGAACAGTGAACGGCTGGATGTGTATAACGGATTGTTGCTGCTGCCCAATTACGACAAGCTGTTCGACCGTGGATATATCTCGTTCGACCGCAATGGAAAGATTGTCGTCTCTCCGTTCTTAGAAGAATTCGACCGAAAGGCATTGGACATTCGTCTCGATTTGAGACTGCGCAAAATGGAGCCGGAACACCAAGACTATTTGGCCTATCATCGGCAGAATTGCTTTATTTCTTAGGCAATGCCATTTGGAAGTACGCAGAAATTGGCAAAGGAAATCATTGAACGAGCAGGGCATACATTGTTGCTTACAGCCAAGAGCGTGACCATTAGGCAATGCAGTCCCCCCCGTTGCTGGGTAAGGCAGTGGGGCTGGCCATTCGCTATGCCTATGAGCATTAAAGGAGCCCGTTCCTGCCCACCTCCCATTATTAGGCTCTTGATGCCCGGAAGTTGGCGCATTGAGAAGGCGTTGATGGGGGCTTGATGGCTTTCTGCGGCCTCGGGAGTATTGCTCCGTGGGCTTGGGAGCAAGACTCCGGAGCCTCGGGAGCGACGCTTCGCGGCCTGCGGAGCATCGCTTCAAAGGCTCCGAAGAAAGGAGGGAACGGCGAAAGGGCCTGCTCTTCTGGCCGTGCGGGGGCTCGTGGCAGCGTACGGCTTGCGGTGCATTAAATCGTGTTAATAATCGCAGAAAAAGGCTGTAACGTATGCGCTATGTCGGAAAAAATGCCTAAATTTGCACGCAATAAAATTTAAAGGAGCTTTTTTATGTCATCATTTATTGCAGACAAGATTGTAATGGACGGCCTTACTTTTGACGACGTCCTGCTGATTCCCGCTTATTCTGAGGTGTTGCCGAAGACGGTTGAGTTGAAAACGCGCTTCTCGCGCCACATCGAACTGAACGTGCCGTTTGTGACGGCGGCGATGGACACCGTGACCGAGAGCCAGATGGCCATAGCCATTGCGCGTGAGGGCGGCATCGGAGTGATTCACAAGAATATGTCGATTGAGAATCAGGCGCGCGAGGTGGCCATCGTGAAGCGAGCCGAGAACGGTATGATTTACGACCCTGTGACCATCCGTCGTGGCCGTACCGTGGCCGATGCGCTGGAGATGATGGCCGAATATCACATCGGCGGCATTCCCGTAGTCGACGAGGACAACCGGCTGGTGGGCATCGTGACCAATCGCGACCTGCGTTTCGAGCGCCGTCTGGACCGCCAGATTGATGACGTGATGTCGAAAGACCATCTGGTGACTACGCATCAGCAGACCGACCTGACGGCGGCTGCGCAGATTCTGCAAGAGAACAAGATAGAGAAACTGCCCGTGGTCGATAAGGACAACCGACTGGTGGGACTGATTACCTATAAGGACATTACGAAGGCGAAAGACAAGCCGATGGCCTGCAAGGACGAGAAAGGCCGCCTCAGGGTGGCTGCCGGCGTAGGCGTAACGGTGGACACGCTGGAGCGTATGCAGGCACTGGTCAACGCCGGTGCCGATGCCATCGTCATCGATACGGCCCACGGCCATTCGCGCGGCGTGGTAGAGAAACTGCGCGAGGCAAAGGCTTCGTTCCCGCAGATTGACATCGTGGTGGGCAATATCGCCACGGGTGCCGCCGCACGGATGCTCGTAGACAATGGTGCCGACGCCGTGAAGGTGGGCATCGGACCGGGCTCCATCTGCACCACGCGTGTGGTGGCCGGTGTGGGCGTGCCGCAGCTGTCGGCGGTCTACGACGTCTATCAGGCCCTGCAGGGCACCAACGTGCCGCTGATTGCCGACGGCGGTCTGCGCTATTCGGGCGACATCGTGAAGGCACTGGCAGCCGGTGGCTCGTCGGTGATGATTGGCTCGCTTGTGGCCGGTACAGAGGAGAGCCCGGGCGACACCATTATCTATAATGGCCGTAAGTTCAAGAGCTATCGCGGAATGGGCTCGCTCGAGGCAATGGAACACGGCTCGAAAGACCGCTATTTCCAAGCCGACACGAAAGACGTGAAGAAGCTGGTGCCCGAGGGCATTGCCGGTCGTGTGCCTTACAAAGGTACGGTGCAGGAGGTCATCTACCAGCTGACGGGCGGACTGCGCTCGGGTATGGGCTACTGCGGTGCGCCCACGATAGAGCGCCTGCACGAGGCCAAGTTCACGCGCATCACCAATGCCGGTGTCAACGAGAGCCATCCGCACGACATCACCATCACCAGTGAGGCTCCTAACTATTCGCGTCCAGAGTAAAACCCCTGTGCGGTCTCCGCTGTGCGGCGGGGCCGCAGGAAACAACCCCAATGAGAATGAAGATGAAACCCCAAAGCATCATAAAGGCAGCCCTGCTGCTCGTTGCCTGCCAACTGTCGCCGGCCGCTGCCGTCGCACAGCAGGCTGACCCCGTGCTGATGACCGTTGCCGGCCAGTCGGTGACGCGTTCGGAGTTTGAGTATTCGTACAACAAGAACAATGCCGACGGCGTGATTGACCGTAAGACGGTAGACGAGTACGTGGAGCTGTTTGTCAACTACAAGCTGAAAGTGCAGGCCGCCCTCGATGCGCGGCTCGACACGCTGAGCTCCTTTCAGGCAGAGTTTGCCCAGTATCGTGACCAGCAGGTGCGCCCCACGTTTGTCACCGATGCCGACGTTGAGGCTGAGGCTCGCCGCTTCTACGACCAGCGCGCAGCCAACATCGGCGACCGCGGACTGATTCACCCGGCTCACATCCTGCTGCGTGTCTATCAGAAAGCCACGGATGCTGAGCGCGAGGCGACGCGGGTGCGTATCGACTCCATCTATCAAGCACTGCTGGGTGGAGCTGACTTTGGACAGATGGCCACCCGCTTCTCGCAGGACCCCGGCTCGGCCCCCTACGGCGGACTGCTGCCGTGGATAGAGCCCAACCAGACCCTGCAGGAGTTTGAGGATGCCGCCTATGCGTTGCAGGCAGGCGAGATGAGCAAACCGGTGCTCTCGGCAGCCGGCTATCACATTATCCTGATGAAGGAACGTCGGCAGCTGGCTCCCTTCGACTCATTGAAGGCACCGTTGATTAAGATGCTGGAGCGGCGCAATGTGCGCGACCATCTCGTCAATGCCAAGCTCGACACGCTGGTCAGCCAGTCGGGTGGACAGCTGACGCGCGGCAGTATTCTGGCTGCACGGGCCGACTCGATGGCCGCCGCTGACCCCGAGCTGCGCTATCTGATACGCGAATATCACGACGGCCTGTTGGTCTACGAGATGACCAACCGCACCGTGTGGGAGCCCGCTGCCCGCGACGAGCAGGCACTGGCCACCTATTATAAAAAGCATAAGAAGAAGTATGCGTGGACCGAACCCCGCTTCAAAGGCATTGCCTATCACGTGAAAGATGCCGCCGATGTGGCCGCCGTGAAGCGCTGCGTGAAGGGGCTGAAGTATGCTGACTGGAACGAGGCACTGCGCAACACGTTCAACAGAGACAGCATCCGCATCCGCGTGGAGAAAGGGCTCTTTAAGCAGGGCGACAACGCGCTGATTGACAAGCAGGTGTTTAAGGTCGACACGACGGTCACTCCCGTTGAGGGATTCCCCATCGATGCCACCTTCGGAAAGGTGCTGAAGAAAGGCCCAGAGGACTATACCGACGTGAAGGGACTGGTAACGGCCGACTGGCAGGAAGAGCTGGAACGCCAGTGGGTGGCCGACCTGCGTCGACGCTACACGGTGACGGTGGATCCCGCGGTATTGAAAACGGTAAACAAGCATCAGTAAGACGAAGTAGAGAATGAAGAAGCAACACATCATCAGATGGGCACTGGCTGCCCTGATGGCCCCGCTGGCGGTCGTGCCGGTGTCGGCTCAGGAAGTGAACGGCGCCCAGAATATCATTGACGAGGTCATCTGGGTCGTGGGTGACGAGGCCATCCTGCGCTCCGAGGTGGAGGCTATGCGCTTGCAGGCCGAGCAGGAAGGCGTGCGCTGGTCGGGCGACCCCGACTGTGCTATTCCCGAACAGCTGGCAGTAGACAAGCTGTTCCTGCATCAGGCAGCCATCGACAGTATCGAGGTGACGGAGTCAGAGATTGCCAGCGGCATAGAGCAGCAGATAGAATATATGATATCGGTCATCGGCTCGCGCGAGAAGCTGGAGGAGTATCGCAAGATGAGCATCAGCCAGATACGTGCCGAGTTGCACGACACGTATCGCGACCGCCAGCTGATTCAGGGTATGAAGCAGAAGCTGGTGGGCGAAATCAGTGTGACGCCGGCCGAGGTGCGCCGCTACTTCAAAGACCTGCCGCAAGACAGCATCCCGTTCGTACCCACCGAGGTGGAGGTGCAGATTATCGCCCAGACACCGCGCGTGGAGCAGTCGGAGATTGACCGTGTGAAGAACGAGCTGCGCAACTATACCGACCGCGTGACGCGGGGTGAGTCGACGTTCCAGACGCTGGCGCGCCTCTACTCCGAAGACCCGGGCACGGCTCGCCGTGGCGGTGAGCTGGACTATACGGGTCGCGGTATGCTCGATCCGGCTTTTGCCAACGTGGCTTTCGGCCTGACCGACCCGAAGAAGATATCGAAGATTGTGGAGTCGGAGTTCGGCTTCCACATCATTCAGCTGGTCGACAAGCGCGGCGACAAGATTAAGGTGCGCCACATCCTGCGCAAGCCCGTGGTGAGCGAGGATGCCATCAACCGCTCTATCGGCCGTCTGGACTCTATCGCAACTGACATCCGTGCCGGCAAGTTCACCTTCGAACAGGGCGCTTCGCTGCTTTCCGACGATAAGGATACACGCAACAATAACGGACTGATGGCCAACACCTCGGAGACGGGGCGCACGTCGAAGTTCCAGCTGAAAGACCTGCCGACGGAGATAGCCAAAGTGGTAGACACGCTGAAGGTGGGCCAGATCTCGGCTCCGTTCCAGATGATCAACGAGCGGGGCAAGACCGTCTGCGTCATTGCCAAGCTGAAGAGCCGCGTAGAGGGACATAAAGCCACGATTACCGAAGACTTCCAAGTGATGAAGGACGTGGTGCTCAGCAAGCGTCGCCAAGAAGTGCTGCACAACTGGGTGGTCAATAAGATCAACGCCACCTATGTCCGCATCAATGACCGCTATCGTAGTTGCAAGTTTGAATATCAGGGCTGGATCAGATGACACTGCTGAAGACCGTTGCACAACGCTTACGCTACGGGCATAGAATCTGGATAGTAATGATTCTATGCCTGTTTGGCCTATGCATTGTTCAGTCTAAGCAGCCCGTGAAGAAACGCCCGCGCAAGACGGCGCGGGTGGAAGACAAGCGCATCTATCTGGTACACGCCGACGTGATGCACTACGACCAGTTCAAGAACCGCGATGCCACGGTGCTCAGCGGAAAGGTGCACTTCACCCATAGCGGCGCGCGTCTCTATTGCGACAGTGCCTACTTCTATGAGCAGTCCAACTCGTTTGAGGCGTTCGGCCACGTGAAGATGTATCAGGGCGACACGCTGTCGCTCTTCAGCGACTATGCCTACTACGACGGCAACGACCAGCTGGCACAGGCTCGCCACAACGTGATACTCAAACACCGCAAGTCGACTCTCTATACCGACAGCCTCGACTACGACCGGATGTATAATCTGGGCTACTTCTTCGAGGGCGGCAAGCTCGTGGACAACGGCAGCACGCTCACCTCGGACTGGGGCGAGTACCACACCGACACGAAGCAGGCAATGTTCTATTATGACGTGAGGCTGCGCAACAAGAAGTTCTTCCTGACCACCGACTCGCTCTATTACGACACCAACACCTCGCGGGCCCACATCATCGGCCCGTCGGACATCACGTCGGGCTCCAGCCATATTTACAGCGAAGACGGCTACTACAACACGAATACCGAGCAGGCCGAGCTCTTCGGTCGCTCGGTGATGACCGATAAGGGACGGCGACTTGTGGGCGACAGCGTCTACTACGACAGCAAGAACGGCACCAGCCACGCCTATTGGAACGTGGTGTACGTTGACTCGGTGAACAAGAACAAGATGACGGGCGACTACTGCGAGTACAATGAAGACACCGGCTATGCAATGGCCACCGACCGTGCCGTGGCTATCGACTACTCGCAGACCGACTCGCTCTATATGCACGCCGACACGTTTAAGATTTATACATTCAACATCAATACCGACTCCGTCTACCGCAAGATACACGCGTATAATAAGGTACGTGCGTACCGTGTCGATGTGCAGGCTGTCTGCAACTCGCTGGTCTACAATTCTCAGGACTCCTGTATGACGATGTATCGCGACCCCATCGTGTGGAACAACCGCCAGCAACTGTTTGGCGAGGAGATACGCGTCTATATGAAAGACTCCACCATCCATCGTGCCCACGTCGTCGGACAGGCCTTCTCCGTGGAGCAACTGCCCGATACGGTGCACTTCAATCAGGTGTCTTCGAAGCAGATGCTGGCTTACTTCGAGAAGGGAGAAATCTACGAGGCCGATGCCGTGGACAATGTGCTGGTGGTCTATTACCCGCAGGACGATGCCGACAGTACGCTGATAGGTCTCAACTACACCGAGACGCCGCTGCTGAAGATGTTTATGGAGAACCGCAAGATGAAGAAGATCTGGATGGAGAAGCCCACTGGCACGCTCTATCCGATGTCGCAGATTCCACCGCAGAAGTATTTCCTGCCCGGCTATGCGTGGTTCGACTACATCCGGCCGCTCAATAAGGACGACATCTTCAACTGGCGGCCGAAGCGTGCCGACCAGCAGTTGCAGGAGCAGACGCGCCGCACGGCGCCCCCGCAGCGGCTCGGTGGGCGAGGGGAGGGTCGCCGATGAAGTTGTTTGCTACGGCTAAGCCCCGCCGCTATCAGCACGTGCTAATCTATGCCGACGAGCGTCGCGACCGCTTGGCAGCACTCGAGGCGCGCATCCGTCACCAGCTGGGACTGCCGCCGAAAGAGGAAAACGATAAGGAAAAAGGAAAGGAGAACGAACAATGAGTGACGTCATACAGCTATTGCCCGACAGCGTGGCCAACCAGATAGCCGCAGGCGAGGTGATTCAACGCCCGGCCTCGGTCATTAAGGAGTTGGTAGAGAACGCCGTGGATGCCGGTGCCCACACAATCAACGTGCTGGTCGTCGATGCCGGGCGAACCTGCATTCAGGTGATTGACGACGGCCGCGGGATGAGCGAGACCGATGCCCGCTTGGCTTTTGAGCGTCACGCCACCTCGAAGATTCGGCAGGCCGACGACCTCTTTGCCCTGCACACGATGGGGTTCCGGGGCGAGGCGCTGGCCTCGGTAGCCGCCGTGGCGCGCGTGGAACTGCGCACACGCACGGCCGATAACGAAATCGGAACATTGCTCACGCTGTCTGGTTCGCGCATTGAGAGTCAGGAGCCCGTCAGCTGTCCCGTAGGCAGCAACTTTAAGGTAGAGAACCTCTTCTTCAACGTGCCGGCACGCCGCAAGTTCCTCAAGACCAATGCCACAGAGCTGAGCAATATCCTTACGGCCTATGAGCGTATCGTGCTGGTCTATCCCGATCTGAACTTCACCCTGCACAGCAATGGGCAGGAACTGCTCAACCTGCGGGCCGGGTCGCTGCGTCAGCGCATCACCGATGTCTTCGGCAAGCGTTTCAACCAAGACCTGCTGCCCGTCGACGTGGAGACAACGATGTGCCGCATCACCGGCTTCGTCGGCAAGCCGGAGTCGGCGCGCAAGAAAGGAGCCCACAACTACTTCTTCGTCAACGGCCGCTATATGAAGCATCCTTACTTCCATAAGGCCGTGATGCAAGCCTTCGACCGGCTGATACCCACGGGGATGCAGGTGCCTTATTTCATCTACTTTGACGTCGCACCCGCCGACATCGACGTGAACATCCATCCCACGAAGACCGAGATAAAGTTTGAGAACGAGCAGTCTATTTGGCAGATACTGTCAGCTGCCGTGAAAGACGCCATCGGCAAGTTCTGCGAGATACCGCAGATTGACTTCGATACGGTGGGCAAGCCCGACATTCCCGTCTTCGACCCCACCCGTCCCGTGAGTCAGCCCTCGCCCAGCTATAATCCCGGCTATAATCCCTTCTCCCAGCACGCCGGGCGCACCGCCAAGCCTGTTGACGGCTGGGAACAGCTCTACGACGGCGTGGAACTGCCGCGGCACGACGATGCCGACCTCTTCGGTCCCGATGCTTCCGCAGCCCCCGCCGACCCGCTGGCCTCCGCCGATGCCGCCCCGCTCATCGAAGACAAGTCGCCGGCCCACTATCAGTATAAGGGTCGCTACATAATGACTGCCGTCAAGTCGGGGCTGATGATTATCGACCAGCAGCGTGCCGACATCCGCATCCGCTATGAGCACTACCTGCACCAGCTGGCCACCCATACGGCCAGCACCCAGCAGCTGCTCTTCCCCGAGATGGTGCGCTTCGCCCCGTCAGACACGGTGATGCTCCAGCGCCTGCTGCCCGAGCTGGCAGCGATGGGCTTCGACCTGAGCGATTTGGGCCACAACAGCTATGCCGTCAACGGCATTCCCGCCGGCATTGAGGGGCTCGACTGCGTGGCGTTGCTGCAGACGATGGTGGCCGATGCCGCAGGGCAGGCAGCCAGTGCCGCGGCCGACATCAACCACTCGCTGGCACTCAGTCTGGCCCGCAGCGCAGCCATCCCGCAGGGCCAGCTGCTCAGCAACGACGAGATGGAAGACATCGTCAACCGGCTCTTCGCTTGCTCCAACGTCAACTACACCCCCGACGGCCGTGCCATCCTCTGCATCCTGCCGCAGCAAGACATAGAGCAGCTGCTCGGCTAAAGTGAGTGCCCGTAGCCCATTGCCCTGCCGCTTCGCGTACCAAATACCCGAAATATATTGCTTTTTTAGGCGGAAACCGTAAATTATTGCAGAAAAAATTTGTCAGTTTAAATTATTTAGTTACTTTTGCACAATAAAAGCTTTTTGCGCATATTATTTTACATTAATTAGTATAGGTATGAAAAAGTTATTAATGGTGCTGGCATTTGCCGGTGTTTCTGTTGCCTCAATGGCACAGACAGAAGATCCAGTAGAGAAGTATAGCGTAGCTACCAACTCTTTCTGGAGCAATTGGTTCATTCAGGCCAACGTTGTTGGTACTTCGTTCTGGGGCAATCAGGAAGGCTCTGCAGTGAAGTTCGACAAGCTGGTGAAGGACTATCGTACAAACCTTGGCTTCTCTGTAGCCATTGGTAAGTGGTTTACTCCGGGTCTCGGTCTCCGTACCAAGTTCAACGGTATCTGGGGTCGCTCGGTGATTTCTGAGAACAAAGACACGAACGCAGACAAGTATTGGACCATCCACGAGCAGGCTCTGTTCAACCTGAGCAATCTGCTTTGCGGTTACAGCGAGACGCGCGTTTGGAACTTCATCCCCTATGCAGGTGCAGGCATCAGCCGCAATATGACCTACAACGACTACGCTATGGGTCTGAGCGCTGGTATCCTCAACACTTGGCGTCTGGGCAAGCACGTTGACCTCAACCTCGACGTGAACTATGGTATCTTCGAGCCCGACTATGACGGATTCTCTCGTCAGCTCGTTGCTACCGACCGTGGCCCCAAGACGAAGGATCGCGCCATCAACGTAGAGCTCGGTCTTACCTTCAAGCTCGGTAAGGCTACTTGGAAGAAGGTACCCGATGTGGACGCTATCAAGGCTCTCTCGCAGGCTCAGATCGACGCTCTCAACTCTCAGCTGACCGACGCCAACAACGAGAATGCCCGCCTGAAGGGTCTGCTCGCCAACCAGCGTCCTGTTGAGCAGCCGCGTACTGTCGTAGAGGAGAAGATTGTTTCTGCTCCCGTATCTGTATTCTTCAACCTCGGCAAGTCGACCATCGCTTCGCAGAAGGATCTGCAGAACGTGAAGGATCTGGTTAGCCTCGCTAAGGACAACAGCACCTTCGTGGTTACCGGTTATGCTGACAGCCAGACGGGTAGCGCTGAGTTCAACCAGCAGCTTTCTCAGAAGCGTGCTGAGGCCGTTGCTCAGGAGCTTATCAACCTCGGCGTAAGCAGCGACAAGATTCAGACCGTAGTAGGTGGTGGCGTTGACACGCTGACTCCTCCGGCCAACAACCGTCGTGCTACTGTTGAGCTGAAGTAATCGACAACGAATACGTAACGAAACCTAAAAGGCCGTGGAGCATCTGCTCCGCGGCCTTTTCTCTTTGTCTCTTCCCGTCCTTTTCCTCTCTCCCTTTGTATATACTTGCACCTGTACGAACCTCCTGCCGTGCTGGGGCGGTGCATCCGTATTGCCCATTTCTTGCCCGTGACTGCCGGTGAGGCGGCCTTGTTTGAGTCTGTTTCTGTGGCAAAAACAGCTTGTTTTCATTGCAGAAACAAACTGTTTCCGTCCTAAAAACAAGCTGTTTATGTCACGCAAACAAAGCACGAATCACTGCTTTCTCATCATTATCCGAGATAATCAAATTTTCAGTTGTTGGTCCACTGTTTTATATGATTATTTAACTACCTTCCTACGATGTGGGCAAGTAGAGTGGCTTCTCCTGATTTCAACGGGGCTCTGATATTAGGGGCTGTGGCGTAAATCATAAGAATCTGCCGCAAATTCTCAGGAGAATTCGGGTAAATCTCAGGAGAATTCGTTATCTTTGCACCGTAATCAATTAATGGAAAAAGACGTATGCTTGCTAAACAACTTTCTGTTTTCTTGGAAAACAAGTCGGGTCGGCTGACCGAAGTGACCGAGGTGCTGGGCGAGGCCGGCATCAACCTGACGATGATGAACATTGCCGACAACTCGGACTTTGGTATCCTGCGCTGTATCGTGAGCGACCCGGAACGGGCCCTGCAGGTGCTGCGCGAGCGGCATTTTGCCGTGAAGGTGACCGACGTGATAGCCTTCTCCTGTCCCAATGCCAGCGGGGCACTGTCGCGCGTGCTGAAGCTGATGTCTGATGCGGGCGTGTTTATTGAGTATCTCTATTCGTTCAACAGCGGCGATGTGGCTCATATCGTGATTCGTCCAACTGACCTCGGCACTTGCGAGCAGGTGCTGTCGCAGGCCGGTGTGAGCGTGCTGTCGGCCGGTGAATTGTACAAAATATAAAGGGAAATCGAAAAAAGTGGCGCAAAAATTTGGTCGTTTCAGAAAAAGTGCTTACCTTTGCACCGCTTTTGAAAGGCACGGGCGCTTAGCTCAGCTGGTTTAGAGCATCTGCCTTACAAGCAGAGGGTCGGCGGTTCGAATCCGTCAGCGCCCACCCAGTGATAGCCGCTCTCCCAATAGGGAGGGCGGCTTTTCTTTTTTGGAGGCAGGGGCTCTCGGAGGGCTCGGAGTTCTCAGGAGGGGCTCGGAGGGCTTGGAGCTCTCGGAGGACTCGGAGTTCTCGGAGGACTCGGAGTTCTCGGGAGGCTCGGAAGGTCTCGGAGTTCTCGGGGGCTCGGAAGCTCTCGGAGTTCTCGGGAGGGGCTCGGAGCTCTCGGAGGGGCTTGGGGCCTCGGAGGTTTCGGAGTTCTCTGAGAGCTCCGAGTTCTCCGAGTTCTCTGAAAAAAACAAAAAAAAATGAGATTCGCGGTGCTAATTCCCAATTATTTGCTAACTTTGTGGCCTGATTAAGGATATAGCTATATTGATATTATAATTTTGTAGAGAGAAGACACTGATGAACTTAGACGTATTGACCGCCATCTCGCCTATTGATGGCCGTTACAGAAGTAAGACAGAGGGATTGGCAGGATACTTTTCGGAGTATGCACTTATTCGTTACCGCGTGCGTGTTGAGATAGAGTATTTCATTACGCTCTGTGAACTGCCGCTGCCCCAGTTAGTCGATTTCGACCATAGCCTGTTTGAACGCTTGCGCGACATCTATCGCCACTTCAGCGAGGAGGATGCTGCCCGCGTAAAGGAGATAGAGAAGACGACCAACCACGACGTGAAGGCCGTGGAATACTTTATAAAGGAGGAGCTCGACAAGATTGGGGGGCTCGATGCCTTTAAGGAGTTTATCCACTTTGGGCTTACTTCGCAGGATATCAACAATACCAGCATACCGCTCTCACTGAAGGAAGCACTCGACGAGGTGTACTATCCGCTCGTAGAAGAGCTGATAGAGCTGCTGAACGACTATGCCGAGCAGTGGAAGAACATCCCGATGCTGGCCAAGACACACGGTCAGCCGGCTTCGCCCACGCGGCTGGGTAAGGAGCTGATGGTCTATGTCTACCGGCTGGAGGAGCAGCTGCGCGGACTGAAGGATACGCCGCTGACGGCTAAGTTTGGCGGAGCCACGGGCAACTACAACGCCCACCACGTGGCCTATCCGCAGTACGACTGGCGCGAGTTCGGCAATCGCTTCGTCAGCGAAAAGCTGGGACTGGAGCGCGAGCAGTGGACCACGCAGATTTCGAACTACGACTGGATGGGTGCCGTCTTCGATGCGCTGCGCCGCATCAACACCATCATCATCGATTTGGACCGCGACTTCTGGATGTATATCTCGATGGAATACTTCAAGCAGAAGATAAAGGCGGGCGAAGTGGGCAGCAGTGCTATGCCCCATAAGGTGAACCCCATCGACTTCGAGAACTCGGAGGGCAATCTGGGCATTGCCAATGCCGTATTGCAGTTCTTGGCACAGAAGCTGCCCGTCAGCCGTCTGCAGCGCGACCTGACCGACTCTACCGTGCTGCGAAATGTCGGCGTTCCGTTGGGACACGCCCTCATTGCCATACAGAGCACGCTGAAAGGACTGCGCAAGCTGATTCTCAACGAGGACAAGCTGCAGGCCGACTTGGACAATACGTGGGCTGTCGTGGCCGAAGCCATCCAGACCATCCTGCGCCGCGAGGCCTATCCGCATCCCTACGAGGCATTGAAGGCATTGACCCGCACCAACCAGCAGATGACACCCGAACTGATCAGAGACTTCATTGCTCAACTCGACGTGCGCGACGAGGTGAAGCAAGAGCTGCTGGCCATTACGCCGATGAACTATACAGGAATATAACCATCAAGAGATTGACAGCTAAATTATTAACAACAAGAATGGGAGCCGGGAGGCTTCCGGAAATAAACAAGAAGAATTATGGAATTAGAGAACGAAAAGAGAACTGACGAACAGCAGTCAGCAGAGCAGAATGCAGGCAGCCGCGAGGGTTACCAATCTTCAGGCAACTATCAGAACTATCGCACTCCGGGCCGCTCTCCGCGCCCGCGTATTCACCAGCCGCGCCCCAACTTTCAGGAGCATCGCGGCTACAACAGAAACCAGAATGATGAAGAAGGATTTCGTCCCGAGGGCTTCGGCGCCGGTCTGCAGAGCACTCCGCAGCGCACTTATCGCCCCCGCAACAACTATAACAACGAAGGCGGCTATCAGCCCCGCAACAACTACGGCCAGCGCCCCGGCGGCTATCGTCCGCGCTACAATCAGGGAGGCGACGGCGAAGAAGGCGGCTATCAGCCCCGTCAGCAGTACGGTCAGCAGGGCGGCTATCGTCCGCGCAACAACTACGGTCAGCAGCAAGGCGGCTATGGTCAGCAGCGCGGCGGCTACCAGAACAACCGCGGCGGCTACGGCCAGCAGCAGGGCGGCTATCGTCCGCGCAACAACTACGGTCAGCAGCAAGGCGGCTACGGTCAGCAGCGCGGCTATCAGAACAACCGCGGCGGCTACGGTCAGCAGCGTGGCGGCTATCGCCAGCATACGGCAGACTACGACCCGAATGCCAAGTATAGCTTCAAGAAGCGTATAGAATATAAGGAGGAGCACTACGATCCCAACGAGCCCATCCGTCTGAACAAGTATCTGGCCAACGCCGGTGTATGCAGCCGCCGCGAAGCTGACGAGTTCATTCAGGCTGGCGTGGTGACGGTCAACGGCAATGTAGTGACCGAGCTGGGCACTAAGGTGCTGCGCACCGACGAGGTGAAGTTCCACGACAACCCCGTCTCGCTGGAGAAGAAGGTGTACGTGCTGCTGAACAAACCGAAGGACTATGTCACCACGAGCGACGACCCGCAGCAGCGCAAGACCGTGATGGATCTGGTGAAGGGAGCTTGCTCGGAGCGCATCTATCCCGTGGGCCGTCTGGACCGCAACACCACCGGCGTGCTGCTGCTCACCAACGACGGCGACCTCGCCTCGAAGCTGACGCATCCCAAGTTCCTCAAGAAGAAGATTTACCACGTCTATCTCGACAAGAACGTGACGGCTCACGACCTGCAGCAGATTGCAGAGGGTATCACGCTCGAGGACGGTGAGATAAAGGCCGACGACGTGCAGTATGCCGACCCCGTGGACAAGAAGCAGGTGGGCATCGAGATTCACAGCGGCAAGAACCGCATCGTGCGCCGCATCTTCGAGAGCCTCGGCTATAAGGTGACCAAGCTCGACCGCGTGCAGTTTGCCGGTCTGACCAAGAAGAACGTGCGCCGCGGCGACTGGCGCTACCTGACCGAAGAGGAGGTAGACCGCCTGCGTATGGGTGCGTATGAGTAAGAATATAAACGGCTTTGACTAAAAACAATGAAGAGAACAAAGATAGTAGACGTGCTGAAGTCTACGGAATATGGCAAGCAAGTGTGTGTGAAGGGGTGGGTGCGCACCCATCGTTCGAGTAAGGCGGTAGACTTCATCGCGCTCAACGACGGCTCCACTATCAAGAATGTCCAGATAGTGGTCGACCCGGCGAAGTTTGACGAGGAGCTGCTCAAGCAGATTACCACGGGTGCCTGCATCTGTGCCGAGGGTACGCTGGTAGAAAGTCAGGGTGCCGGCCAGAGCAGCGAGATTCAGTGCGAGGCACTGGAGCTCTACGGTCTGTGCGACAATACGTATCCGATGCAGAAGAAAGGCCAGTCGTTCGAGGTAATGCGCAAGAATGCCCACCTGCGTCTGCGCACCAACACCTTCGGTGCCGTGATGCGCATCCGCCACAATATGGCCATCGCCATTCACCAGTATTTCCACGACCACGGCTTCTTCTATTTCCACACGCCGCTGATTACGGCCAGCGATGCTGAGGGAGCAGGCCAGATGTTCCAAGTGACGACGAAGAACCTCTATCGCTTGGAGAAGGACGAAGAGGGAAAGATTATCTACGACGACGACTTCTTCGGCAAGATGACGTCGCTCACCGTCAGCGGTCAGCTGGAGGGCGAGCTGGGCGCTACGGCACTGGGTGCCATCTATACGTTCGGCCCCACGTTCCGTGCAGAAAACTCTAACACGCCGCGCCATCTGGCCGAGTTCTGGATGATAGAGCCCGAAGTGGCCTTCATCGACCTCGCCGACCTGATGGACTTGGAGGAAGACTTCATCAAGTATTGCGTGCAGTGGGCTCTGGACCATTGTCAGGACGACCTCGAGTTCCTCAACAAGATGGTCGACAAGACGCTCATCGAGCGTTTGCAGGGCGTGGTGAAGGAGCAGTTCGTCCGCCTGCCCTATACCGAGGGCATTCAGATTCTCGAGGCAGCCGTGGCCGGCGGCAAGAAGTTCGAGTTCCCCGTCTCGTGGGGAATGGACCTCGCTTCCGAGCACGAGCGCTATCTCGTAGAGGAGCATTTCAAGAAGCCCGTCATTATGACCGACTATCCGAAGGACATCAAGGCATTCTATATGAAGATCAACGACGACGACCGTACCGTTCAGGGCACTGACGTGCTGTTCCCGCAGATTGGCGAGATTATCGGCGGTTCGGTGCGCGAGGAGAACTACGACAAACTGTTGGGCGAGATTGAGCGCCGCCATATCCCGATGAAGGATATGTGGTGGTATCTCGACACGCGCCGCTACGGCAGCTGCCCGCACGGCGGCTTTGGCCTCGGCTTCGAGCGTCTCATCCTCTTCGTGACGGGAATGCAGAATATCCGCGACGTGATACCGTTCCCCCGCACTCCGAAGTCGGCCGAGTTCTAAACAGTGCGTAGGTACGCCCTCAAGATTGACGGCGGGCACCCATTGATGCAGGGTGCCCGCCGTTTTTCGTCTTCTCCCTGTCTTCCGAAAACAGACCGTCCAATGTCCCATATTTACAAATTGTGCGAAAATTCGCGGCAGATGTGCAAAATTTCCGTACAATTGCTTGGCGGCCATCGCTTTTTTACTTATATTTGCAATCGGAAAGATAATTAAACAAGTATTAACCAACATTAAAATTCTGAATCGTTATGAAGAAAATCTTTTTTGCAATCACTATGATGCTATTGGGTTTGACTGGAACGTCGGCACAAGACAGCAACATCTTCACCCATCTGGGGGTAGGCATCGGTGTCGGCACACCGGGTATCGGCATTGACCTTTCGACCAACGTCACCGACTATGTGGGCGTTCGGGCTGGCGTGAACATTATGCCGCAGTTCAAGTATTCAACGGATGTGGACATCAAGAACAATACTCAGTTGCAGCAGAACTATAACGACTGGGTGCAGGCTTATCCCACGCTGCATCCGGGTGGCGAGCTGCCCAGTGCAACGATTCCTTCAAAGGTCGACGTGGAGGGCAAACTGAAGCTGACCACAGGCCACATCCTCTTCGACGTGTATCCCGGCAAGAGCATTGACTGGCACTTGACGGTCGGTGCTTATTTCGGCGGCTCGAAGATTGTCAATGTCTATACGAAGGACGACAACCAGCTGGCTGACATCGCCCAATATAACACTTACGTGATGGGTCAGGGACAGCAGGAGTATAAGATTGGTGCCCAGTTGGGCGACTATTTCCTCGAGCCCGATGCCCGTGGCCACATTGACGCCGACATCAAAGTGGCTGGCTTCCGTCCCTATGTGGGCATTGGCTATGGCCGTGCCGTCCCGAAGAACCACACGCTGGGCTTCCAAGTCGATCTGGGCGTGCAGTTCTGGGGTACTCCGAAGGTATATTGTCAGGGCGACGAGCTGACGAAGGATAATCTCGAAGGCAACGACGGCGGCTTTATGAAGACGCTGACCAAGATTACGGTCTATCCCGTGCTCAACTTCCGTCTGGTAGGCAAGCTGTTCTAAGTCTGGCTGACGCTTGTAATTATTAGAAAAAGCGAATCCCCTCTGGGCATTGCCCAGAGGGGATTCTTGCTTTTCTGCGGGTTCATACCAACCGTATGCCGTCGTCGCCGATGACGATGAGATGGCGGCGGTAGAGGTCGCCGATAGCCTTCTTGTAGGTCTTCTTGCTCACTTTGAAGCGGTCGCTGATGAGCTCAGATGGGCTCTTGTCGCCCAGTTCGCAGTGGCCGTTGTTGTCGTGCAGGTAGCGCAGCAGCACCTCAGAGAACTCCTCCGTCTGTCGCCGTCCCGTGGGTTGCAGCGTGAGGTCTATCTTGCCGTCCTGTCTGACGTGGTCTATATAGCCTCTTAGACGGTCGCCCGTATGCAGGGGGCGGAATATCTGATTGTCGTAGATGAGGCCCTGATAGCAACCGTCTACAATCACTTTAAAGCCGAGGTCCGTCTTCTGCCACACGAGCAAGTCTGCCGCATCGCCGTGCTTGTAGCGGCGGAGTGGGGGCAGGGGGCGCTTCTTCTCGGAGGGCTCGGAGGGCTCGGAGCTCTCGGAGGGCTCAGAGTTCTTGGAGCTCTCCGAGTTCTCGGAGTAGAGATAGCGCTCTACTTTTGCCGTGGCAATGAGGCGGTAGCTCTCTTCGTCGATGGTGACGTACACGATGTAGCGCTGTCCCTGCTGCATCCGCATCTTCTGCTCGCGGAACGGGCAGAACAGGTCTTTCATCAATCCCCAGTTAAGGAATGCGCCATATTCGTTGACCCACGCCACCTCCAGATAGGCAAAGTCGCCCACGCGGGCCAGCGGCCGCTGGGTAGTGGCCACGGGGCGCTCGTCTTGGTCCAAGTAGATGAACACCTCCAGCTCGTCGCCCGGCTTGGCTCCCTTGGGCACATAGCGTGCGGGCAGCAATATCTCGCCCTCGTCGCCTCCGTCCAGATAGAGGCCGAAGTCAACGCTCTTGGTTACCGTCATTCGGTTGTAGTCTCCTAATCGTATCATATCCGTTGGGTTGAATTTTTGCTTAAGTAAGATGAAAGGCAGCTTAGGAGTGATGGATTTAAGCTGTCGGCTCTTCCTCTTTGGCTGTCGGCTCGTCCTCTTTGGCTGCTGGTTCTTCTTCCCCGACTGCTGGCTCGTCCTGCTCCAGCAGTCCGTCGCGCATCTTGATGGTGCGGTCGGTCAGGGCTGCCAGTGTCTCGTCGTGGGTGACGATGACGAATGTTTGCCCGAAGCGGTCGCGCAGGTCGAAGAACAGTTGGTGCAGCTCGGTCTTGTTCTTCGTGTCGAGCGAGCCGCTGGGCTCGTCGGCGAGGATGACGGCCGGATGGTTCACCAGTGCCCGTGCTACGGCCACCCGCTGCTTCTCTCCGCCCGACAGTTCGCTGGGCTTATGGTTGGCGCGGTCGGTCAGTCCCATAAATGCCAGCAGTTCTTCCGCTCTCTTGCGTGCCTCGCGTTGCGAGGTACCGGCGATGTAGGCCGGAATCATAATGTTCTCGATGGCAGTGAATTCCGGCAGCAGCTGATGAAACTGGAATACAAAACCGATATGGCGGTTGCGGAAGTCTGACAGCTTCTTCTTCGACAGCTGTCCGGTGTCGATGCCGTCGATGCTGACGGTGCCACTGTCGGGTGCGTCGAGGGTGCCGATAATCTGGAGCAACGTGGTCTTTCCGGCGCCGCTGGGGCCTACGATGCTGACCACCTCGCCGCGCGATATATGTAGGTCGATGCCTTTGAGCACGCTGAGTGAGCCGAAACTCTTGGTGATTCCTTTGATGTCGATCATTTATCTTTGTTTACAGGTGTTTCAGGTTCGGTATGCGCAGTCGCCGCTGCAGCCTCGGCAGTCGGCGCAGGATGGTGGCATAGATGCTGCTCTCCTCCTGATGCTGAGCCTCGGCAAAGGTCATACTGTCTTTCATATCGCCGTACTGGTCGGGGAAGAGAATCATCAGGTTCTTGCCCGAGAAGTGTTGCATCAGCTCATTGGGCAGCCGCTCCAGTGCCGACTTGTAGGAGATGGTGCCCTTACGTGCCGTGATGACGATGAACATATGGTCGTCGTTGATGTTTTCGGCCAGCCTCGGCAGTTCGTTCCAGTGAGCCATATAGGTAAATTCTGCGCGCACGTTGGGATGGCGGTTATGGATATACTCGCCGATGAGTGCCAGCGACTCTCGTCGTCCGTGGAACTGGATGCGGCAATCCAGATTGCCAGCCATACGGCTCAGCCGCTCCAGCCAGCGGTGGAATCCCGGCTCAAACTCGGCCCGCGAGGGCACGGCTACCTGTATGCGGCGCAGCGTGTTGAGCGGCTGCACGAAGCGCGCGAGCACAATCTGCCGGTTCAATCCGTTGTAGAGACTTTGGATAAAGTCGCCCCAGAACTTAGGGTTCACCTCCGTGTGCACGTGCATACCCATAATAATCTCCGACGCGCCGAACTCACGGAAGGCGTGCTTGATGCCATTGGCGATGTTGGTGGCCAGCCGCACCTGTGTCTGCATCTTCACGTCGGCTGCGCTGGCCTGCTGCTGCAGATGCTCCAGCAGCACCAGTCCGCGCTCGCGGTTGGCTGCTGCGTTCTGGTCGTCGTACACCACGTTGAGTGCCACCAATCCGCGGTTGAGCCGCGGGTTGCGCATCATCGTGGCCAGCTCGACCAGTTGTGGGGCTATCTCGGGGTACTTCACACAGAGGAATATCTTCTCGTCGTCCGTCTTGCTGTCGTCGACGGCCAGATGTGTCTTCTCGTTCAGGATAATCTGTTTGGCGGCGTGTTCCGTCATCATCGTGCTGATGATGCAGGTGAAGAGAATCATTATCACCACGCCGTTGAGCATCTCGTCGCTCACCAGATACTGCCCCGGGGCCACCTCCAGCCTGAACCCCACCATCACCATCGCAATGGCACCGGCTGCGTGGGCACTGGTCAGGCCGAACATCATATTGCCCGCCGACTTAGGCAGACGGAACAGCAGGGCTGCCGCATAGGCTGCCACGGCCTTCCCGAACGTGCCGAAGAAGACGATGAGTGCTACCACCCACGCCATCTCGGGGCCTTGAAACAGCGTGCGCACGTTGATGAGCATTCCCACACCGATGAGGAAGTAGGGGATGAAGAGCGCGTTGCCCGTGAATTCCAGCCGGTTCATCAGCGGCGACACGTGGGGAATATAGCGGTTGAGCACCAGTCCGGAGAAGAAGGCACCGAAAATGCCCTCCAGCCCGATGGCCTCAGAGAGGGCAGCACTGAGAAACATTATGGCCATTACGAAGATGAACTGCATTACCGCGTCGCTGTAGCGGCGCAGGAAGTAGCGGGCCAGCTTGGGAATGAGCCACACCGAACCGGCGCAGAAGGCTGCAATCTTTAGGACAAACGGCACCCAGAAGGCAATGCCCGCGCCGCTGCCGCCAAACGTGCCCGACAGCGTGGCCACCATCACCAATGCCATAAACAGCGAAATCATCGACGACCCTACGCTCAGCATCACACTCGAGTTGCGCTGCAAGCCGTAGCGGCCGATGATGGGGTAGGCCACCAGCGTGTTGGATGCCATTATGCAGCCCAGCAGAAACGAGGCCGTAGACGAGTAGCCCAGCAGGGCGATGCTCATAAAGTAGGTCAGCGTCAGCGGTATGAAGCACGTCAGCAGACCGAAGATGAGGAAGCGTGCCTTATGCTTCTTTACGCCCTCCATATCCATCTCCAGTCCGGCGAGGAACATAATGTAGTAGAGACCCACGCGGCCGAAGAGCTCGAACGAGTTGTCGCGCTCCAGAATGTTGAACCCGTACTTGCCCACGAGCACGCCCGCCAGCACCATTCCGATGATGTGGGGGATGCGCAGCTTGCCCATAATAATGGGGGCCGAGAGGATAATCAGCAGCACGACGAAGAAAATCAGCGTCGGGTTGTTGATAGGGAAGTATGGGGTCAAGTCAATCATTCTTGGCTGCAAAGATACGGAAAAAGCCTGTAACAAAAGACTGATTTGGGAAGATTAACGCAATTCGGTCCGAAATAATTGCCCACAAAAACAGGGCTGGCAGGCAAAAAAACAGCCGAATGTTGCGGCAGCCTATCCAAAAATTCGTAACTTTGCAGCCACATTTTTATAGCGTACAAGAAGAATTAGACTTATGAAGGTAGCGATTGTGGGCGCTTCGGGCGCCGTAGGGCAGGAGTTCCTGCGCATTCTGGATCAGAGAGATTTCCCGATGGACGAGCTTGTCCTTTTCGGCTCGGAGCGTAGTGCCGGGCGCAAATATACGTTCCGCGGACGGGAGTACGAGGTGAAGCTGTTGCAGCACAACGACGACTTCCGCGACGTGGACATCGCTTTCACCAGTGCCGGAGCCGGCACCTCAAAGGAGTTTGCCGATACCATTACGAAGTATGGAGCCGTGATGATTGACAATTCGAGTGCCTTCCGTATGGACGACGACGTGCCCCTCGTGGTGCCCGAGTGCAACGCCGAGGATGCGCTCAACCGTCCGCGCGGCATCATTGCCAATCCCAACTGCACCACGATAATGATGGTGGTGGTGCTGCAGCCGCTGGAACGACTGAGCCACATCAAGCGTATCCACGTCAGCAGCTACCAGAGTGCCAGTGGTGCCGGTGCTGCAGCGATGGCCGAGCTGGAGCAGCAGTATCGTGAGATTATCAACGGCGAGGAGCCCACGGTGAAGAAGTTCCCCCATCAGTTGGCCTACAACGTAATTCCGCAGATTGACGTGTTCCAGCCCAATGGCTATACGAAGGAGGAGATGAAGATGTACAACGAGACGCAGAAGATAATGCACACCGACGCCAAGTGCTCGGCAATGTGCGTCCGCGTCAGTTCGCTGCGTGCCCACAGCGAGAGCGTGTGGATAGAGACCGAGCGCCCCATCAGCGTAGAGGAGGCACAGCAGGCCATCGCCGCAGCTCCGGGCTGCACGCTGCAAGACGACCCCTCGCAGTTGGTCTACCCGATGCCGCTGGAGACTGCCGGTAAGGACGATGTCTACGTGGGACGCGTCCGTAAGGACCTGAGCGACGACTGCGGACTGACGTTCTGGCTCTCTGGCGACCAGATTCGTAAGGGAGCCGCCCTGAATGCCGTCCAGATTGCTGAATATCTGATACAGGTGGGCAACGTGAAATAATCTAAATACAGTGCGAGATGAAACCAATTAAATATATACTGATGCTGATGGCCGCCCTGTTTGCCGCCTCGTGCGAGAGCGACCCGGAGCCCGGCTACGTGGATCCTGACTGGGTGGACGAGCAGCTGACAGAGATTGCCGAGGGATTTAGCGGTACGCTGAACGAATACGAGAAGCGACTGGTGGGACAGTATCTGCTCGTTGGCGAGGGCTACCGCGAGGTGCTGACCATCTACGACAACCACACGGCCAAGATCAAGCAGGTGGGGACGGAAGCACCCACCGAACAGCTGACCTACAAGTGGAAGGCCGATGCCGGCAAGCTGGTGCTGCGCTATGCATCGAAGGAGATGGTGGAGTATGAGTACAGTATCGACGGTCCGTTCCTGCTCATCAATGGCAACCGTTTCGTCAACACCGACATCACGTCGTTCCAGACACCGACCGACGTCGTCGGTGCGGCTACGTTGCTGGCGCAGTGGAAGGGCAGTGTCCCAGCGTATTACGAGCAGGTGTGGGGACTGGGTGAGGCCGTAGCCGCACGCTATGTCAGCGTCTGGCAGTTCTCAGCCACCGCGCCCGATGCCACTTATGGTATCGGCGGCGAGATAGACTACGACCCCGAACAGGCTGAAACGGAATACTGGTACTGCCCCTTTATGTGGCAAAAGGACGAAGAGGCACACTCGATTCTCATCACCTATCTGGACACCGAGGCCAACTATGGCTCCGTGCGCATCGATGACTACGAGCTCAGCGAGACGACGCTGACGGGCACCCTGTCCTTTGCCTACCGCGAGGAAACGAAGACTGAGACGAAGATGACCGTCACCACGGCACCGCTGTCGCTCAGCCGCATCACGGGTTTCGACTGGACGCCCTATCTGAATTAGGCTGGCAGGAAAACAAAGAAAAGTCCCCAAACTCCTGTGAGAGAGTTTGGGGACTTTCTTTGTTTGTGTGCGCCTGATAGGACTCGAACCTACACGACCTGAGCCACCAGATCCTAAGTCTGGCGCGTCTACCAATTCCGCCACAAGCGCATTGCATCGGGCATCGCTCGCCCGAAAGACGGTGCAAAGGTAAGGCGTTTTCGGCAATAAACCAAATTTTTCGGGCGGTTTGTTGTGCCGTCTCCTTATTGTATGATGGTGCAGGGGCACTTAGCGGGCCAGCAACTGCCGGGCCGTCTCAATGATGGTGTCGCGGTTGCGTGCTATGTCGGCCTCGTCGAGCTGTACGTTGTAGTCAGGCTCGATGCCGAACTCCGTCTGCTGGCGCTGCGCGTCGTACATCGGGCACGCCGAGAAACGCACCGACCAGCCGCTGGGCAGCGAGCTGCTGAAGGGCAGTCCGGCTCCGCCACCCGTGTGGTCGCCCACCAGTATTACGTTGGGCAGGGCGCGCATCATCGATGTGAACTCATTGGCAGCGCTGAATACGCCGCGGTTGGTCAGTAGGCAGACGGGCTTGTGCCAGCGGATATTGCTCGACGGCTCCAGATACTGCGGTTCCATTGCCGAGAAGTCGTTGTGCCCCTTGCCCGTCTTATGCTGGATGTAGCCCACCAGCGTGCGCTCACCGACGAAGCGTGCCGCCAGTCGTTCGGCATAGGTCAGGTCGCCGCCGCCGTTGTTGCGTATGTCTATGATGAGGCCGCGGCACAGGATGAGGTAGGAGAGCACGTCGTCGAGATTGCCTTCACCGATGCCGCTGGTAAAGCTCTCGTAGCGGATATAGCCGATGTTGTCGTCGAGTATGCGGTATTTCATTCCGGCAGCAATCTTGTAGTCGGTGCCCAGATAGACACGTTCCAGCGAGTCGCTGTAGTTGGTAGGGTAGGCCTCTTTCCACGTCCAGTAGCGTCCGTAGTCGTAGCTGGCGGAAAGATTGACGTGCCCGTCGCGCAGCTCGGCCAGCATATCGGTGAGCACTTCGAAGAGCTGCAGCTCCGTCATTGAGTCGCTGATGCGCACCCTGTACTTCGCATAGACGTCGGTCCAGTCCAGCCCGTAGGCCTGCTGCTTGTAGTCAAAGAAGCAGTAGTGCTCGTCGATGATGTGCCACAGGGCTTCGAAATTGCCCGTCGGGGTGTCGGGGCGTTCGTCCTCGTCGATGCAGGAAGTGAAGAGCAGAAGGGCGAGAATGAAAAAAGGCAGAAGGGCAAGGGGTGCTGCCTTTGCCGTCTGCCTGATTCGTTGTATGCTGTTATGTATGTAGTCCATCACGTTTGGGTTGGGTGGGGCTGTCAGCCCTTTTTACTTGTTGTTACCTTCTCACGATGCTGAAGCTGCGGCTGACACCGATGACCGCCCGATGCGTATAGACGTGCTGCTTCAGGTGGTTGACGGCCGCCTGCTGGTAGTTGCCCAGATAGCCGATGCGCAGGGTGGTGGCCCGGCCGATGCCGATGTCCAGTGTCAGTAGCTGGCGGAACTCCGGCGCAGAGATGAAGGTGGTGGGAATGACGTTGTGGTCGTAGTCGCCTCTGACAAACATCTCGTAGTACGACTGCCCGTAGTTGGGCGAGAACCGGATGCCAACGAGTGGCAGTGCCAGCTCGTAGCGAGCCGTAACGGGAATGCCCCTGACTGCAAAGCGGTAGGCGGCGATGCCAGTCGGCATCAGGTTGAGGTGGGCACGAGCCTGTGCCAGATTGTTGCTGTTGCTGGTGTTGTAGATGAAGCCGAGCGACACGTTGCCCATTCCGCCGGCTTGCAGCCGCAGTCGTCCGTCCATCAGTTGCCATTGCCGCAGCCGTCCCCAGTAGAAGTTGTAGGCTCCTTCCAGCTCGCGCTCGGTGTGTGCGCGGTCGCGGGTCGTCGAGAGGTTGGCCTCGTGCTCCATCAGTGTGCCCCAGTTGCGGTGGGGCTTTTGCCGCTCGACGGTGGCGAGGAACGATACGCCGCCGCCGCTGAAGTGTTCTTCAGACAGATAGGTGTCGAGGATGGAGGTGGCGCCGATGCCTATCGCCCGACTGCTGTGGACGACGGTCGACTGCCCGCCAGCCTCCTGCGCTGCCGCTGGCAGGGTCAGGAGCAGGGCCAATATCAGGGTCTTAGTTCTCATCGTTGAACAGGCTGAGTTGTCCGGTCAGTTCGTCGTACACCTGCTGCTGGCTCTTCCCAGCGTCAGGGTCGAGGTCTTCGGGAGCCTCGGCTTCGGCATCTTCTGCTGCCTCGTCGGCCGTGAGAGCGTCGGGGAAGCGCGTCGGCTCCAGCTCCTCGATGCTGCCGATGGCATAGGTCGTCAGTCGCTTGCCTTTGGCTTTGTAGCCTTTGACGGCGATAAACTGCTCTACGTCCACTTCCTCCTGTCCTCTGAACTCGTCGGCACCGCCATAGGTGACGCGGATGCGCGGGTAGGCTTGGTCGGTGAGCAAGATGAGCTTTGAGTTTGGATTGTCGCCCAGATAGTTCTGCTTGCGCTTGGAAGCCTCGGGCAGGAAACGCTTGATGTAGGGATAGCCCTGATTGTCGGCATCGTAGAGCAGGGCACTCCACACCTTCTCGGGCTCGTACTTCTCAATGCGGAAGATGCTGTCTTCGTAGTGGTTGTTGACGTCGAAGTTCGTCAGATAGTAGTCGCCGTTCTGCAGGATGACCAGAATCTGGTCGTCGTCGAAGAATTCGCCCAGCAGCCGTCCGTGCTCGTCGTAGTTCAGTCGGTTGACGTCGGGGTCGAACCACACCTTACGTCCGCCCAGCGTAGAGCGGCCGTGGCTCTTCAGTCCGATGCGATGGACGGAATGCTTGGTCAGCAGGTTGCCCTTCGAGGCTCGTCCTTTGATGAGCACTTCGCTGAAGTCCTTGTCAAAGAATATCTTTTTCAGCTTGGGCTGCGGGTCGAGAGTCACTTTGATAACCTCGGCCTCGCCGTTCGGATTGGCCGTGAAGTACATCACCTTCGAGCCCGGCGTGCCCGCCGTCAGGTCGTATTCGCGGTCGCGGGTAATCGCCGACACGTTGAAGCGCTTGATGTAGTAGAAGCCTTTCTTGCCGTCGCGATAGACGGCATTGTATATCGTGCGGCGGTCGTTCTTCTTGAAGACGCCCAGCCACAGCACGTTCTTACCCACGAAAATCTTCTCGGCTACGCGCAGCACCTTAAACTTACCGTCCTTATAGAAGATGATGATGTCGTCGATGTCGGAGCAGTTGCACACGAACTCGTCCTTCTTCAGCCCCGTGCCGATGAATCCCTCGGCGCGGTTGATGTATAGTTTCTCGTTGGCCTCCACCACTTTGGTAGCCTCGATGGTGTCGAAGTTGCGTATCTCGGTCAGTCGTGGATGGTCGCTGCCGTACTTGTCCTTAAGGAACTGGAACCAGTTGGCCGTCACCTCTACGAGGTTGGCGAGGTCGCGGTCTATCTCTTCAATCTCGGCTTTGATGCGGGCCATCAGCTCGTCGGCCTTATCCTTATTGAACTTCAGGATGCGCTGCATCTTGATTTCGAGCAGTCTCAGAATGTCCTCCTTCGTCACTTCGCGCACCAGCTGCGGGTAGTAGGGCGTCAGCCGGTCGTCAATATGCTCGCACACAGCATCCACCGTGGGTGCATTCTCAAACTTCTTGTCCTTATAGATGCGCTCTTCGATGAATATCTTCTCCAGCGAAGCAAAGTGATACTGTTCCAGCAACTCGCCCTTCCGGATTTCGAGCTCCTGCCGGATGAGGTCTTTGGTGCGGTCGACCGAGTGGCGCAGCACCTCGCTGACGGTGAGGAACTTCGGCTTGTTGTCCTCTATCACGCAGCAGTTGGGGCTGATGTTGATTTCGCAGTCCGAGAAGGCGTAGAGCGCGTCGATGGTCTTGTCGGACGAAACGCCCGGCATCAGGCTGATCTGAATCTCCACGCTGGCTGCCGTCAGGTCGTCCACGTGGCGCACTTTGATTTTGCCTTTCTCGTTGGCGCGCTTGATGCTTTCGATGAGTGTGTCGGCCGTCTTGGAGAACGGCAGGTCGCGGATGACCAGCGTCTTCTGGTCCTGCTTCTCAATCTTGGCGCGCACTTTCAGCGTTCCGCCGCGCTGTCCGTCGTTGTATTTGCTCACGTCGATGGAGCCGCCCGTAGGGAAGTCGGGATAGAGGTGGAACTCTTCGCCGTGCAGGTAGCTGATGGCAGCGTCGCAGATTTCCACGAAGTTGTGGGGCAGTATCTTAGAACTCAGTCCCACGGCGATGCCCTCGGCTCCCTGTGCCAGCAGCAGGGGATATTTCACGGGTAGCGTGATGGGCTCTTTGTTGCGCCCGTCGTACGACATCTTCCATTCCGTCGTCTTCGGATTGAACACCGTGTCGAGGGCAAACTTCGACAGCCGCGCCTCGATGTAGCGCGGTGCGGCGGCGCTGGCTCCCGTGAGTATGTTGCCCCAGTTGCCCTGCGTGTCGACGAGCAAGTCCTTCTGTCCCAGCTGCACCAGTGCGTCGCCGATGGAGGCGTCGCCGTGGGGATGGAACTGCATCGTGTGTCCCACAATGTTGGCCACTTTGTTGTATCGCCCGTCGTCCATCCGCTTCATCGAGTGCAGGATGCGCCGCTGCACGGGTTTCAGTCCGTCCTCGATGTGAGGCACGGCGCGCTCCAGAATGACATACGAGGCGTAGTCCAAGAACCACGTCTGATACATTCCGCTCAGATGGTGCACGGCCGCAGCATCGAACCGGCTTACGGGCTGGTAGTCCGAGTGGCCGGCTTGCTCTTCCTGTTCGGTCACCTCGTTCTCCAGTGTGCTGTCGTCCCTTATTTCGTCGTCCATACAGATTGTCTTGTTATTGGTTTTCTCGGCAAAGTTAGCTCTTTTTTGCGAGAACTCCAAAATTTTGCGTACCTTTGCCGCCAAAAAGGATGCAAACCAACGGCCCGACATCGGCGCGCGAGCGCTACGTCATTCTGGATGCGCTGCGCGGCTGTGCCCTGCTGGGCATTGCGCTGGCCAACTTCCCCGAGTTTGCGCTGTGGACGTTTCTCAGTGCCGACGAGCAAGCGGCACTGCCCACGGCGCAGGTAGATACCGTCGTGCACTATTTGCAGTATCTCTTGGTCGACGGCAAGTTCTATACGCTCTTCTCCCTGCTCTTCGGCATCGGCTTTGCCCTCATCCTGCAACGCCACAGCCTGCTCCTCTTCGGGCGGCGAATGCTGGTGCTGCTGCTCATCGGTGTGGCGCATCTGCTCTTCGTATGGAATGGCGACATCCTTGCGCTCTATGCCGTAGGCGGACTGCTGCTAATGCTGATGAATCGGCTGCGCGACCGCGTGCTGGCTGTGGTGGGAGTGCTGCTGTTGCTGCTGCCCATAGGGCTTGATGCACTGGGCGTCAGTTGTGCCGACGCGCTCTACGGGGCGTGGTGGCGCGTAGCGGCTGCAAAGGGTATCACGGCCGACAACTTTGCCTCTTGGCTGCGCGATGCCCAGTCGTATCAGCAGATGTATGCCTTCTTGCAGCAGGGGGCTGTGGAGCGGATGTGGGAGTTTGCCGAGGGGCATCGGTTGCCAAAGGTGCTGGGCCTCTTCATTCTGGGCTATCTCATAGGTCGCCATCGGCTGTTTGCCAGCTTGGAGCGGTTGCCGCTGCGGCGTGTGGCAGTATGGTCGCTCGCCGTGGGAGTGCCACTGTCGGTGCTCTATGCGTGGAGTTCCGTTGCCGGCCGTCCGTTCGGTGCCACTGTCCACGCCCTGCTCTATGCCTTCAGCGTGGTGCCGCTGGCCGTGGGCTATGCCGTCTTGCTCTGTCTGCTCTACCTCCGCCGCCCCGACAGTCGTTGGTTCCGCCTCCTCGCCGCTCCCGGGCGGATGGCATTGACTTGCTATCTGAGCCAGTCGCTTGTCGGCATCCTGCTGTTCTACGGCGTCGGACTGGGGCTGGGCACGCGCCTCGGACTGGTGTGGGTAGAGCTGGTGGCCGTGGCCGTCTTTGTGCTGCAGGTCGTCTGCTGCCAGTGGTGGCTGCGTCGCTTCCGCTTCGGACCGGTGGAGTGGGGCTGGCGAATGCTTACCTATGGCCGCCGCTTTTCACTGCAGAGATACAAATAATTCTTAATTATAGGCAGCGAGAGCGAATTAATTCTCATTTCTTAATTCTTAATTCTCAATTTATTTGTACCTTTGCAGGCAAATTTTGAAATATACAACAAAGACTTATGGCACAAGAAGATGTTTTTAAGAAAATCGTGAGCCACTGTAAGGAGTACGGCTTCGTGTTCCCCTCGAGTGACATCTACGACGGATTGGGCGCCGTGTATGACTACGGTCAGATGGGCGTAGAGATGAAAAACAATATTAAGGAATACTGGTGGAAGTCGATGGTGCTGCTCCACGAGAACATCGTGGGCATCGATTCGGCTATCTTTATGCATCCCACCATCTGGAAAGCCTCGGGCCACGTGGATGCCTTCAACGACCCGCTGATTGACAACCGCGACTCGAAGAAGCGCTATCGTGCCGACGTGCTCATAGAAGACCAGATTGCCAAGTATGACGACAAGATACAGAAGGAGGTAGAGAAAGCCCGCAAGCGTTTCGGCGAGAGCTTCGACGAGCAGAAGTATCTGGAGACTTCGCCGCGCGTGGCCGAGACCAAGCAGAAGCGCGATGCACTGCACGAGCGCTATGCTGCCGCAATGCAGGGCCCGGACCTCGAGGCGCTGAAGCAGATCATTGTGGACGAGGAGATAGTAGACCCCATCTCGGGCACGAAGAACTGGACCGACGTGCGCCAGTTCAACCTGATGTTCTCCACGGAGATGGGCGCTTCGGCCGACGGCGCAATGAAGGTCTATCTGCGCCCGGAGACGGCACAGGGCATCTTCGTCAACTATCTGAACGTGCAGAAGACGGGTCGTATGAAGATACCTTTCGGCATTGCTCAGATTGGTAAGGCTTTCCGCAATGAGATAGTGGCCCGCCAGTTCATCTTCCGTATGCGCGAGTTCGAGCAGATGGAGATGCAGTTCTTCGTACAGCCGGGCACGGAGCTGGAGTGGTTCCCCCGCTGGAAGGAGACCCGTATGAAGTGGCATCAGGCACTGGGCTTCGGTGCTGAGAACTATCGCTTCCACGACCACGACAAGCTGGCTCACTATGCCAACGCCGCCACCGACATCGAGTTCCGTATGCCGTTTGGCTTTAAGGAGGTGGAGGGCATCCACAGCCGCACCAACTTCGACCTCTCGCAGCACGAGAAGTTCTCGGGCAAGAGCATCAAATACTTCGACCCGCAGTCGGGCGAGAGCTACGTGCCTTACGTCATTGAGACCAGTATCGGCGTGGACCGAATGTTCCTCTCCATTATATGCCACTCGTTCTGCGAGGAGAAGCTGGAGAACGGCGAGACGCGCACCGTGCTGCGCCTGCCGGCCGCACTGGCTCCGGTGAAGCTGGCCGTGATGCCGCTGGTGAAGAAGGACGGCCTGCCCGAGAAGGCGCGCGAGATTATCAACGACCTGAAGTTCCACTTCAACTGCCAGTACGACGAGAAGGATTCCATCGGCAAGCGCTATCGTCGTCAGGATGCTATCGGTACGCCCTACTGCGTCACCGTGGACCACGACTCGCTCACGGATGGCAAGGTGACGCTTCGCTTCCGCGACACGATGGAGCAGGAGCGCGTGGACATCAGCGCGCTGGCCTCTATCATCGAGGATAAGGTGAGCATTGCCTCGCTGCTGAAGAAACTGATTTAAGGACAATGAGAACGAAAACATACAGTGCAATGAAGGGTATGGTAAGGCGGTTTCCGCTTTACCTGCTCGCCCTTTTGCTGTCGACGGCGCTCGCTTCGTGCAGCGAGGCCGACAACGAGGAAGAGGAGTTTGCCGACTGGCAGACGCGCAACGAGCAGTATTTCAGCCAGCTCTATGCCACGGCTCAGGGCAACACGGCCCAGTATCAGCTGATTCGCAGCTATACCAAGTCGACTTCAGCCTCGCTGGCTCCCACCGACTACATCGTCGTGGAGCCCATCAGCAGCGGCACGGGAACGGCCAGCCCTTATCTGACCGACAGCGTGCAGATTCACTATCGCGGCCGGCTGATACCCTCGGCGTCTTATCCCGAAGGCTATCAGTTTGAAACTACGTGGCAAGGAACGTTCGACGAGGCCACGGCAACGCCGCTGAGCACCGTCTACTATACGTTTGTCGACGGCTTTGCCACGGTTCTGCAGCATATGCACCGCGGCGACCATTGGCGTGTGTACATTCCCTATCAGCTGGCTTATGGCGTAAACGCCAATGGCAGCATTCCTGCCTACAGCACACTGATATTCGAAATCTATCTGACGGACTTCTGGACCGACAAGCGTGGCGACCGAGCCGATTGAGGCGGTCTGACAGCAGAAAACAAATCAAAACGGAAAAACAAAACTACGATGAAACTTGGAATTGGAATCTTGGGACTCGGCGAGGGCCGCAGTACCATCTCGGCTGCCCTGCAGAGCGAGCACTACGAGCTGCGCACCATCTGCGACGTGAACGAGACGCTCTGCCGCCAGCGCGCCGAGGAGTTTAACTTTCCCCACTACACCACCCGCTACGAGGAGATGCTCGACGACCCGCAGATCGACGTCATCGGCATCTACACCCCCGACCATCTGCACGCCGAGCACGTGAAGCAGGCCCTGCTCCACGGCAAGCACGTGGTATGTGCCAAACCCTTTATGGACGACCTCAGCGAGGCGCGCTCGCTGCTCGACATCGCCGCACGCACTGACCGCCGCGTAATGGTGGGCCAGAGCTCGCGCTTCTTCGAGCCGATGAAGCGCCAGCGTAAGGACTACGAAGCCGGTCTCATAGGCGACCTGATTACCGTGGAGAGCTGGTACAACGCCGACCAGCGCTGGTTCTTGGCCAAGCCGTGGTCGCTGCGCCCCGAGTTCAAGTGGCTCTATGGCGGACTGAGCCATCCCGTGGACTTCATCCGCTGGTATCTGCCCGACATCGACGAGGTGTTCGGCTACGGAATGCTGAGCAGCAACGGCCGCGAGGGCGGACTGAAGAACGAGGACACGATGCACTTTGTGCTGAAGACCAAGAGCGGCCGCATTGCGCAGGTGAGCGGCTCGTACACCGGCCCCATCCAGCCCGTCTACCGCGAGAGCGAGATGAGCTGCATCCTGCGCGGTACCGAAGGTTGCTCGCAGGGCGACTATATGGACCTGCGCTATGCCGTCACCACGCGCGACGGCGAGGAACAGATTATCACGTGGGAGCGCCAGCTGAAGCACTTCTTCCGCTTCGAGGGCAAGAGCCATCACGCCGGCGAGTACCAGAACATATACGACTATTTTGCCGAGTGCATAGCCACCGGCCAGCCCGCCTATCCCGACTTGAAAGAGGGTATCGGCACCGTGGCCGTGCTGCTGGCGATGGACGAGAGCCTACGCACGGGTCAGCCCGTACGCATCAGCACCGTTCTCAGCCGCTACGGGCTGACGGAAGACGACTTGAAGTGACGCTTCCGGCAGGGGCGTGTCACAGGGACGAAAATAAATTCTCGCGAGAATTTTGGGAATTCTCGCGAAAATTCTGAAAATTCTCGCGAAAATTCTATCTGGCGGCAGCTGCTTCGGCGGCTGCCGCTTGCTGTTTCTCAAGGTCGCGGCGGCTCTTCGACTTGGTGACCAGCCACACTCCGCTGAACACCAGTGCTACGGCCAGCGCGTGGGTAGGCTTCAGGATGCCGATGCCCATCAGCAGCGAGGCACCTACCGACACAATGGGCTGCACGTAGTTGTAGACCGAGACCACCGTGGGGCGCAGCGTGCGCTGACCTACCATCGTCAGAATGTAACAGAAGAAAGTGCCTATCACCACCACATAGCCCACCTCTGCCCACGCCTTAGCGGCCAGCGGTCCGCTGGCAATGGCCAGCGTGTGGGCACCCGTGAAAGGCAGCAGCATCAGCGTGGCCCACGAGAACATATACTTGTTGACCGTGAACACGTTGTAGCGGCGGATGAGCGGGTTGAAGAGCGACAGATAGAGCGCAAAGGAGAACTGGGCGAAGAGGCACAGCAGGTCGCCCCGTATGTCGCCCACCTTATCGCTGGCGTGCGCGGCCGACGTGAGGATGAGCATCAGCGCGCCCGAGCAGCCCATCAGCACGCCCAGTGCCTTCTTGCCCGTGACGGGCTCTTTCAGGATGAGGGCGGCCAGCAGCATAGCGAAGATGGGCATCGACGTGGTGACAATCGAGGCGTTGATGGGCGACGTGAGGCTGAGCCCCATCGTGTAGCAGCACTGGTTGCACACCAGTCCGAACACGGCGGCACCGGCAAACAGCAGCTTGTCGCGCAGTGGAACGCGTTCTCGCGGCGCAAAGAGCGATGCCAGCCAGAACAGCAGGCAGGCTCCCGCCACGCGGAACGTCACCACCGACAGCCCGTCGAAGCCGTGGGTCATCGCGTCCTTACCCACTGGTGCCATCAGCCCCCAGCCGGCGCAGGCTCCGAACATACAGAGATGCGCTATGAGCGCGCGGTTTGTTTTCATCGGCTGCAAAGGTACGAAAATATTTGCGCATAGCTCATTGCCCATTGATAATAATTTGTTATATTTGCAGAAAACTTAGGCTTATGAAATACGCAGAATATATTCGCAGGATTGAAATCGACGCGCTGTGGAGCGGCAAGAAGCACATCGTGTGGCAGCTCGACCCGCGCGTCAACATCCTCAGCGGTATCAACGGCGTGGGCAAGAGTACCATATTGAATAAGGTGGTGCGCAGCGTCAACACCAACGGCGACCTGACCAACCATCTGCTCAAAGGCGTACACATCGACGCAGAGCCGGCTGATGCCACGCACGTGCGCTTCGACATCATCCGCTCGCTCGACTCGCCTATCATCGAGGTGAGCAGCGAGAGCGTGGCGCGCGACTACGGGCAGCTGCAGAGTATTGCGCCCAGCCACAAGTCGTCGGCACTCGACTTCCAGCTCTATCACCTGCAACGCAAGTATCTGGACTATCAGGTGAACATCGGCAACCGCATCATCGCCGAGCTGCAGCAGGGCAACACGGCTGCCGCCCAGCAGCTGTCGGAGCCCAAGAAGCGCTTTCAGGACATCATCGACGACCTGTTCAGCGATACGGGCAAGAAGATAGTGCGCACGGAAAACGAGATACGCTTCTCGCAGATTGGCGAGACGCTGCTGCCCTACCAGCTGTCCAGCGGCGAGAAACAGATGCTGGCCATCCTGCTCACCGTGCTCGTCGAGGACCAGCAGCCCTATGTGTTGTTTATGGACGAGCCCGAGGTGTCGCTGCACTTTGAGTGGCAGAAGCGGCTCATTGAGCTGATACTGGAGCTCAACCCCCGTGTGCAGCTCATCCTTACCACCCACTCGCCTGCCGTGATAATGAGCGGATGGCTGGACAAAGTGACCGAAGTGAGCGACATCACGATATGAGCAAACGACTGACCGACAACCTCAACAGCCGCTATTTCGAGGCGGCCAACCGCCTGAAATCGCAGCAGGCGCGCAGGCGCATCGTGGCTTATGTGGAGAGCTACGACGACATTTTGTTCTGGCGGATGGCACTCAGCCGCTACGAGGACGGCACGCGCTACTTCGAGGTGATGCTGCCTTCGCACGAGAAGCTGGAGCGCGGCAAGAAGTCGGTACTGATGAGGCTGGTGGGCCAGCAGGTGGGGCCGGATATGATAGCCTGCGTCGATGCCGACTACGACTACCTGCTGAGGGATGCCACGGCGCAGTCGCGCGCGGTGAACACCAGCCCCTACGTGCTCCACACCTACGTCTACGCCATCGAGAACTATCAGTGCTATGCCGCTGCGCTCCACGACGTGTGTGTGATGGTGACGCTCAACGACCACGCCATCTTCGACTTCGAAGACTATCTGCGGCAGTACAGCGAGGCCATCTTCCCCCTCTTCGTCTGGTCGGTATGGGCCTACCGCTCGGGCAACTACCCTCAGTTTACGCTCTCCGACTTTGCCCGCGTGGTGGACCCCGGCGGCTTCAACGTGTTCGACCCGCAACCCTCCATCGACCATCTGCGCTCAAAGGTGGGCCGGCGGGTGAAGCAGCTGCAGACGCAGTTCCCCGACAATAAGGAGGCCTACTTGCGGGTGAAGGAAGACATCCGTGCGCTCGGCGTCACGCCACAGACCACCTATCTCTATATGCAGGGCCACAAGCTGTTCGACAATGTCGTCGTGCCCATACTCAGTAAGGTGTGCAACCGCCTGCGCTTGGAGCGTCAGGAGGAGATACAGCGCACGGCCACGCACTACACCCAGCGTCGCAACGAGCTCTCTTGCTACGAGCACTCGCTGCAAGACATTCGCCAGATGCTCAAGAAACACACCGGCTATATGCAGTCGCCCGAGTTCCGCCGCGTCTTGGATGACGTGGAACGCTATTTGGCTGACAGTTCCTTAACTCAGAAAGCAACGTAAGTCTCGAGGAACTTGGCCGTACCTTCTACGCGTACATTATTTATATTAGCGGGCAGTAGCAGCGTCTCGCCAGCACGGAGCGTGGTCTCGGTGTCGTCGTCGATGGTGACGGTGGCCGAGCCGCTGAGGCCGATGAGGATGACGAACGAGTCGAGTTCGCTGTAGTCGATGGTCATCGGCTCGTCGAGGTCGTAGACCGAGGTGGTGAAGTAGGGGCAGCTCACCATCTCCACTCCCTCGTTCTTGGCGGTGCGGTAGTGGGTGCGATAGTCGTCGAGAACGGTGTAGTCTATCGATTCGGCAGCCTCCTCGGTGTGCAACTGGCGGAAGTTGCCGTCTTTGTCGCGCCGCTTGAAGTCGTAGATGCGGTAGGTGACGTCGCTGGTCTGCTGAATCTCGGCGAGGAAACAGCCGGCTCCGATGGCGTGGATGCGGCCTGCGGGGATGAAGAAGCAGTCGCCCGCCTGCACCTCGTACTGAGCCAGTGCGTCGCAGATGGTGTCGTCTTCCACGCTGCGCTTGTATTCTTCGGGCGTGAGCGGCTTCTTCAGTCCGTTATAGAGCTTGGCTCCGGGCTCTGAATCCATAATGTACCACATCTCAGTCTTGCCGCGCCGCTTGCCCTGTCGGTGGGCTATCTCGTCGGTGGGGTGTACTTGGATGCTGAGGTCTTGACGGGCATCGATGAACTTGATGAGCAGCGGGAACTCGTCGCCGAAGCGTTGATAGTTGGCTTCGCCCACGAGTTCGCCCTTCAATTGGCTTACCAGTTGGTTGAGCGGCAGGCGTTCATCGTCGGCCGTGACGGTCTCATTGCCTGCCACGCCCGATATTTCCCAGCTCTCGCCCACGCGTTCCTGCTGCGTGTCGAGCTGTTTGAACGGGATAATCTTGTCGCCGCCCCAGAGCGTGGTCATCAGTAGCGGCTGAAACTTGTAGAACTTTCTCATTGGTCTGTATGGTTGTTGTAATAGCGTTAATGGCGATGGCCGCGCTGCCTCAGTTGTCTTTCCAGAAGGCGCGGGTGAAGAGCACGAGGACCGACAGGATTTCCAGACGGCCCACGAGCATCAGGAAGGCACATATCCACTTGATGCCTACGGGCAGTAGTGCCCACGACATCTCCGGTCCTATCTGCGTGCTGAGCGACGGCCCCACGTTGCTGATGACGCCGAAGGCGATGGTGACGGCATTGACGATATCAATGCCCGAGACAATCATTATGGCCACGGTGATGAAGAGGATGAGCACGTAGATGGTGAAGAAGGCCAGCAGCGACTGCAGGTTTTGCTGCGGAATGGGCTGGCGGTTGATCTTCACGGGGAATACGGCATTGGGATGGAGTATCTTGTGGAACTCGTTGCGCAGCACCTTAAACAGCATCACGCCGCGGATGCACTTGAATCCGCCCGTGGTGGAGCCCGAGCAGGCACCGATGAACATCAGGCCGGCAAGAATAATCCACGTGATGCGTGGCCAGAGCGAGGGGTCGTCGTTGGAGAGACCAGTGGTGGTGACGAACGATACCACCTGAAACAATGCCGAGCGCAGGGCGCGCTCCAGCCCGTAGCCATTGCGTGTCATCAGCAGCCAGCCAATCCAAAGCGTGGCCCCGAGCACGATGGCGATGTAGAGCTTGAACTCCGAGCTGCGCAGCAGCGAGCCGAACTTACACTTGAAGATGGAGTAGTAGAGCATCGTGAAATTGATGCCGGAGAGGAACTGGAACACGATGGCGATATAGTCGATGGAGGCCGAGCGGAAGAACAGCGTGCTGTCATTATGGGTAGAGAAGCCGCCGGTGGCAGTGGTGGTCATTGCATAGTTGATGCTGTCGAACCATCCCATCCCCGCCAGATAGTAGGATAGGATGCAGGCCACGGTGAGGCCGAGGTAGACGGTCCATATCCACTTAGCCGTAGTAGACAGGCGGGGATGCATCTTGGAGCGCATCGGTCCCGTGGCCTCCGCGGCAAACACCTTCACGCTGCCGCCCCCAATCATTGAGGGCAGGATGGCAATGGTGAAGAAGACGATACCCAGTCCGCCAATCCATTGCGTCTGTGTGCGCCAGTAAAGCAGGGCGTGGGGCAGCCGCTCCACGTCGTCAATGACGGTAGCTCCGGTGGTCGAGAAGCCCGACATTGTCTCGAAGAAGGCGTCGGTGACGCTGGTGATATAGCCACTGATGAGGAAGGGCAGCATACCGAACAGGCTGAAGGCCACCCACGTCGACGACACCAGCAGATAGGCGTCGCGGCGGCTGAGGTTGTTGCCCGAGTCGCGCCCCAGATACTTGAACACAAGTCCGGCACAGAGGGTCAGGATGGTAGATACAAGAAACGCCATTATGTCGTCCTCGTGATAGCAGAACGACATAATGGCGCACAGCGACATCAGCAAGCCCAGCAGGAAGAGCAGCGAGCCGATAATCTTGTATACCAGCCGGATGTTTACCATAGTGTAGCGGCTTTAAAGTATTTCTCCACCTTCTTCAGGTTCTGTTCGTGGCAGAACACCATCACCGAGTCGCCCGCTTCGATGCGCGTGTTACCATTGACGAGGATGCCTTGATTGTGGCGCACCAGTCCGCCGATGGTCACTCCGAACGGCAGACCGAGGTCCTTCACGGCGTGCTTGGTGACGCGTGCTCCCTCGGCGGCAGTGAATTCGGCCACGTCGCTGTCTACCATCATCAGCGAGCGCATATTGCTCACGTCGGCATCGAGCATCATCTGATAGATGCGGCTGGCCGCCACGGTCTTCTTGTTGATGATGGTTCCGATGTCCAGTCCCTCGGCCATATCGACATAGTCGAGGTTCTCCACCATTGCGATGGTCTTGCGAACGCCCAGCCGCTTGGCCGTCAGACAGGCAAGGATGTTGGTCTCGGCGTTGCCCGTCAGTGCCACAAAGGCCTGCGTGGTCTGTATGCCCTCCTCTTGCAGCAGTCCGAAGTCGCGCCCGTCGCCGTGAATCACCATCGTGTCAACGTCGTTGAGCAGCTCGTTCAGCTGCTCGCAGCGGCGCTCGCTCTTTTCGATAATCTTCACGTTCATATAGTCGGGCGTGGTCAGTGCGGCGCGTACGGCCGTCTTTCCGCCTCCCATTATGATGACGTTCTTCACGTCGGCATAGTGCTCTTTGCCCACCAGCTTGCGTATGTATGGGATGTATTCGCGTGTAGTCATAAAGTAGGCGAGGTCGAGCACGTGCAGCTCGTCGTTGCCGCCGGGGATAATCGTCTCCTCGCCGCGCTTGATGGCTACGATGTGGTAGGGGTCGTCCGGGCCGCAGAGGTTGCGCAGCGGCTGGTTCAGTATCTCGGCACTCTCGCGCAGCTTGATGCCCAGCAGCACCAGTGCTCCGCCGTGCACGTCCCAGCGCTGCCTCACCCACGACATCTTCAGTCCGTTGATGATGTCGGTGGCAGCCAGCACCTCGGGATAGACCAGTGCGTCGATGCCCAGTTCCTTAAAGAAGGCCGACTGCTGCTGCGACAGATATTCGTAGTTGTCGATGCGGGCCACGGTCTTCTTGGCACCGAGGCGGTGGGCAATGATGCAGGCATTCATATTCTGGCTCTCGTCGGGCGTGACGCCCACGAACAGGTCGGCGTGCTCCACGCCGGCCTCTTTCTGTGTCTTGATGCTCGTGGCCGAGCCCAGCAGCGTCATTATGTCGTACTTGCTGTCCAGATTGCTCAGCCGTGCGGGGTCGGCATCTATCAGCACGCAGTCCTGATGGTCGCGCGACAACAGCTTCGACAGGTGAGTACCCACGGCGCCTGCACCGGCAATGATAATCTTCATTCTCCTTCTCTCAATACCTTAATGATACTTTCTTTGTCAATGCCCACGATGGCTTGCAACTGTGCCACGGTGCCGTGCTCCACGAAGCTGTCGGGCAGTCCCAGCCGCACTATGTGGGGGCGGTAGCCGTGGTCGTTCATCCATTCGATGACGGCCGACCCCATTCCGCCGTTGCGCACGCCGTCCTCTACCGTGACGATGCGGCTGAAGCGTCGCCCTATCTCATCGAGCATCTGTCCGTCGAGCGGCTTGAGGAAGCGCAGGTCGTAGTGGGCGATGGAGCGGTCGGGCAGTTCGTCGATGGCCTGCGCCGCCGTGTTGCCGATGGGCCCCAGCGTGATGACGGCCACGTCAGTGCCGTCGCGCAGCTTGCGGCCAGTGCCTACGGCCACCTCTTCCAGCGGGCAACGCCAGTCCACCTTCACGCCGTTGCCGCGCGGATAGCGGATGACGAACGGCCCGCGGTCGGGCAGCTGAGCCGTGAACATCAGCCGGCGCAGCTCGTGCTCGTCCATCGGCGATGCAATGGTCAGGTTGGGAACAGGGCGCAGCGCAGCCAGATCGAAGGCACCGTGGTGCGTGGCTCCGTCTTCGCCCACCAGTCCGGCGCGGTCGAAGCAGAACACGACGTTGAGTCCGAGGATGGCCACGTCGTGTATGATGTTGTCGTAGGCCCGCTGTGCAAAGGCACTGTAAATGTTGCAGAAGGGCAGCAGCCCGTCCTTTGCCAGTCCGCCCGAGAAGGTCACGGCGTGCCCTTCGGCAATGCCTACGTCGAATGCCCTGTCGGGCATCTCCTGCATCAGTATGTTCATCGAGCATCCCGTGGGCATCGCGGGCGTCACGCCGACGATTCTCGGGTTCAGCCGTGCCAGTTCGAGCAGCGTCTCTCCGAACACGTCTTGATACTTCGGCGGCTGGTTCGAGGTGTCTTTTACAATGCGCTCGCCCGTCTCGGCGTCAAACTTGCCCGGGGCGTGCCAGATGGTGGCCGCCTTCTCGGCCGGTTCGTATCCTTTGCCTTTCGTGGTGTGCAGGTGCAGCAGCTTGGGGCCTTTCATATCCTTCAGCTGGCGCAGGATGCGCACCAACTCCTTCACGTTGTGCCCGTCGAAGGGGCCGAAGTAACGGATGTCCAGTCCCTCGAAGATGTTCTGCTGGTGCGAGATGGCCGACTTCACGGCGTTCGAGAGTCGGATGAGCCCTTTGCGGCGGTCCTCCTCGAGCATTCCCTTACGGTGCATCCACTGCGACACCTTAAAGCGCAGTGCATTGTAGGTCTCGTTCGTGTTGAGCGAGAGCAGGTATTGCTTCATTCCGCCCACCGAGCGGTCGATGGACATATTGTTGTCGTTGAGTATAATCAGCATATCGTTGGGCGTGGCCGAAGCGTTGTTCAGCCCCTCGAAGGCCAGTCCGCCGCTCATCGCCCCGTCGCCGATGACGGCCACCACGTGGCGGTCGCGCCCCTCCATCTTGGCCGCCACGGCCATACCGAGCGCCGCCGAGATGCTGTTCGATGCGTGCCCGCATACGAACGTGTCGTACTCGCTCTCCTCGGGCGAGGGGAACGGGCGGAGGCCTCCCAGCTTACGGTTGGTGGCGAACTGCTCGCGCCGTCCGGTCAGAATCTTGTGTCCGTAGGCCTGATGTCCCACGTCCCACACGATGCGGTCTTCGGGTGTGTTGTAGACGTAGTGCAGTGCCACGGTAATCTCGGCCACGCCCAGCGACGAGGCGAGGTGGCCGGGGTTGACCGACAGCTCGTCTACGATGTCCTGCCGCAGCTCGTTGCAGAGCTCCGGCAGCTCGTCGACCGACAGCTTGCGCAGGTCTTCCGGATATCTGATCTGGCTCAAAAGATCCAGTCTGTCTTTTTCCACTATCTTCTGTTTGGTTATTTTTAGTAAGGTGCAAAGTTACGAATAAACCGCAGAAACACAAAGGAAAAACGTCTTTTTCTTTCCTTTGCCCCCTCTGGACGGTGGGTAAAAATTGCGCAGGATGCAATGAATTGCGATTTATTTATTACCTTTGCAGCCGAAACAACAATATGACAGAGCAAGTATGGGAGTTGTACAGTTGCCCCTGTGGGCGTGGATTGTGTTTTATGTAGTGGTGCTGCTGATGCTGCTGGCCGACCTGAAGATGTTCGGCCGAAAGGGGCAGCACGAGGTCAGCGTGGGCGAAGCGCTGCGGATGACGGCCGTGTGGATAGTCGTCTCGCTGGCTTTCTGCGGACTCATTTATCTGTATTATCCCGTCGATGCCCACGCTAAGGCGACCGAATTTCTGGCCGGCTATCTGATAGAGAAGTCGCTCTCGATGGACAATCTGTTTGTCTTCCTGATGCTCTTCTCGTTCTTCGGTGTTGAGCGCAAGTATCAGCACGAAGTGCTCTTCTGGGGCATCTTCGGTGCGTTGGTGCTGCGCAGCATCTTCATCTTTGCCGGTGCAGCGATGGTAGAGCGCTTCGAGTGGGTGCTGGGGCTGTTCGGCCTGTTCCTGCTCTATACGGGTGGCAAGATGTTCGGCCACAATGACGGGCAGCAGGGCGACCCCTCTCAGAACGTCATTGTGCGCCTGTTCAAGCGTTTCTTCCCCGTGACCGACCGGATGGACGGCGGCCGTTTCTTCACGGTGGAGAACGGTCGGCGCGTGGCCACGCCCCTGCTCATCACACTGCTGGTCATCGAGACCACCGACGTAGCCTTTGCCGTCGACTCGATTCCGGCTGTCTTCAGCGTGTCGCGCGACCCCTTCATCGTGCTCACCAGTAATATCTTTGCCATTCTGGGCCTGCGTGCGCTCTACTTCGCGCTGGCCGCCATTGCCCGTTATTTCACGTATCTGAAGTATGGCTTGGGCATCATCCTGATTTTTGTGGGAGTGAAGATGCTGCTGGCGATGGACGACTATGTCAACACGCTGCTGATTGTCTTCGGCAGTACGTGGCGGATGCCCCACGTCGAGGTGCCCACGGGCTGGTCGCTGCTCTTCATCTTCACCGTCTTGGTGGGGTCGATGGGCTTGTCCTATCTGGTAAGCAACGGCCGGAAGCAACCGGCAGAGTAGGAGGCCGTTGGCCGTGACAGCATCTCAAGATTCGCTGCCTATTCTGCTTAGAAACCGAATTTCTTGAGCCACTTCAGCACGCGCGCTTTCGAGCTCTTGGCATCGTGGCCGTAGATGGCAATGCCCTTGTCGACCTTAGCCCGTGGGTAGAGCCGCTGCAGGTCGCTGACGGTGCGTCCCATTCCGCTGCCTTCGTGGGTGGCAAAGGGGATGAGCGTCTTGCCATTGAGGTTGTACTTGTCGAAGAAGGTGAACATCACCTGCGGGAACGTGCCCCACCAGATGGGCGTGCCGATAAAGATGGTGTCATACTGTCCGATGTTCTTCACCGCCCCTTTGAAAGCCGGTTTCTCGCCGCGCTGCTGCTCCTGCTTGGCCAGCCGTGTCAGCGGTTCGTAGGCCATATCGTATGACTTGACGGCCACCACCTCAAACTCGTCGGCTCCCGTAGCCTCTTTGATATACTGGGCCACCAGCTTGGTGTTGCCCACTTTGATGTTGCCCACGGCATAGTTGTCGCCAGCGTGCGAGAAGTAGACCACGAGTACACGTCCCTTTGCCCCTGCGGCGAGGGACACCAGCAGCGCTACGGCTGCCATCATCATTCTGAGATTCTTCATTGTGTCTTTGCTTTTTTCTTTGGTTTTGTGCGTGCAAAGATACGAAGAAAAGGCGAATGGAGCGCGCCAAAAAGTCCGTAATTCTTGCCAAAAACTACCTAATGCGATGATTGTGGAGGCTGTGAAGTCTTTCTCCGCAGCCCGGGGAGCGATGCTCCGCAGGCCGCGGAGTGATGCTCCGGAGGCTGCGGAGCATCGCTCCGAAGCCTTTGAAACGCGGCCTCCGAAATCCCGCGGGGATGAGACAAAGCACCCGTGGTTTGCAAAAAACAGCCTCGGCTGCTGTCCATATCAGATAAAATGCGTATATTTGCGGCTGGAAAGTCTACTAAAAACAAAAAGAACGAAGATGAAAAGAATGTTATCCCAGATGCTGACGCTGCTGTTGCTGGCCGTCGGCACAACGGCACAGGCGGCCGACTATAGCCGCTACTATGCCCAGTTGCCCGTGGCGGTGGCACAGGTGGCCCCGCCCCAGATTCCCAATAACACGGTGAGCCTGCTCGACGTGGGTGGCACCCCCGACGGCATCACGCTCAACACCGAGGCCTTTGAGACCGGCATCAAGAAGCTGACCAAGATGGGCGGCGGTCGGCTCGTCGTGCCCGAGGGCATCTGGCTCACGGGTCCCATCCAGCTGAAAGACAACATTGAGCTGCGCGTAGAGAAGAATGCCATCATCTACTTCTCGCCCGACAAGCGTCTCTACGTCGACCCTTCAGGCAAGTCGAGCCGCTGCCTGCCCGGCATCCGTGCCTCCAAGCGCAAGAACATTGCCATCACGGGCGAGGGCGTCATCGACGGCAACGGTGCCCAGTGGCGGCCGGTGAAGCGCGAGAAAGTGAGCGCGTGGGAGTGGAAAGCCTTTAAGGAGATGGGCGGCATCGAGGCCAAGAACGGCACGCTGTGGTACCCGTGGCAGATGCGCAGCGGCTATCCCGACATCGCCTCGTCGGCCGAGAAGCAGGAGCGTATGCGCGCTGACCTCATCCGACTGACCGACTGCGAGAACGTGCTCATACAGGGCGTCACGGTGCAGAACTCGCCGCGCTTCCACGTGCATCCCTGCTACTGCCAGAACGTCATCATCGACGGCATCACCGTGCGCTGTCCGTGGAACGCGCAGAACGGCGACGCCATCGACCTGAGCGACTGCCATCGTGCGCTGATTGTCAACGCTACCGTCGATGCCGGCGACGACGGCCTCTGTATGAAGAGCGGCAAGCCGAAGGCCAACTCCATTGCCGGCTGCGAGGACATACTGATAGAGAACAACACCGTCTACCACGCCCACGGCGGATTCGTCATCGGCAGTGAGGATGCCGGCGGAATGCGCCGCATCGTGGTGCGCCACAACCGGATGCTGGGCACCGACACGGGGCTGCGCTTCAAGAGCGGACTGGGCCGCGGCGGAAAGACGGAGCAGATATTCATCAGCGACATTGTGATGGCCGATATTAAGGACGAGGCCGTCATCTTCCAGTGCGACTATCTGGACCGGCCGGCTGGCAGCGACCCCAATGCCGTTCCTACCTTCACCGAGGAGCAGCGCCGCTGGGCACCTGAGTTCACCGATATCCACATCAGCCGCGTCACTTGTCGCGGTGCCAAGACGGCCATCCGCGCCGGCGGCATACTCGGGCTCAACTGCGTGTATGGCATCACGATAGACAACAGCACGTTTGTCTACACCAAGACGGCCACTCAGATTGACGAGAAGACCGCCCAGCTGAAGCTGACCGACGTGAAGCTGGTAGAATACAAAATGACGGAGTAGAGGTTCAGCCTCTACTCCGTCTTCTCTTTGCTACATTCTTTTCTGCGCCGTCGTTACACCAAGTGCTCAATCAGGTCGGCCCGCTCGCCGGGCAGCATATCGATGACGGGAATCTCAATCATCGTGTAGCAGCCGGGCTGCAGTCGCTTGGAGGCGCGGGCCACGTTGACCAGCACCTGTCCTGTCAGGGCGGGGTTGTTGATGCTCATATTGAACTCCAGCCGCTGGTTCTGCGTCTGGCCGCTCACGCCTTTGCGCACCAGATTGACGCCGTGCCCCATATCGCGCACGTCGTCTACCGAGTCGACGGCAAACACGTGGGTCTCGTCGCTGGCAAAGTAGGGGTCGGCCTTGATGTCGGCCGTCACATCCTCCAGCCGTGCACCGTCCTCCAGTTCCACGTAGACCATCCGTCGGTGAATGCCCTCGCCGAGGGGGATGGTCATCGAGAGTGCGTTCTTCACGCCCGCCTTAGAGCGCACGCACACCGAGTGGCCCATCGACATACCGGGGCCGAAGTTGGTATAGCTGAGGCCTTTGGGGGCGAGGCTCTGTATCAGCGTGCGCACGATGGAGTCGCTGCCCGGGTCCCATCCCGCAGCAATGACGCTGACGGTGCCCGTCTCCTTATTGATGGCCATCAGCCGTTCGCGGTAGCCGCGTATGTTGGTGTGGATGTCGAACGAGTCGACGGTGTTGATGCCCAGCGGCAGAATCTGCTTGGCATACTCCTCGCACGAGCGGGTGGGCGTAGCCAGAATGGCCACGTCGACATCTTTCAGCTCGCGGATGTCCTTCACTACGTCATACTTCGCCAGCTCTTCCGGCTTGTTCTCTGCGCCGTTGCGGCGAACGATGCCGGCAATCTCGAAGTCGGGGGCGGCCTCGAGTGCCTGTACGGTGTACTTTCCGATGTTGCCGTATCCTACTACGGCTGCTCTGATCTTTTGCATAGCTATTACTCTGTTTAGTTGTTCTTTTCCTTTTTCGGTTGCAAAATTACACTTTTCTTGCGAAAAGAGTGATGAATTGGCGCAGAAAAATGCTTGAATGCGGCACTTTGTAATAATTGCGAATGTTTTTGGGGGTAAATACAATAAATTGTAATCGGAAGTCGTTTATAAAGATGTATTAATACAAAACGAGACGTATGATAGAATATGTGAAGGGCGAGCTGGCCGAGCTCACCCCTGCTTTGGCTACGATTGAAGCCGCCGGCGTGGGCTACGGACTGAACATATCGCTCAATACTTACAGTGCCATTCAGGGCAAGCGTGAGGTGAAACTCTATGTCTACGAGGCCATTCGCGAGGATGCCCACATCCTCTACGGCTTCTACAACAAGAAGGAACGCGAGCTGTTTCAGCTGCTGATTTCGGTCAGCGGCGTGGGAACGAACACGGCGCGGATGGTGCTCTCGTCGATGAGCGTGGGCGAGCTGTGCAACAGCATCAGCACCGGCAACGAGCGGGCCATCAAGAGCATTAAGGGCATCGGGCTGAAGACGGCGCAGCGCATCATCGTCGACCTGCGCGACAAGATTGTGGCGCTGGGCATTGCCGACGAGATTCCGGCTGGCGGCTCGATAGCCGCACCGGTGGACACCGCCGTGAAGGACGAGGCCGTCAGCGCGCTGACGATGCTCGGCTTTGCACCGGCACCCAGCCAGAAGGTGGTGGTACAAATCCTGCAGGAACAGCCCGGCGCACCCGTGGAACAGGTGGTCAAGCTGGCACTCAAGCAAATCAAATAAGCAGAAGGAGAAGACTTGAAGCGACTGTTGGTCTACATAGTGTTGTTGACGGTAAGCATTTTTGCATTTGCAACGATGCTTCGGTTGCCCTTTGCCGCCGTGCCGGCCCTCGCGCCACCCGACTCGGTGAAGGCGCAGCCCGTGCTGATGTCCGACGACGACCACGTGCCCGACTCGCTCGTTCATCCCCGCTGGCGCATCCAGCCCACCGTGCCCGTCTATCTGGACGACCTCGACTCGTCGTCGGTAGACCTGCGTACGCCCGACAACCTGCACCAGCAAGTGGAATATAACGACTCGCTCAACCTCTATTTCATCGGGGCGAAGCTCAACGGACTCTATCTGACGACGCCCGTCGTGATGACACCCGAGGAGTATCAGCAGTGGAGCCTGCGCAAGATGATGAATGGATATTTCCGTCGGAAGGATGCCGAGAACGTGGCGGCGCAGGGCAAGAACAAGTTCGACTTCACCGATATGCACTTCGACCTCGGACCGGCAGAGAAGATTTTCGGCCCCGGCGGCGTGCGCATCAAGACGCAGGGAACGGCCGAACTGAAACTGGGAGCCACCCTGAAGAACATCGACAACCCCTCGCTGCCCATCCGAAACCGTCGCACCACGGCACTCGACTTCGACGAGAAAATTAACCTGAACGTCAACGGACGCGTGGGCGACAAGTTGAATATGAACCTCAACTACAACACCGACGCTACGTTCGACTTCGATGCCAAGAACCTGAAGCTGCGCTATGAGGGTAAGGAAGACGAAATCATACGTCTCGTGGAGGCCGGCAACATCACGTTCCCGTCAAACTCGTCGCTCATCAAAGGCGCCTCGTCGCTCTTCGGCGTGCGCACGGACCTGCAGTTCGGCAAGCTGAAGCTGCAGACCGTCCTGTCGCAGAAGAAGTCGACCACGACCAGCGTCTCGTCGAAGGGCGGCACGCAGCTGACCCCGTTTGAGATCGACGTGGCCAACTACGAGGAGAACCGCCACTTCTTCCTGTCGAAGTATTTCCGCGAACGCTACGACGCTGCAATGGCTACACTGCCCAACCTGACCACCGGCATCCACATCACCCGCGTGGAGATATGGGTGACCAACAAGACCGGAACCACCAGCAATACGCGTAACATCATCGCACTGGCCGACCTCGGTGAGAGCACGTCGGAGCGATGGGGTGGGGGCGGCAGCCAGTCGGCCGTGCCGCGCAACACGGCCAACGACGAGTATATGACGCTGGTGGGCAGCTATGCCGCAGCGCGCGACATCGACCAGTCGACCACGGCGCTCGACGGCGTACCGCAGTTTACGGGCGGCGTGGACTACGAAAAGCTGGCCTCGGCCCGCCTGCTCAATGCATCGGAATACACGGTCAACACCGCGCTGGGCTACATTTCGCTGAAGACCACGCTGCAGACCGACCAAGTGCTGGCCGTGGCCTACGAGTTCACCAGCGGTGGGCAGACCTATCAGGTGGGCGAATTCGCCTCCGACCATACCGACGTGAACGAAGCGCTCTTTGTCAAGGCTCTCAAGAACACCAGCAACAATCCGCAGCAGTCCAACTGGCCGCTGATGATGAAGAACGTATACTATCTGGCCTCGAACGTGGAACGGACCAAGTTCCGGCTGGACATCAAGTTCCAGAGCGATACCGCCGGCGTCTATCTGACGTATATCCCCGAACAGCAGGTGAAGGACGTCACCCTGTTGCGCGCGCTGGGATGTGACCGACTGGACAATAATAATAAGGTGCACAGCAACGGATACTTCGACTTCGTCGAGGGCTATACGGTCAGCAACGGCCGCGTGTTCTTCCCCTCGGCCGAGCCTTTCGGAGCCTATCTGAAGAACTACCTACTGCGGGCGGGCCTCTCTGAAGAGAAGGCGTCGCAGTATGCCTTTACCGAGCTGTACGACACGACCCGCACGGCGGCCAAGCAGATGACCGAGAAGGACAAGTATCTGCTGATGGGCCAGTATAAGGGAACGTCGGCCAACGTCATCTCGCTCGGTGCCTACAACGTGCCGCAGGGCTCTGTCGTCGTGACGGCCGGCGGCGTGACCCTGAGCGAAGGCTCCGACTACAGCGTCGACTATTCGGCCGGCGAGGTCACCATCCTCAACCAGAGCATCATCGATGCCGGCACGAGCGTCAACGTATCGCTGGAGAGCAACACCGACTATGGGATGCAGCGCAAGACGATGCTGGGCTTCAACTGGGAATACGACTTCTCGAAGAACTTCCAGATAGGCGGCACGCTGCAACACCTGACCGAACAGACGCTGACGTCGAAAGTGGCAATGGGCGCCGAGCCGCTGAAGAACACGCTGTGGGGACTCAACGTCAACTGGAAGCAGGAGAGCCAGTGGCTGACGAATATGCTCAATGCCATTCCGCTGCTGCACTGCACGCAGCCGTCACAAATCACGTTCACCGGCGAGTTTGCACAGCTGATTGCCGGGCAGGCCAGCGGCACGCAGGACAATGCCTCGTATATCGACGACTTCGAGAACACGAAGAATGCCATCGACGTGAGCGAGCCGAAGTCGTGGATTCTCTCCAGTGTGCCCACGATGTTCCCCGAATATGCCGACAAAGACTCCGTGACCAGTGGCTTCAACCGCGCCCTGCTCTCGTGGTACAACATCGACCCGCTGTTCACTTACCGCTCTTCTTCGCTCACGCCGAGCCATATCAAGAGCGACTTGGAGCAGCTGTCCAACCACTACGTGCGTGCCGTCTACGTCAGCGAGCTCTATCCCAACCGCCAGCAGTCTACTTACAGCGGTGCCACGTCGACACTGCCCATCCTCAATCTGGCCTATTATCCGCAGGAGCGCGGCCCCTACAACCTGTCTACCGAGGTCAATCTCGATGGCTCGCTCCGCAATCCTACGCAGCGTTGGGGCGGTATGATGCGCAAGCTGGACACCAACGACTTTGAGACGGCCAACGTGGAATATATTGAGTTCTGGCTGCTCGACCCCTTCATCTATACCTCACAGCAGGGCGACGCGGCCGACTACGGAGGCGACTTCTACATCAATCTGGGCGAAGTGAGTGAGGACGTGCTGCACGACGGCAAGAAGTTCAGCGAGAGCAATATGCCCGTCGACGGCAGCGGCACCTACAACCGCTCGGCTTGGGGAAAAGTGCCCGTGCAGGCCACACAGACCTATGCCTTTGCCACCTCGTCGGGCTCGCGCGTCAAGCAGGACGTGGGCTACAACGGACTGACCGATGAAGAGGAACGCCAGTATCCCGCCTATGCCGCCTTCCTCAACGCCGTGAATGTGAACGACAGCGTGCGTGCCGTGTGGAACAACGACCCCGCCAACGACAACTACCACTACTTCCGCGGCGGCGACTTGGACCAGCGGCGTTCCAGCATCCTCGAACGCTACAAGCGCATCAATATGCCGCAGGGCAACTCGCCCGACAGCGAGAGCCAGACCGAGGGCTACGACACTTCCTACAAGACCTATCCCGATGTGGAAGACATCAATCAGGACTATACGCTCAACGAGTATGAGCGCTATTACCAGTATCATATCAGCATACGCCCGGAGGATATGCAACTGGGACAGAACTATATCACTGACATTCGCGAGGCACTGGTGCCACTGCGTAACGGCCAAAAAGAGACGGTGAAGTGGTATCAGTTCCGCATCCCGCTCGACCAGTATGAGCGCCGGGTGGGCTCCATCAGCGACTTTACCTCCATCCGCTTTATGCGAATGTTCCTCACGCAGTTCCAGAAACCCATCGTGCTTCGTTTCGGCTCGCTCGACTTGGTGCGCGGCGAGTGGCGCATCTACCAGCAGCCGCTCGGCACGTCGGCAGCCGGCGGTGGCGGAACGATGGAGGTGAGTGCGGTCAACATTGAGGAGAACAACGACCGGCAGCCCGTCAACTATGTGCTGCCGCCGGGCATCAGCCGTGTGACCGACCCCTCGCAGCCGCAGTTGGTGGAGAACAACGAGCAGGCACTGAACATCGTAGTGAAGAATCTGGCCAGCGGCGAGGGAAAGGCCGTCTACAAGAACACCACGCTCGACCTGCGCCGCTACAAGCATCTGCAGATGTTCGTCCACGCCAACCATCTCATCAACGACGTCACCAACCTGCAGGACAACCAGCTGGCACTCTTCGTCCGTATGGGCAGCGACTATAAGAGTAACTACTACGAGTATGAGATACCGCTGAAGCTCACCCCCGACCGCAGCGACTACAACAAGTACAATCTGGAGGACTTGCGGCAGGTGTGGCCCGAGGAGAATATGCTGGATGTCGACCTCTCCGTCTTCACCAAGCTGAAGAAAGCCCGCAATAAGGCAAAGGCCGTGGGCGGTGCCTCGTTCAATCAGGTGTTCTCTGACTACGACCCCGACAAGCCCAACAACAAAGTCAGCGTGGTGGGCAATCCCTCTTTGGGCGAGGTGAAGACGATGATGATCGGTGTGCGCAATATTGCCAGTGGCGTCAAGTCGGGCGAAGTGTGGGTCAACGAGCTGCGCCTGATGGAGACCAACAACAGCGGCGGATGGGCGGCCAGCGGCGCACTGAATATGCAGCTGAGCGACGTGGGCAGCCTGAACGTGATGGGAAAAATCATCACCGAGGGCTTTGGCGGGCTGGAGGAGGGCGTGCTGCAGCGCACGACGGACGACTATAAGACCTATTCCGTGACGGCCAACATCGAGCTGGGCAAGTTCTTCCCCGACAAAGCTAAGGTCACCGCACCGCTCTACTACTCGCTGACGAAGGAGGAGACGCGGCCGAAATACAACCCGCTGGACACCGATATGGAGCTCGACGACGCACTGGAGACGGCGGCCAACCGCCACGAACGCGACTCGATAGAGTCTATCGCCATCACGCGCACCACCAACTCCAACTTCTCGCTGTCTGGCGTGCGCTTCGGCATCAAGACCAAACGCCACCCGATGCCCTACGACCCGGCCAACTTCTCATTCTCTTACAGTCACCAGCATCGCTATACCAGCGGCGAGACGACCGTCTATGAGCGCGAAGACCAGTGGCGCGGCTCGCTCAACTATTCCTATACGCCCGTCTACAAGACGCTGGAACCTTTCAAGAAACTGAAGGGCAAGTCCAAATGGCTGCAATTCCCCAAAGCCCTCGGGTTCAACTATCTGCCGCAGAACATCACCTTCGGCAGCGACATCATACGCAACTACTACGAGCTGCAAGAGCGCGATATGGACAACCTGAGCGGGGCCTCGTTGCCTCTCACATTCAGCGAGCAGTTCCTCTGGAACCGTGAGTTCTCCATCCGCTGGGACCTGACCAAGAACCTGCATATGAATTTCCAGTCGGCCACCCACGCCCAGATTGAGGAGCCTTATACACCCATCAACAAAGACCTTTATCCCGAACGCTACACGGCGTGGAAAGACTCCGTGTGGCAGAGCATCCGCCGCTTCGGTGAGCCGCTCGACTACCAGCAGATGTTCACGGCTTCCTACCAGTTGCCGCTCAACAAGCTGCCCATCTTCGACTGGGTGAACAGCGATGCCTCTTATACCGCCACCTATTCGTGGGTGCGCGGTACGGAGCTGGACGATGGTACCTCGCTGGGCAATACCATTGCCAACAACCGCAACCTGAATATCAATGGCAACTTCAATCTGGAAACGCTCTACAACCACGTTCCTTTCTTGAAGAAAGCCAACGAGCGTTTCAAGAAGAATCCGACACAGACCAAGCGGAATACAAAGAATACTCCGCCGGCCGGCAAGAAGAAAACACCCGACGACAAGCAACTGCCCAAGAACAAGAATGCCTATCAGCGCGAGATAACCATCCGTCCCGACACCACGTTGACCGTCACCCACGGCAAGCGCTCGCGCCGCCTGACCGTGACGGCCAAGACGAAGGACGGCAAGCCTTACATTATTAAATATAAGGTGATAGACGACAACAAGATTCTGATTAAGAACCGCGACAGCATTCAGGTGAAAATCAGTGTGGCTGCCCGTCCGCCGGTGGAGAACGAGTGGTGGTACAAGCCGACGCAGTCCGTAGCCCGCTTCTTAATGATGGTGCGCACGGTCAGCGTGTCCTATCGCAATCAGTATTCAATGTCGCTGCCCGGCTTCCTGCCCAACATCGGCGATGCCTTCGGCCAGCGCACGGGTGGCGTGATGTCGCCCGGACTCGACTTCGCCTTCGGTATGACGGGCGACTCCTACATCCAGCGGGCATTCGACAACGACTGGCTGCTCAGCAACGACAGCGTGGCCACGCCCGCCACCACCAATGCCTCGGAAGACTTGCAGCTGCGCGCCACGCTCGAGCCGGTGCGCGACCTGAAGATTGACCTCAATGCCAGCCGCACCGTGACGAAGGCCCGTTCCGTCCAGTTTATGTACAGCGGAATGCCCACCACGCAGAGCGGCACGTTCACGATGACCACCATCTCGCTCGGCTCGGCCTTCGAGGGCATCGGCAATGCCAACAATGGCTATCGCTCTAAGGTGTTCGAGCGTTTCTGCCAGTCGCTGCCTCAGTTCCGCGACCGCGTGGAAAACCGCTACCTCGCAACGTCCTATCCCGCCGGGGTGGTGGATGCCGACGGCAATGCGCTGGGCGGAAAACCCTATGACGTCGCGCTGGGCAGTGTCAATCAGTACAGTGCCGACGTAATGATTCCGGCCTTCCTCTCGGCCTACACCAGCGGCTCGGGTGGCGGACTCGACATCTTCCCCACGTTGCGCCGCCTGCTGCCCAACTGGACGCTGCGCTATGCCGGCCTGTCCAAGCTGCCGTGGTTCCGCGACCACTTCAAGTCGGTCAACATCAACCATTCCTACAAGAGCATCTTTGCCGTGGGCAGCTACGCTTCTTACAGCACGTGGCAGGAGTATATGGGCGGGCTTGGCTTCGTCACCGACGCCACTACGCAGAATCCCGTCCCCTCGTCAATGTTCAACGTCTCTACCGTCAGCATCAACGAGGCATTCTCGCCCCTGCTCGGGCTCGACGTCACCTTCCTCAACAACCTGACGGCAAAGGTCGAGTATCGCCGCACGCGTGTGCTCAATCTCTCGATGACCAGCGTGCAAATCAACGAGAGCCGTTCCAACGACTGGGTGGTGGGGCTTGGCTATAAAATCAGTGACTTCCGCCTGTTTGGCTCTACGGCCAGCCGTAAGATTAAGGGAGCACAGAAGGGGAAAGGCAGTCAGCAGAACAACAATCAGCAGTCCAAGACAACGACGGCATCGCGAGGGAAGAGCGGTGTCAACCACGACCTTAACCTGCGTCTCGACCTCTCCCTGCGCAAGCAGGCCGCCATCACGCGCGACATCGCCACCGTCACCAGTACGGCCAGCAGCGGCAACACGGCACTGAAGATTTCGTTTATGGCCGACTATACCCTGTCGCGCCTGCTGACACTCTCGGCCTACTACGACCGGCAGACTAACACGCCGTTGCTCTCCTCGTCGTCCTATCCCACCACCACGCGCGACTTCGGCCTCTCCCTCAAGTTCTCACTGACACGCTGACCCTGTTCAGTCGGCAATCTATTCCGCGTTGTCCAAATTCAGAGATGTCGTCCGCAAGTGCGTAAGGGAATGAGGAGTGCGGCAATGTTAATGAAGCCAAAAATGGTTTATGGAAATTTAAAAATGGGGGGGTAGCTATGCTGCTGAAATAATTTGCTAACTTTGTGTCCGAATTAAGACAGAACGGCTGAAATCGGGCAAAAGGGTTCGACCTGACGGATGCGGGAATAGGATTTGCAGAACCCACCATAAGGATAATGAAAAGATGGTATTACTTGCTCTTGCTGTCGGTTGTCGTGCTCTCGGCAGAGGCGCAGACACCCGTTGACTCCACCGCTGTACAGAACGACTCTACGGCGTGGGAGCGATTGCTGGAAGGCGTGACCGTCACGGGGCAACGCCAGTTAATCAAACAAGACATCGATCGCATCGGCTACGATGTGCAGACCGATGAGACGGCGCGCACGGAGAACGTGCTCGACGTGCTGCGCAAAGTGCCGCTCGTGACGGTGGATGGCGAGGACAACATCTTAGTGCGAGGCAATGCCAGCTACAAGATTTACAAGAACGGCCACTTCGACCCGAGCCTGTCGAAGAATGCCAAGGAGATTCTCCGGGCTATGCCAGCCTCGTCTGTCAAGCGCATTGAGGTGGTTACTGACCCCGGCGCACGCGAGGATGCCGAGGGCGTAAACGCCATCCTCAACATCGTGATGATGGACACGCGCCGTATGGAGGGCGTTACGGGGTCGGTCTCTGCCGGCTATACCTCGCTGGAGCATTCCAACCTCGGTGCCAGTCTCACTACGCAGTTCGGCAAGCTGATTCTTTCAGCCGACTACTACTACGGCGGAATGTCGAAGAAAGGGACGCGGCACGATGCCAGCCTGCACCGTAAGTATGTGCAGACCAGCGATGAGAGCGACTGGACGGGCTCGGGCTCGAACCCCGGCAACATTCAGTATGCCGACATCAGTGCCAGCTATGAGATAGACTCGCTCAACCTGCTCTCAGCCTCGTTTGGTGGTTACTTCTACAAACTCGACGTGCAGGGCGGTGGCGACGTGCGGTTCTACGATGCGGCAGGCAACGCCCTTTACAGCTACACTGACAGCTATTGGATGCCCGGTTACAGCCACCATTCGTGGAACGGACGGCTGGACTACGAACACAAGACCCGCCGGCGGGGCGAGAAGTTCACGCTCTCCTATATGTTGGCACTGACGCGCCAGCACGACGAACAGGAGACCAACTATATGAACGTGGTCAACTTCCCCTTCGACTATACGGGCTACCTCAACTATAAGCGCGAGCGGTTTACCGAGCACACCTTCCAAGCCGACTATCTGCGTCCGCTCGCCGAGGGGCATCAGCTGGAAGTAGGTGCGAAGTTCATTGACCGCCGCAACAGCAGCCATAACCGGCAGGACTTCTATCAGCCACCTATGTATCCCTCTTATATGACGGAGTTTGAACACACCACGCAGATAGCCGCAGCCTATGCCGACTATATCTTCAACAAAGGCAAGTGGTCGGCACGTGCCGGACTGCGCTATGAGTTCAGTTACCTGAGCGGACATTACCCCGATGCGCGAGGCACTGACTTCGACCGCTATCTGAACGACTGGGTGCCGCAGGCCAGCGTGAAGTATCAGCTCACCGACCGCCAGTCGCTCAAGCTCGGCTACACCACCAGCATCACCCGTCCGGGCATCACCTATCTGAATCCTGCCGTGTCAAGTTCGGCAGAGCAGGTGTCGTTCGGTAATGCCCATTTGATCAGCGCACGCGAGCAAGGTCTTTCGCTCACCTATCTGTACGTTGGGCAGCGGCTCACGCTCCAGCTCGTTCCAGCCTACCGCCATTACAGCGATGCGCTCGGCTCTATCGTCTATGCCGAGGGCGACAGACGCTATTATACCTACGGCAACGTGCTGCGTCAGCACCGCTACCAGTTGGAAGGCTATGTGCAGTGGAAACCGTTCGGCAAGACCACCATCGTAGTAAACACCACCCTCACCGACAACCACGCCGAGAACACGGCGGCCGCCCTCAAGCAGCACACCACTTCGCTGTTCTACTACACCTACCTCTCGCAACGCCTGCCGTGGAAGCTCACCGCAACGGCTTACACCTTCGGCAACTGGGGGCGCAGTCCAGAGAATATTTACGCTTACGCCCGCTCTTGGCAGCGATACGGTTTCACGCTCCAACGCTCTTTCCTCAGCGATGACCGCCTGACGGTACGTCTGTCTGCCCTGAGCCCATTCACCAAAGACGGCCACTATCGCACACGCACCACGCAGGGCGACATCCTCGGCTGGGGCGACAACGTGAATGCACAAAGCGGGCGGCAGTTTCAAATCTCCGCCAGCTTCCGCTTCGGCAAGTTGAAAGCCAGCGTGAAGAAGGCCGCAGCCACCATTGAGAATACCGATGAGGTGGGCGGCATCATACGGGGAAGATAGTCAACACCCTGCGCGCTCGGGCATAACGGTATGAGGGGCAGAAAGTTCACGTGCTGTGTCAATGGCAATTCCATCAAGTAGGGCCGATTTTAATTTCTGTACATAAAAAAGTACAAATTCCTTTGTGGGGTCAGATTTATTGCTTAACTTTGGGGCGGTTTAAGGAAACGACTATGACATCATTGACATTTACAGATTTTAGGAAGAATATGGCCAATTCGTTTGACCGTGTCGATGCCGGTGAACACGTCTTTATCAACAGAGGCAGTAAGAAGATGTATGCCATCATTGCCGTGAGTGATGACGACTTGGCAATTACACCAGCATTGGCTGCGAAAATGGAACAGGCCCGCCGGGAATACAGGGAGGGCAAGGCACTGAAGTTTGAAAGTGCCTCAGCCGCACAAAAATGGATGGACGAACTATGAGCTATAGCATCGCGTATTCATTCGCTGCTCAGAAAGTCATCAAGAAATGGAAAAAGTCAAACCCAAGAACATTCAAAAAACTCCGTGACCTGCTTCCGGAGCTGGAGCAGCATCCCCGTACAGGCACCGGTCATCCCGAGCCGTTGGTGGGCGGCGGTGACGTGACCTATTCAAGACGTCTCTCTGCTCACGACCGCATCGTCTATGACATCTACGACAACGAATTGGTTGTGCTGTTAATTGAGGCGGGAGGACATTATAGCGACAAATAGTCTTGTATTTGGGATGAGGTTGTGGTAAACGGATAAACTCGTCGAAACACGGGGGCAAACTCGTCGAAAGCGGCTTGGTGACAGGCCGCTTTCTTCATATCTTTGCAGTGTGAAATCGCGAGGCTTTCGAACGTTACTGCTCGGGGAACTGCTGATAGATGCGCAGCCCGAACTGGGGCGTCACCCCGAACACATACTCCATAATGCCGGCCGCCTGCCGTTCGTAGGGCGCGCCGGCTTTTTCTTTCAGCCAGAAGTTCAGCTCTACGGCCAGTCCGGCCTGCGTGGCTTCAGCCTGTCTGACCAGCACCACCATATCGCCGTTCACCTCCGGGCGGGCAGCAATCCAGCGCTCTATGTACTCGCGGAAGAGCGTCAGGTTGACGGCCTCGCTGCCGATTTCGCTTTCCTTATAGTAGCCCCGTTCTACAAGCCGGCGGCGCGTCTCTTCGTCGATGATGCCGATGTTGCGGAAGTCGAAATAGATGCGTCGGCTCACCTTACGTCCGTCGGACTGCTCCATTCCGAGCCAGTTCTGGAACGAGCCGTCGACCAGCGTCTGCGGTGTTACGCTGACGATGGTGTTGTCGAAGTTGCGCACCTTCACCATCGTGAGCGATATCTCCTCCACGCGGCCGTTGGCTCCGGCCGAGGGTACGGTAATCCAGTCGCCCTTATGCAGCATATCGTTCGACGTCAGCCGCACGCCTGCCACCAGCCCTTTGATGGTATCTTGGAAGGCCAGCATCAGGATGGCCGAGGCAGCTCCCAGACCGGCCAGCAGCGACGAGGGGTCCTTATCGATGGCAATGCCTACGACGATGATGGCGGCGATGAAGATGAGGATAATCTTGAGCACGCTGATGAACGAGTAGAGATACTGTTGCCGGGCCGACCGCCGCTCGCCTTCGAGCAGCCGGAACGAGTCGGCAAAGGTGATGGCGGCGCGCACGCTCATAACGGTGATGTAGATGGCCGTCAGTCGGCTGAGCAGCTCGTGCACCGCAGGATGCTCATTGAACACTTCGGGCAGCAGCACCCAGATGACGATGGCGGGAACAATGCGGCATACCGACAGCAGTACGTCGCGGTTGAAGACGACGTCGTCCCAGCGGGCCTCGGTCTTGGCCGTCAGCTTGAGCAGCAGTGGGATGACGATGCGTCGGCACAGCCATCCGGCCAGCAGGGCTGCCGCAATGGCGAGGGCTACCAGTAGGACCAGTCGCACGGGTGATATCACTTGATCAGACAGACCGGCCTGCGCAAGCAGATGGCCGATGGCGTTTTTGAATGTATTCATTGCTTTCTGAGATTAAATTTTCGCGAGAATTTCGGGAATTCTCGCGAGAATTCTGAAAATTCTCGCGAAAATCTGATTTCGTCAGGGCTCGCACAGGATGCGGCAAAGCCTGTCTTGGAACGTGCGGGCCGTGCTTCCTGTCATTACTCCCTGATTGATGATGGCGAAGCAGAGGCGGTGGCCGTTGGCAGCCGTGCAGTAGCCTGCCAGCGAGATGACCCCCGTCAGCGTGCCCGTCTTGGCGTGTACGTTGCCGCCGGCTGCCGTGCCCGTCATCCTTTTCTTCAGCGTGCCGTCCACGCCGGCTATGGGCAGGGCGGGGTAGAGGTGGCTGTAGATGGCCGGTTTCTGCCACGCGTAGCGCAGCAGCATCGTCTCCAGCTCGGCCGATACGTAGTTGTAGAGCGACAGCCCGCTGCCGTCGGCTATGCGGTAGGGCTGGCCGCCCAGCCCGATGCGGCTGATGAGACGCTTGGTAGCAGCACGTGCGTGCGAAGCCTTAGCGGGTCGGCTGCCCTGCGAGGCTGCCGTCTGGTAGAACAGCGCCTCGGCATAGAAGTTGTCGCTCTCCTTCAGCATCCGCCTCAGCAGCTGGTCGATGGTGTGGGTGCAGGTGGCGAGGTTAAACCCACCCCCAACCCCTCCCGAAGGGAGGGGAGCTTGATTTGTCTCAGCCTTTATGGTAGCCAAACTCACCTCCCTTCGGGAGGGGTTGGGGGTGGGTTCCTTTACGGCAGCCAAACTCCCCTCCCTTTGGGAGGGGTCGGGGGTGGGTCCCTTTGCGGAAACTAAGCTCCCCTCCCTTCGGGAGGGGTCGGGGGTGGGTTCCAAGGCCGCCCTTAGCCTGCTCACAAATGCCGTGTCGCGGCCGATGGTCAGCGGCGACAGGATGGGGTTCTTGTCATCCCAGCACCACCCTTCGCCGTAGGGTACGTCCTCCTTCATACTGGTGTCGGCAATGATGCGGCCGCTGATGGAGTCGATGCCAGCCGTGCGTATGGCCTGTACGAAGGCGTTGAGGTCGGAGGTTGTGAAGCAAGGGTCCATTCCGCCGACGCATATAAGGTCGCCGTGGAGTGTCCCGTCGGCATCGATGGTGCCGCGTTGGCGCAGCTCCGTGCGTAGGCGGTAGTTGCCGCCCAGCAGGTCGAGTGCCGTGATGGCCGTGACGAGCTTCATCGTCGATGCCGGCCGCATCAGCTGTCGTTCATTCAGTCGGTAGATAGCCGAGTCGGCCGTGAGGTCGTAGACCATCAGTCCCAGCTGCGAGGTCTGCAGCAGTTCGGCGTGCGTCGTCAGCGAGTCGAGCCGCATCTGGATGCACAGCGGGTAGGGCAGTCGCACCTCCGCAGTGTCGGTAGCCAGTGTGTCCGCTTCTGTCTGTGCCGCCATCGGAGCAGAGAGCAGGAGCGTCAGGAAAAATATCGTCAGTCTGTTCATCATTGGATGCAAAGTTACGAAATAAATTTCTAATTACTCATTATTAATTACTAATTATTTCGTACCTTTGCAGTCAACTAAGACAAACAAGAACGGAATGGTTTATAAGTACGATTTCCTCATCATCGGTGCCGGTGTGGCCGGAATGAGTTATGCGCTGAAGGTAGCCCGCGCAAAGAAGGGCTCGGTATGTATGATCTGCAAGACCAGTCTCGACGAGGCCAACACGTCGTTCGCTCAGGGCGGCGTGGCCAGTGTGACGAACCTTGCGGTAGACAACTTCGAAAAGCATATTGAAGACACGATGATAGCGGGCGACTACATCAGCGACCGCGCGGCCGTGGAGCAGGTGGTGCGCAATGCGCCCGAGCAAATCAGGGAGCTGGTGCAGTGGGGAGTCAACTTCGACCGTAAGGAGAACGGCGACTTCGACCTACACCGCGAGGGCGGACACTCCGAGTTCCGCATCCTGCACCACGCCGACGATACGGGGGCCGAGATACAGCGCGGGCTGATGGAGGCCGTGCGCAGCTGCCCAGACATCACGGTGAAGGAGGACCACTTTGCCGTGGAAATCATCACACAGCACCATCTCGGTGCGCGCGTCACCCGACGCTCGCCCCATATCCAGTGCTACGGTGCCTATGTGCTCGCCCCCGACACGCAGAAGGTAGACACCTATCTGGCTAAGGTCACCGTCATCTGTACGGGTGGCTGCGGTGCCGTGTATCAGACGACGTCGAACCCCGTGATTGCCACGGGCGACGGCATCGCGATGGTCTATCGTGCAAAGGGCACGGTGGCCGATATGGAGTTCGTGCAGTTCCACCCCACGGTGCTCCACAATGTCAACGAGACGCACCCCGCCTTCCTCATCACCGAGGCAATGCGTGGCTACGGCGGCATACTGCGCCTGCCCAACGGCGAGAGCTTTATGGAGAAGTACGACGAGCGGTTGTCGCTGGCACCGCGCGACATCGTGGCCCGCGCCATTGATAAAGAGATGAAGATTCACGGCATCGACCACGTATGTCTCGACGTGACCCACAAACCCGCCGAAGAGACGCGCCGCCACTTCCCCAATATCTACCACAAGTGCTTGCAGATGGGCATCGACATCACGACGGACTATATCCCCGTGCGCCCTGCGGCTCACTATATGTGTGGCGGCATCAAAGTGGACCTGAACGGACAGTCGTCCATCGAGCGGCTCTATGCCATCGGCGAGTGCTCGTGCACGGGACTGCACGGCGGCAACCGCTTGGCCTCGAACTCACTCATTGAGGCTGTGGTCTATGCCGACGCTGCCGCCCGCCACTCGCTGGAGCACGTTGACTTGTTCGACTTCAACGAGCGCGTGCCGGAATGGAACGACGAGGGCACGATGACCAACGAGGAGAAGGTGCTCATCACGCAGTCGGTGAAGGAGGTGAACCAGATAATGGCCAACTACGTGGGCATCGTGCGCAGCGACCTGCGCCTGCACCGCGCGTGGGACCGACTGGATATGCTCTATGAGGAGACGGAGCGCCTGTTCAAGCGTGTGAAGGCCAGCCGCGACATCTGCGAACTGCGCAATATGATTAACGTGGGCTATCTCATCACTCGCTGGGCATTGGAGCGCAAAGAGTGCCGCGGACTGCACTTCACTACCGACTACCCGCTGCACGCCTATGATAAGTAGATTCTTTTAGGAGTGTTTTTTAGGAGTACAGGAGTTTTTAAGGAGTGTAGGAGTGACAGGAGTGTAGACAATAGTATGGAGGAAATAAGAATGAAGGAAATGATGACAAAGAGATTAGTGATGACGGCTTTTGCCGGACTGATGACACTGGCTGCAATGGCGCAGCAACAGATGGAACTGACGGCGGCCGAGGTGGCTCAGCGGATGGCTCCGGGATGGAATCTGGGCAACACGATGGAGGCGCAGAACTGGGCTACGGGGGCTGCACTGTGGGACAACAAAGGCGGACTGAATGCTGAGACGAGCTGGCAGAACACGCGTACCACGCAACAGATTATCGACTACGTGCGGGCGCAGGGCTTCCGCTCGGTACGCATCCCCTGTGCGTGGGCACTGGGGCACATCTCCAATGCCAGCACGTATACCATCGATGCCCAATGGATGGCGCGCGTAAAGGAGATTGTCAACTACTGCATCAACGACGGACTCTACGTTGTCATCAATGACCACTGGGACGGAGGATGGCTGGAAGAACACATCAAAGATACCGGTACGGCCAAGACCAAGAACAAAGAGATTCTGACGCGTCTGTGGACGCAGATTGCCGAGGCTTTCAAAGACTACGACGAGCGGTTGCTCTTTGCCGGACTGAACGAGCCGAATGCCGACAATCAGGCGGCCACGAACAATCTGATAGAATATGAACAGGCGTTCATCGATGCCGTGCGCGCCACGGGCGGCAACAACGCACAGCGCGTGCTCATCGTGCAGGGACCGAGCACCAACATCGACCATACGTGCAACTATATGGCAGGAAAGATGCCCACCGACCCTGCGGGGCGGCTGATGATAGAAGTGCACTACTACGACCCGTGGCAGTTCTGGGGGATGACGAGCGACGAGAGCTGGGGCAAGATGTTCTTCTACTGGGGCAGTGCCAACCACGTCAGCGGCTCCACCCATAATGCTACGTGGGGCGAGGAAGACTATATGGAGACGCAGTTGCAGAAGATGAAGGCACGCTTTGCTGACAATGGCTATCCCGTCTACATCGGAGAGTTTGGTGCCATCTGGCGCACCGTGGTGGGGGCTAATGAGAGTCAGGCCAAGCACAACGCTTCTATCAAGCATCACTACAAGACGTTGATGGCCAAAGCGTTTGCCAAAGGATTCGTACCCGTGGTGTGGGATACCAACAGTACCGGCACCAATCAGATGACCATCATCAACCGCAGCAACCTGACCATCTACAACTCCTATATGCTCGACGGCATTCACGAGGCAATGGAGGAGGCGGGCATCGACGTCACGGGCATCGACCCCGTCCTCAACACTCCGTTCCCGGCACTCAACGCGAAGAGCTCCGCCATCTACGACTTGCAGGGACGGCGTGTCAGCGAGCCGCTACGTCCGGGCATCTACATCCGTGGCGGAAAGAAATACGTGGTGAAATGAGTTTCGCTGCAACACTCCTCGAATGGTTCAAGATAAAGGGTCGCGCGCTTCCGTGGAGGGAGACGCGCGACCCTTATGCCATCTGGCTCTCCGAGATTATCTTACAGCAGACCCGCATTGAGCAGGGACGTCCCTACTGGGAGCGTTTCGTGCGCCGCTGGCCCACCGTGGCCGACCTCGCAGCCGCCAGCGAGGACGATGTGCTGCGCGAGTGGCAGGGACTGGGCTACTACAGCCGTGCCCGCCATCTGCACGCGGCGGCCAAGCAGATTGTGGCAATGGGGCACTTCCCCGCCACACTCGAGGACATCAGACGGCTGAAAGGCGTGGGTGACTATACGGCGGCTGCCATCGCCTCTATCGCCTTCGACCTTCCTGCCGCCGTAGTCGACGGCAATGTCTACCGCGTGCTCAGCCGCTACTATGGCATCAGCACGCCCATCAATACCACGGCCGGCAAACACGAGTTTGCCGCGCTGGCGCAGAGCCTGTTGCCCGAGGGCGAGGCCTCGGCCTACAATCAGGCGCTGATGGACTTCGGCGCGCTGCAGTGCACGCCGCAGTCGCCTCGCTGTGCTGACTGTCCGCTGATGGAGACGTGCGAGGCACTGCGCAGCGGCCGCACAGGCGAGCTGCCCGTGAAGCAGCGTAAGCTGAAGGTGACGGAGCGTCGCCTCACTTATATATATATAAGGTGTAACGGTCAGACCGCCATCCGTCAGCGTGGCCCCGGCGACATCTGGCAGGGGCTGTGGGAGCCGCTGTGCTGCCTCCCGGACCTTCCTGCGGGCTCCTCTCTCACTCTCCTTCGCCACAATGTGCGCCACGTGCTGACCCACCGCATCCTGCTGGCCGACTTCTACCTGTGGGAACCTGATGAGCGGCCGCCGTTGCCCGACGGCTACATCTGGATAGACGAGCAAGACATCGACCGCTACGCCATTCCACGCTTAGTGCAGCTGTTGCTCGAGTGCCTCTGAATCCTCGCAGTGAAGAGTAAACCCAGCCCCCTCTCAGATGATGAACTGAATAGCAATGTCACAGACAGCGCGTAAGATTATACATATTGATATGGATGCCTTCTTCGCCTCGGTGGAGCAGCGCGACCATCCCGAGCTGCGGGGACTGCCCGTGGCCATCGGCTACGACGGCCCGCGCGGCGTGGTGGCCACGGCCAGCTACGAGGCACGCCCCTTCGGGGTTCACTCGGCAATGTCGATGGCACGGGCCAAGCGGCTCTGTCCGCAGCTGGTTGTGGTAGAGGGGAATCACCGTCGCTATAAGGAGGTGTCGCAGCAGATTCACGAGATATTCCATAGCTATACCGACCTGATAGAGCCGCTGTCGCTCGATGAGGCTTTTCTCGACGTGACCGACAATAAGATGGGCATCCCGTTGGCTGTCGACATAGCCCGTGACATCAGACAGCGCATCCGCAGCGAACTCAGTCTGACGGCCTCGGCCGGCGTGTCGTATAACAAGTTGCTGGCAAAGATAGCCTCTGACTGGCGAAAGCCCGACGGGCTGACGGTGATTCATCCTGACCGTGCGCTCGACTTCATCGCACGGCTGAAGATAGAGAAACTGTGGGGAGTGGGGCCGCGCACGGCCGAACGGATGCATCGGATGGGTATCATCACAGGCTATGACCTGCGGCAGCAGTCGCGCGGCCATCTGATGGAGGTGTTCGGTAAGGCTGGCGGGATGTACTACGACTTTGCCCGTGGCATCGACCAGCGTCCCGTAGTGACCGACTACGTGCGCAAGTCGGTGGGTTGCGAGCGCACGTTTGCCGAAGACCTTACCCGTCGCTCGGCATTGCTCATCGAGCTCTACCACACCGTGCTGGAGTTGGAACGGCGCATCGGAAAGACGGGGTTCGTAGGCACCACGCTGACGCTGAAGACGAAGTTTGACGACTTCACTCAGCAGACACGCTCGCTGACAGTCAGCCGACCGCTGCTGACAAAAGCCGACATCCTGCCATTGGCCAAGCAACTGCTTACCGTCACCTCGCGCCCTATACGCCTGCTCGGTCTCTCCGTCAGCAATCCTGCCGCCGAACCCCTCCGCCATTCTGCCGAATGGACGGAAGGCTGGCTTGAGTTCGAGGAAGACTACGAATAATGGCGGGCTAAAAACGTGGAGAGCAGATGTTTTTTTCTTCTTTTCGGCACTGATTACCGAAATAAATGTGTATCTTTGCCGACACGAATGACATTATTAACTAAATTGACAGCAATATGAAAAAGTTTATGATGACCCTCGTTGCACTCTTCGCAATAGTTGCAACGGCAGACGCACAGACCGTCTACATCGCTACGAGCAGCAGTGCCGTGGCTTACCACAAGTCGAAGGACTGCAGTTACCTGAGATACTCAAAAGAGGTGAAGCCCGTCAGCACCACGGAGGCTAAGAACATCGGACGCACGCCGTGCACGCGCTGCTACGGCTCGAACACGGCAGCTAAGAAGACGACGACAGCCACTGCAGCCAAGAAGACTACCACGAAGAAGACTGACGAGGCAGCTAAGCCTGCTACCGCCACCAAGAAGACGGCTACTAAGAAGACCACCGCTACGGCCGAGAAGAAGACAACCACCGCAGCCAAGAAGACTACGACTGCTGAGAAGAAGACGACGCCGGCACGCGATGAGAAAGGCCGCTTCGTGAAGAAGAACACCGAGGAGCCGGCTAAGCCTGCTACCGCTACTAAGAAGACGACAACCAAGAAAACCACCGCCACGGCCGAGAAGAAGACAACCACCGCAGCCAAGAAGACCACTACGACTGCTGAGAAGAAGACGACTCCGGCACGCGACGAGAAGGGCCGCTTCGTGAAGAAGGACACCACGGCAACGAAGAAGGCTACCACCACAAAGAAAAAGACCACAACCACGACGAAGAAGACGGCGAAGGCTGCCTAAACGCGTGACTATTGACCAACAAATAACGGGCGGCGAAGTTCATCGAACTTCGCCGCCCGCTTTTGTTGTTCTTTTAAGTATGCTGGCGGAACGCTTTCAAGCAATACTCCGCAGCAGCATCGGTTGCCCCCAGCCACTTCTGGCAGGCATCTGCCGAGTCGAATATGCGGATGGTCTTCTCCGTGGACGTATAGCCTTTGCCGTAGCTCCAGTCTGTTATGCTCAGTATCACGCTCACCCGTCCGTCCGCCTCCCACCGTGCATAGATGCTTAGACTGTCGAACATTGACTCTTCGAAGGGAGCAGATGGAATACGTGGGCAGAGGATGTCACCCGCTTCCATCTGGTGTCCCGTATTCTCTTTCATCAATGTGCGCAACCTGCTGATTTGGTCAGTGCAACACATATCGAAGTTCATCTCAAATGCCGACATTGTCTTATCGCTTGCGGTAATGATTGTGAATTGCCTCCTATGGCGGGCCTTTACAGCTCGTCGTCAGAGCATTGGAAGGTGGTGCCTTTGGAGATGTCGCCTGTCTCAAGACCGAGCTTGAACCACTTCATACGTTGCTTCGAGGTACCGTGGTTGAACGATTCGGGAATGGCATAGCCGCGGGCTTTCTTCTGCAGATAGTCGTCGCCGATGACCTGTGCGCAGCTGATGGCCTCCTCAATGTCGCCGTCTTCCAGCGATCCGAAGCGCTTGTTGTCGTGATGCGCCCACACACCGGCATAGAAATCGGCCAAGAGCTCGAGGCGCACGCTCAGCTTGTTGGCCTCTTTCTCGCTCAGACGTGCCATCTGCTGGTGCACTTTGGAGAGCGTTCCCGTGAGATATTCTACGTGGTGTCCCACCTCGTGGGCAATGACGTAGGCATAGGCAAAGTCGCCGTCGGCCCCGAGTTGCTGCTTCATCGTGGTAAAGAACGACAGGTCGATGTAGAGCTTCTGGTCGCCCGAGCAATAGAAGGGACCCATTGCCGACGAGCCCTGACCGCACGCCGTCTGCACGCCGCCGGTGTAGAGCACCATCGTGGGCACCTCGTACGTAGCACCGTTCTGGCGGAATATCTCCGTCCACACATCCTCTGTTCCGGCCAGTATCTGCGTAGAGAAGTGAGCCAGTTGCTGCTCTTCTTCGGTAAACTCACGCTGCCCCTCGGTCACTTCGGTATTGGTGCCGGTGAGCGAACCCAGTCCACCGTTCTGTACCACCTCGTTCATCACTGCGCTCAGCGGGTCGCCACCGCTCAGCCAAGCCATCAACGCCACCATAATAATACCGCCGATACCCAGTCCGGCCTTCGTTCCGCCACTCATACTGCGGCGATCTTCCACATTCGAGCTTTCGCGTCGTCCGTCTAATTTCATACCTATTATTTTGTTTTTAAGTTATTGTTTCTGCTGCAAAGATAATATTTTTTAGGAAAAACACACCGAATAGACGTAACCTTTTTCCTCGTTGACAGTCGTTTCTATGCGTTCGCGGCCCGTGAGCACGGTCTTCAAGTCGCGCGTGATGCCCTCGCCCGTGCATTTCAGCAGTGCCTCCTTCATTGTCCACAGTCGTATGAACTCAACCTCGGGGCGCGCTGCAGCAGCTATCTGCCGCAGCTCATCATCGTTCATCGTGTGTCGTGCCAGTGCCTCCTTATAGGGGCGGATGGTCTCCATATCGATGCCTATGGGTCGGCGGTCGACGGCACAGATGACGCCGGCACGGCAGTGGCTGAGGTTGAAGTGTATGTCGCTGCGCCCTGTCAGACTGGGCTTGCCGTGAATGCCATACTCGAACGTGGGCGGTTCCTCAATGCCATATTCGCTGCGCAGTGCCTCGCGCAGCAACAGATAGGCCGCAATGCACTGCCGCCGCCCCAGCTCGTGACTGAATCGCAGGGCCTGCTCGCGCCGCTGTGCCGACAGCTGTGATATCGCAGCGTCGAGGTCTATCTGGGCTATGTCGTCATTCAGATAAATCATCCTGTGTCTGTATCAGTTCGTCCTTAGCGGCGGGAATACGCCGGTTAGGGTTCTCTTTACTGCCAAGATCCACCAGCTCGCGCCCCTTCTGCACCACGCTCTGCCGCCCCGTGAACAGCTTGTTGCTGGCACTGTCGAAAGCGCGCCGTACCGACTCCAGCTGGTCGCCCACCTTATTGTAGCGCTGGATGAAGTCGCCCAGCCGGTCGAGCAGCTGCTCGGCCAGTCCGAACACCTTCGCTTGGTTCTCAGCCTGCTGGTTCTGCACCCACGCCACGTGAATCATATGCAGGATGGCCAGCAGGTTCTGCTCGCCGGAAATGAACACCTTACGCTCGAAGGCGTCGCGCCAGAGCGTGGGGTCGTTGGCCAGTGCCAGCTGGAGCGACGACTCGAAGGGCACGAACATAATGACGAAGTCGACGGCCTCGCGCGGCTTGACGATATACTTGGAGTAGTCCTTACGTGCCAGTTCTGCCACGTGCTGGCGCACCGACTTGATGTGCTCCTGTAGGTAGCGGCCTTTCTCGTCGGCATCCTCAGTGTTGACGTAGCGTTGATAAGCCACGAGCGACACCTTCGAATCGACCACCACGTCCTGTCCCTGCGGGTAGTGCAGGATGACGTCGGGCTGCATCTCCTGCCCCGTGTCGTCGTTTTTCAGCGGTCGTCCCGTCTCGTCGCGCAGCCGTGCCTGCACCTCGTAGTGTATGCCTTCGGTGAGTCCCTGCGAGCTGAGTAGGTCGCCGAGAATGATTTCGCCCATATTGCCGCTCACCTTATTGTCGCGCCGCAGCACGTTGGCCAGCGACTCGGCCTTCTCGCCTATCTCGCGGTTGCTTTGCATCATCAGCCTAAGCTGTTCGCGCAGCGATGCACTCTGCTCCGTATGGTCCTTCGTAGAGTCGCTGATGGCCTTACGCATATCGCTGATGGCCTCGCGCAGTGGCTGCGTGATGTTGCCAATGTTCTCGCGATTCTCCTCCTTCAGCTTCTTGGCTTGCGCGTCCATCAGTTGCTGTGCCACGTTCTGCAGTTGCTCTTTCGTGGTCTTCAGCTGTTGGCCAAACTGCTCTTTCGTCAGCCTCATCTGCTCGCTGAACTGCTGCTCGCGGCGCAGCTGCTCGTCGCTGTGCTGACGGGTCAGCAGCTCTATTTCGCGTGCCTGTGCCTCGTTCTTGGCTCCCAGTGTCCGGTTCTCTTCTTGCAGCCGGTCATTCTCCGTCCGCAGTTGGTCAGCCCGTTGCTGTCCGCCCTGCAGCTGCTCGCCCAGCATCCTCAGCTCCGTAGCCGTCCGCTCGCCGTCAATGCGTAGCCGTGCCACCCGCGGGTTCATCACCAGATACGCTGCGAGCGCACCCACAGCTACACCTATTATAATATATAATGCTATCATCATCGTTTGTCCATACAGTTAATGCGGTTCATATCATTGTCTTGCTACTGCAAAGTTCGGCATTTTTTCTGATATATCCCAATGTCGGCGCATTTTCTTTTCCTTATGCTCTTTCTCTTTGGGAGTGCGTGCCTGCGGCCTCATCGCCTTTCTACGCCCGTTGCTGTGGGAGCCTTTTCTGCTATGAGCGGCTGTTGCCGGGGCTCAGTCCTCGGTCTGCGGCTTTGGCCAGTTGACCAGATAGAGCCGTTCGGTGGCACGGGTGAAGGCCGTGTAGAGCCAGCGGTAGTAGTCGGGCGTGAGCATATCGTCGGTCATATAGCCTTGGTCCAGATAGACGTGTGCCCACTGGCCGCCCTGCGCCTTATGGCAGGTGACGGCATAGGCAAACTTCACTTGCAGGGCGTTGTAGTGCGCATCTTGCTTCAGCTTCTTGATGCGGTCGGCCTTTAGGGGCAGGTCGGCATAGTCGTCCATCACCTTATTATATAATAGCTCTTGCTGCTCGCGTGTCAGTGCGGGTGCCTCGGCCGTCAGCGTGTCGAGGATGGCCGTGGCCGTCAGCTCCGTGTCGTCGTAGTCGGGGAAGGTAACAGTCAGGTCGGCAAAGCGGAATCCGTAGAGCTCGCGGATGCGCCGCACGCGCTGTACGACGGCACGGTCGCCATTGGCAATGAAGTCGAAAGGCCGTGTGCCGTCTTCTGTCGGCTGGGGCGTGATGCTGTAATTGTTCTTCACCACCATCAGCAGGTCGCCACGCGTCAGCTCGTCCTCGCGTCCCAGCACGCTGTTGCGTATGCCCTGATTGTAGATGTTGGCTCGCTTGTTAGAGCGCGTGATGACGGTCACGTCGTCCATCCCCGCGTGTGAATAGCTGGATGCCAGCGTCTCTATCAGCTCGTCGCCGGTCACCACACAGATATCGGCAAAGCCGCGGAAGCGGATGCGCGGGAGCAGCAGGGCACCCCGCTGCGGCAGCTCGGCTCCTAATGTCCGCAGCTGTGTGGCGTTCCATAGGATGCCCGACTGCTGGCTCTGGCGCAGCACCTCGCTGAGGCGGCACTCGTAGACGTACAGTCCATAGGCACGCAGCACCTCGGCACTGAGTGCCGGACTGGCTTCCTCGCCCACCGGCGGCAACTGGGCACGGTCGCCGATAAGCATCAGCCGGCAACCCTCGCCGTTGTAGACAAACTGAATGAGGTCGTCGAGCAGCCGTCCGCTGCCAAAGGCCGATTCTCCATAGCCGGTGTTACTGATCATCGAGGCCTCGTCGACGATGAACAGCGTGTGCTTGCTCAGGTTGACGTTCAGGTTGAAGGCTGAGAGGTCGGCCGCCGACTTCTGTCGGTAGATGCGGCGGTGGATGGTGTAGGCCGGGTGGGCGGCATAGAGCGAGAAGACCTTAGCAGCCCGTCCCGTGGGAGCCATCAGCACCATCTTCTGCCCCAGCGAGCGCAGTGCCTGCACCAGTGCGGCAGCCAGTGAGGTCTTGCCCGTGCCGGCAGCACCGGGCATCAGCATCAGCGACTGGCCGTTGCGGTCGGTCAGGAAGTCGCAGAATACGCCGATGGCCTGCTCCTGCTCGGGAGTGGGCACGTGGCCGAAGGCCTCGCGGATGCGGTGTCTCAGTTCGTCGGTAATCATCTTTCGCCAGCAAAGGTACAAATTAATTCATAATTCATAATGCATAATCACCATTAATCCACAGCATAAAATGAGAATTAATTATGGATTATGCATTATGAATTATGAATTAATTTGTATCTTTGCACGTGGAAATGAAGATTACCAACCGACACATCAACATCGTGCTCGGCATCGTGGCGCTGGCGCTGGCGGTGCTGTGTGCACTGAGTATCACGCACAACTGAGGATGAACGACTATGCAGGAAACCGCAACCTATAACGCAACGCCACGGCTGACCGTCCGCATCAGCCGCAGCGCGCTCTCGTTCTCGACCATCGTCAACCGCGACGGCAAGAACCAGATAGACTATGAGCCGTACACGCTGAAGAACGGCATCTCGATGGCAGCCAATCTGCGCGAGGCCATCAGGACTGTCACGATGCTGCGTGAGGCGCAGCGCGTGCAGGTGCTCATCGATACGCCGGTGCTGATGGTGCCGGCCGACTTGTTTCGCGAGCAGGAGCAGCAGGCTCTCTATGGCCACGCTTTCCCCGGCCGCGCACAGGAAACCATCCTGCACAATGTACTGCCCGACCTGAGCTGCGTGGCAGTGTTCTCCGTCAACCGCGACCTGAAAACGGTCATCAGCGACCGCTTCTCTGATGTGCGCTACGTCTGCTCGTCGGCTCCCGTGTGGCGCCATCTGCACCAGCGTAGCTATACGGGCGTGCGCGGCAAGCTCTATGGCTACTTCCACGACGGGCGGCTGGAGATATTCAACTACGCCCAGAACCGCTTCAAGTTCTACAATGCCTTTGACACTTCGAATGCCCGCGACGCACTTTATTTCCTGCTGTACGTGTGGCAGCAGCTGATGCTGAAGGCCGAGCAGGACGAGCTGCACATCGTGGGCGACATTCCCGAGCGCGAATGGCTGCTGGAAGAACTGCGGCGCTACGTGAAGCGAGCCTACATCATCAATCCCGCGGGCGACTTCAACCGTGCGGCCGTGACGCAGATCAGCGGCATCCCGTACGACCTGATGACACTCTATGTGAAAGGAAGGTAGTTCTTGAATAGGAGGGTGAGGGACAATGCGCATCATTACAGGACTATACAAAGGACGGCATTTTGATATTCCGCGCTCGTTTAAGGCGCGGCCGACGACCGATTTTGCCAAAGAGAATATCTTTAACGTTCTTACGCAGTATATCGACTTCGACAGCGCTACGGCACTCGACCTCTTTTCGGGTACGGGTAGCATCTCGCTCGAACTGCTCTCGCGCGGCTGCTCGCAGGTGGTCAGCGTCGAGCTGGACCGCGACCACCACCGATTTATCCAAGACTGCTTGAAGAAGCTGAATGAGCATAAGTGCGTGGCCGTCCGCGGCGATGTGTTCCGTTTCTTGAAGTCGTGCCGCCAGCAGTTCGACTTCATCTTTGCCGATCCGCCCTATGCACTGAAGGAACTGCCCACCATTCCCGACCTGATTTTCCAGAAGCAGCTGCTCCGTGAGGGCGGTATCTTCGTCTTCGAGCACGGCAAGGACTACGACTTCAGCCAGCACCCCCGCTTTGTGGCGCATCGCAGCTATGGCAGCGTCAACTTCTCGCTGTTCGCCGTTTCTTAAGTATCTCTTGTTGCGTTTTTGCACTCACGCCCTTCGGCGGTGAGCGTTAAAACAGCGGTGCAAACAATCTTACTAACGATTCGCCCAGCCGCTTGATGAAGCTCGGCTTCATCCGGTGAGGTATCTCTGCCAGTGATATGGACTGCTGCTGGTCGATCAGAAACACGCGGCGGAACTCCTGTGCCTGCGCTTCGTCGTAGATGAAGACATTGGCTTCGAAATTGTTCTCGAACGACCGGAAGTCGAAGTTGGTGGAGCCACAGGTGAGCAGGGTGTCGTCGCAGACCAGCATCTTGGAGTGCAGGAATCCGGCCGTGTAGAGAAATACCTGCACGCCGGCCTTCACCGCCTCGCGCAGATAGGAGCGCGAAGCCCACTCCACCACGCGGGCATCAGAATGGAACGGGCAGAGTATGCGCACGTCGACCCCGGCCAGTGCCGCCGTCTTCAGTGCAAAGAGCACGGGCTCGTTGGGCAGGAAATAGGGCGTCTCGATGTAGATGTAGTGGCGGGCAGCCAGAATGACGCGGATGTAGCCCTGCATAATCTCGGGATAGGGCGTGATGGGACCGCTGGTGACAATCTGTGCCAATGCCCCCTCGGCCTTCTGATTGCTGAGTGCCTTAGGATAGTAGCACTTGTCGGAGATGAGCTTGCGGTTGACAAAGAACCAGTCAACGAGGAAAGCGCGCTGCAGTGAATAGACGATGCCGCCCGTGATGCGTATCATCGTGTCGCGCCAAGCGTGGTCGTTGATACCTTTCACGTAGCGCAGGGCGATGTTCATTCCGCCGATGTAGCCCTCCAATCCGTCGATGATGACCAGCTTGCGGTGATTGCGGTAGTTCACGCGGCTGGTGAACGAGGGGAAACGAACGGGCAGGAACGGCGCCACCTCGATGCCTGCCTGTATCATCCGTTCAAAGAAAGCATTGGGAATGTTCCAGCACCCCACGTCGTCGTAGATGAGCCGCACCTCCACGCCGGCCTTTGCCCGGTCAATCAGTGCGTCGCTGACGAGTTGCCCCAGCGCGTCGTCCTCGAAGATGTAGAAGTCGATGTGGATGTGGTGGCGGGCCGAGGCGATGGAGCGCAGCAGGGCGGGGAAGAACTGATAGCCGTTGGTATAGATGTCTACGTCGGTAGCCTTGAACGGCAGCGAAAGGTTCTGGTTGATGAAGAGGTCGACGACAGGCTTGTAGTGCTCGGGCACGTGGAGGTCGGTCTGCTCCACGAATTCCAGCATTGAGCGCTTGGACAGCTGGTCCAGCGAACGCTGGCTGGCCAGTCGCTCGCGTCGGTGGTTGACCCCGAAGAAGAGATAGAGCACGATGCCGGCCACAGGCACGAAGAAGATGACCAGTGCCCACGCCATAGTCTTGGCCGGCTGCCGGTTGTCCATCACTACGTGGATGATTGCAATGACTATAATCAGCCAGTAGATGATAACGCCTATGATATTCAGTCCGTGCATAGTAGTCGGTGCTTAGATGATGACGTCGGAGCCCAGCTGCTTGGCCAGCGCGTTGCGCAGTTCCTGCGTCTGTTTGTAGTCGGCCATCAGCTCCTGAATGCGCTCCATATTGCTGCCCACCTCCTTCAGCTGCCGCTGAATGTCCTTCAGGTGCTGGTTGACGATGTCCATTCGGAAGTCGAGTATCAGGTGGACGATGCGCTGGCGCAGGCCGTTGGCGTCGGTCTTCATCTCGAAGCTGCGGCTCAGCTGGTGGTTGTCAATAGCCAGCTGGGCAGCCAGCTGGGCAATGGTCACGTCAGCGTGGTTGAGGAAGTAGGTCTCAGCGCGGAAATGCTCGTCGGCCGACTGCTCCACCGCTTCGCGCAGGATGCGGTTGTACAGCTCGTTGCTGAATACGAGCCCGTCCTGTGAGAGGTCGTAGTCTATGTATTGTGCCACGTTGAAGCTGATTAGCTGGCCGTCTTCCGTCTCCAGTCCCTCGAAGATTGTCTCGTTGCCGTGGCGGATAATCTGCTGCGCGAGCATTCGCTCTACGGGATTGTCCTCGGTGAACGTCGCCAGCGAGGGCAATGGCGATGCCTGCGGCTCAGCCCCCTGTCGGTCGGCGGCGTTCTCCAGTCGCTCAGCGCGCGCCTCCTGCCGTTCGTTCTCGCGTCGTATGGCATCGCGGTTGTCAGCAATGTATTTGTTGGTCTGCGTAATCAGCGTGCGCTCATCCACCCCCAAGCGCTGGGCACACTCGCCCAGATACGTGGACCGGATGATGGGGTCGGGGATGACCGACACCGAGTGCACGATGCTGTTGATGGCCTCGGCCCGCTTGATGGGGTCTTTCACGCCGCGCAGCAGGAGGTCGGTCTTGAACTCGATGAAGTCGGTCTGATGCTGCTCGATGTATTGCTTAAACTCGGTAGCCGTATGCTTACGGCTGAAGCTGTCGGGGTCGTCGCCGTCGGGCAGCAGCAGCACTTTCACGTTCATTCCCTCGCTGAGCAGCATATCCGTGCCGCGCATTGCTGCGTGGATGCCGGCCTCGTCGCCGTCGTAGAGCAGCACGATGTTGCTGGTGAAGCGGTGGAGCAGGCGTATCTGGTAGATGCTGAGTGCCGTTCCAGAGTTGGCCACCACGTTTTCCAGTCCGCACTGGTGCATCGCTATCACGTCGGTGTAGCCTTCGACCATATAGACGCACTCTTCCTTGACAATGGCCTTCTTGGCTTGGAAGATGCCGTAGAGCTCGTGGTCCTTGTGATAGATTTCCGAGTCGGGCGAGTTGACATACTTCTGCTGCACGCCTTTGGTGCGCGAATCGAGCAGTCGGCCGCCGAAGGCCACCGTTTTGCCGCTGACGTTGAGCCACGGGAAGATGACGCGCCCACTGAAGCGGTCGTAGATGCCGCGCTCGTTCTGGATGCAGAGCCCCGACTTGACGAGATACTCTTCCTTATAACCTTTGCGCACTCCCTCCTTTACCAGCGCGTCGCGGCTATTCAGGGCGAAGCCGAGCTGGAACTTGCGTATGATGTCGTCGCGGATGCCGCGGCTGCGGAAATACTGCTTGCCGATGGTCTGGCCGTCTACGTCGTTCTGCAAGATGGCCTGAAAATACTGGTTGGCCCATTCGTTGACCACGAAGAGCGACTCGCGCTCGGACTGCTCCCGACGCTCCTCGTCGGTGAGCTCGCGCTCCTGAATCTCGATGTTGTACTTCTTGGCCAGCCATCGCAGTGCCTCGGGATAGGTTATCTGCTCGTGCTTCATCAGGAAGTTGACCGCGTTGCCACCCTCGCCGCAGGCAAAACACTTGCATATCTGCCGGGCCGGCGACACCATAAACGAGGGCGTGGTGTCGTCGTGGAAGGGGCACAGGCCTTTGTAGTTGACACCTGCTTTGCGCAGGTTGACAAACTCGCCCACCACGTCCACGATGTCCGTCGCGTCCATTATCTTGTCTACCGTCGCTCTGTCAATCATAGCTTCACTTCCTTTCTTATGTTTCTGCAAAGATACGAATTTATTATTAATTACGCGGAATAGGGACAGAAAAATCACATAATTCTTCGGATGCAGGGAAAAGGGCAAAATGATGCGTGGCGCAAAGTTTAAGCGACAGATATTTTTGGCAGACCGAAGGAAAAGGCGTAACTTTGCAGCGCAATGAACCGAAAACTGAAAACCCTCGTGCTGGCCGCGCTCTGGATGGGCGCCGCCGAGGCACACGCTCAGCTTGTCATCAACGAGCTGATGCAATCGAACATCGACTGTATTATGGACGACCTGAACGACTTCCCCGACTCGTGGGTGGAGTTGTACAATGCAGGCAGCACGGCAGTCAACCTGAATGGCTACAAACTGGGAAAGTCTGACAAAGCCTCGAAGGCGTGGCCGTTGCCCAGCGTGACGGTCGGTGCCCACCAGTATGCCATCGTCTACTGCGACAAAGTGGGCGACGGGATGCACACCGACTTCCGCTGGGAGTCGGGTAAGGGCGGCGAGGTGTACCTCTATCAGGGCTCTACCCTCATCGACCAAGTGACGGATATGAAGAAGCAGCCCGCCCCCAACATTGCCTATGGCCGCGAGACCGACGGTGCTGACAAGTGGGGCTATCAGGCCACGCCCACGCCGGGTGCCGCCAACTGCGGACAGACGCTGAAGAATACACTGGGCGAACCCGTGTTCAGCGAGCCGGGCCGTGTCGTCGTGGGCAATGCCGCCATCACGCTCGAGCTCTCGTTGCCGGCCGATGCGCCCGCAGGGACGGAGATACGCTACACGCGCGACGGCACGGAACCCACTGCCACCAGCATCAAGTACACGGCTCCGCTTACTATCACGTCGACCACCTACATCCGTGCCAAGCTCTTCTGCAATGGCTATCTGTCGCCGCGCAGCACCACCCACTCCTATATCTTCCATCCGCGCGCACTGACGCTGCCCGTCATCTCCATCGTCACCAACAAGCAGTATTTCGACGATGCGGCTATCGGTATCTACTCAGACAGCTATACCAACGGGCAGCACAACTATGAGTACAACTGGCGGCGCCCCATCAATCTGGAGCTGTTCGAGCAGGCAGGCACTGGCAGTGCGCTCAACCAGCTCTGCGAGACGCGCATTATGGGCGGTGCCACGCGCGGCAACCCGCTGAAGTCGCTGGCCATCTACGCCAACAAGCGCTTTGGCGTCAAGCGTTTCGAGTACGAGTTCTTCCCCGACCAGCGTCCGGGGCTGACCGACTACAAGTCGCTGGCACTGCGCAACGCCGGCAACGACTTTGACTATCTGTATATGCGCGATGCCATCATCCAGCGCACGATGGCCAGCCACGTAGACCTCGAC
>JAFUZD010000028.1 GCA_017476785.1 Prevotella sp. | reverse complement strand
TCCGTCAGCGACGAGGGCTGCGGGACGAGGAAGTTCTTCACCAGAATGGAGCTGCTGTGACCATTGGCGTCCAACACGCGGAAGGCGATATTGTGCAGACCGGGAGCCAGCGACGAGAAGTCGGGCTGCAGCTCGATGACGCCACCGGCGGCAATGGTGCCGCTCGTACGTGCGTCGAACTGATGGTCAATCCAATACTCATACTTCTGCAGCGTGTTCTCCTCCAGCGACGAGGGCTGCGGGACGAGGAAGTTCTTCACCAGCACAGCCGACCATCGCCCGTCAGCCGTCCCCAACCGGAAGCCAACGTTGTGCAGGCCGGGTGATAGCGCGCTCAGGTCGAGCTGCTGCGTCCAGTTACCCGCAACGACGGCAACGGAGGAACGGCCATCGAAGTCGTGGTCCAGCCAGTATTCAGCCCGGTCGACACTCACTTGAGCCGTCGTCCCGATGCTCCATACCGCGGCCAGCACTGCGAAGCCTATCTGTTTCACACGATGTTTCATAGTCTCTTCTTTCGTTACGGAGTTCCGGTTCTTATTCTACCACGGGGCGTGCCTCTGCCTTAATTGAGATGTTCAGCTTGCCGTCGGCCGATGTCTGAGCGCCAATGCTGCTCTGGATGATGCGCGGCGTAGAGGGAATCTTGTTCCAAGCATAGCTGCCGCCTGCGGGGCCCACGGGGGTGCCGTCGGTGCCCACATACGTTGTCGGGGCGGCCAGCTCCCACGAGCGCGGCTTGCTGTCCTTCAGATAGTCAATGTTGTTCTGACCGTCGGCAAAGAGCGTTCCCCAAGCAGTGATGTAATAGCAGTTGGCAAACGTGCCGCAGCGCTCGATAAAGTTTTTAGAGCCTACGCAGTTGTAGCATACGCCGCCCTGACGGATGAAGCGGTTGATGATGGTGTTGGTGTAGTACCACGGACCGTGATACAAGTCGGTGCTATTACCGTCGCGCGCCGTGAGGATGCAGTGGTCTACCACGATGCCGCTCTCCGTGCTGAAGCCTTCGCCAATAGCGTCAGTAACATAGCTGTTCTGAATCATCAGCCCCGTCACCTTTGCCGAGTTGATGGCATTCACGCCACCTTCGATTTTACATTGACGGAGGATAATCTGCGAACTCTCTGCACCGAAGCTGATACCTGTAAAGCGGCACTTTACCACCTTCAGGTTGTTCATCGCCGTATTATTGGCTTGGCCGATACTGCCGTCCATATAGATGCCCTCGAGGTAGAAGCCGTCGACCACGTGGGCATCAGTATTGTCAAAGGTGATGCTGCCGCTCACTTGCGTGGGCGCGATGCCGGTGATGGTGTCGGTCTCGAAACCTGCGCCATAGACCTTCAGCGGCTTGCTGATTCGCCCGGGATTATTGAAGTAGCCGGACGACAGCGTGATGATGGCATTGTCCTCAGCAGCGGCTACGGCACTGGCGAAGCCGTTGTTACCATAGAACACGGTGGTCTGCTCGCCCACTTGCAGCGTGGCGGTCAGCTGTTCGGTCACTTGTGCACTGGCGGCCACTGAGCTCACCAATGCAACGATTGCGATAAAAATCTTCTTCATAATGCAATGTCTAATAGTTTTGTAAATAATATAATTAACACAAATAATAAATAGCAAAAGGAAAACTCAATGAACGTTGATGATGGCAAAGTTAGCAAACCCCTGCCGAACGGACATTCTGCATTTGCAAAACATATCCCCATATTTACAAAATTCCCCGTTTCACCCCCCCCGATGATTCCCATATTTACAATTATACCTCGCATATCTGCAAAAAGTGGGGGAATTGGTTGTACAATTCAGATTTTATTGCGTAATTTGTAGTGTACTTTCAAGACAAGTATGATACAAAACCTGATCTCTTCGCTACCGATGACTACGTGTGCGCTGATGACGGTGCTCATCGCGCTGAGCCTCGGCGACAGCCGCCGGCGCGCACTGCGCACCCTGATGGCCTTTATGGTGGCGGCCACACTGCTCTATGCAGGGCACTACATCTTCTTCGGCCGTGCCCTATGGCTGGTCCCGTTCAGCGACACCATCTACGTGACGGCGAACCTCGCCGTCTATCCCCTATACCTTATTTATATACGCGAGCTGACCGCCAGCCGCGACGTGCGCTATCTACTGCTACTCCTGCCGGCACTCATCGGCGGCACGGCAACGGGCACGCTCTACGCACTGATGACGCCGGAGCAGACGCAGCAGTTTGTCAGCGGCTATCTCTATGGCAATGCGACGGCACCGCTCAGCGGCCTGCCACAGCTGCAGGCTATGGTGCACTCGGCGTGCAAGGTGACATTTGCCGCACTGGTGGTCTATGTAGCCGTCAGTGGTCTGCGTCTCATCCGCCGCTACAACCGGCTGGTGAACGAGCAATATGCCGACACCGAGGGTAAGACACTCAGCAGCATCCGCATCCTCCTGTGGCTGGTGACGATGACGGCACTGGCCTCGTTTGTAGCCAACGCCATCGGCCGCCAGTGTTTCACGGCCTCGCCCCTGCTGCTGACCATCCCCAGCCTACTGTTCTCTACGTTGCTCTTTGCCATCGGCTACACAGGACTGCGCTGCGAGTTCTCCATCAAAGACGTGGAGAGCGAGGGCACCCTCAGCCCTACACCATCCACCCATAACGACACACCCTCCACCGTCAACGCCACACCGTCCACCGTCAACGACACACCCTCTACCATCAACCCTACACCAGCCGCCACTCTTACCGAGCGCATCCGGCAGTACGTCAGCGATAACCGTATCTATCTGCAACCCAACCTGAAGCTGAACGACCTTGCCCGCCAGCTGGGCACCAACCGCACCTACATCAACCAAAGCATCAATGGCGAGATGGGCATCACGTTCAGCGAGTTTATCAATCGCCAGCGCATCCAGTATGCAGAGCAGATGGCGCGGGAGAATCCGCAACTGCCCATCAGCGAGCTGGCCACGATGGCCGGTTTCTCATCGCTCAGCTCGTTCTACCGCAACCTGCAACAATTCCGCTCGCCCCAGTCGCCATTGAGTGAGCGTCGCCGTGCCAACGCAAGACAATAGACAGCCCGCCGCCCGCCAGCCTCCCCCCATCCAGCCATTCAAATTGAATTGCTGAAAGAACGCATCGCATCCCTCCGGCCGCAACCCCCGCATTGCGCCATTCTGTCAGCCTCGAAGTGTCAGGATGGCAGCACGCTGCAAATCGGCACGGAGGTTGATGGTGGTTTTTCGTGGAGAAATGAAAAGAAAGAAAGGAGAACTGGAATATGACACTGGAAAAGTTTACAATCAAGGCACAGGAGACTGTACAGGAGGCCGTGAACGCGGCACAGCGCAACGGCCAACAGAGCATAGAGCCGATACACTTGCTGAGCGCACTGCTCACCAAAGCGCAGGACATCAGCAGCTTCGTCTTCCAAAAGGCGGGCGTGAACGCACGGCAGATAGAGATGCTGGCCCGGCAGGAGATGCAGCATCTGCCACGCGTGCAGGGCGGCGGACAACCGTACCTCTCGGCCGAGGCGAATCAGGTGATGCTGAAGGCTGAAGACTTCTCGCGCCAGCTGGGCGACGACTTTGTCAGCGTAGAGCCGCTGCTGCTGGCGCTGCTGACGGTCGGCTCTACGGCCAGCCGCATCCTGAAAGACGCGGGACTGACGGAGCGGGACGCCCGCGCCGCCATCGACGCGCTGCGTAAGGGGCAGCGGGTGAAAAGCCAGAGTGCCGACGACAACTACCAGAGCTTGGAGAGGTATGCCAAGAATCTGGTGGAGCTGGCACGACAGGGCAAGCTGGACCCTGTCGTCGGACGTGACGACGAGATACGCCGCGTGCTGCAGATACTGAGCCGCCGCACCAAGAACAACCCCATC
>JAFUZD010000027.1 GCA_017476785.1 Prevotella sp. | reverse complement strand
TGGAACTCCTCGGTGATGCCGCCACAGCACTTGGAGAAACGTGCGTCGCATATCTCGTCGTCGTTAGTAAGAATCTGCCCCCGAGTGGCTTTCAGGGCCTGCTCCACCGACTTGTTGTTGGCGCGTGTGATGCCCTGATAGCGCTGGCAGTGGTCGTCGGCACAGACGTCGAAGATGGTGGGGTCCTCGCGGTCGTACCAGCGTATCAGCTCGTCGTCCTTCTTGATGAAGGAGAAGAAGTTGTTCTGCCCGCCGTCCATTCGGCGCCGCTTCTCCATCTGAGCCAGCAGCCACGAGCGTGAGATGACGGCGTGCGCCTTCAGGAACTCCACGCTCGACGTGGCCTTCATCTCGCTGGAAATGACGCTGGCCAGATACTGCTCGGCCGGCAGTATGTTGATGGCCGTTATCTGGTCGGCCTCAACCACGAGTTTCAGCGTCCCGCTGAACACCTGTGTCTCCTTACGCTCCCAGTGGAAGTTGACGCCGATGGTGACGTCGGACAGCGAGAACGACGACTGCGGCGACTGCGGCGTGAACGTCAGCTCACGATACTGATTGCCGCGCCAGAGGATGCCGCCCTCGCTGAACTCCACCTCCTGACTGCCTTCGAGCGTCTCGCCCTTTGCCGTGTAGGGGGCATTGAGGACAAAGCGGATGCGCTGTCCGCTGACAATACCTACCGACACGTCGGGTTCTTTCAGCCTGTTCTTCGAGCTCTGCACATTGAGCGGTGCATCTTTCAGCCGAGCCATCACCTCGTCCAGCTGGGCAGCCGTGATGGTCACTTCGCGCAAGATGCCCACGGCCACGTCGGTCGTGATGCGGTCGAAGTCTTCTTCGCGCGGCGTAATCAGCAAGCCCGACATATCCAGAGCACCCGGACTGACCACAAACTGCGCCTCGCCCTCGGCCGCATAGCAGTCGGGACGGTGCTTGGCGCGCGGGAACACGACGCTGAGATAGGCGTCGCCCTGACGCCAGCCCACGATGTTGAGCATCGGCTCTTCGCCGGCCTGTGCCCGCTGTTCAGCGGTCTGCACCTTCTCCAGCGCATTGTACAGCCGGCGGAACAGCCGCTCGTCGGCCTCCTGCGTCCGGCTCTTGATGACAAATGCCGCACAGGGATAGCCGCTGACGAGCCAGATGCCCTCTTCGTCGTTCAGCTTGACCACCTCAGTCAGGTTGCGGCTGAGTCGCTGCCACGCTTTCTGGAGCGGCAGCTGCCCCGTAGTGCCGGCCTGCAGATGGGCGTGGTCGGGAGCCGAGGCACCGCAGTGAGGTCCGTTGTAGAACACCGTCAGCTCGGCATTGTCGGCCAGCAGCTGGTGCATCTCGGCGTAGAGCGGCAGGATGCGCTGCGGCTGATGCTTCAGCAGCGGTATCGTGAAGTGCACGTCCAAGATGGGATAGGGATTGACCAGCAGCTCGAACTTGCCGTCAACGATGCGGCGTATCTGTTCCTTCGGCCGGGTGCTGCCACAGAGGAAGCAGGGACGCTCGGCAATGGAGCGGGCGTCAATCTTGGCACCCGTGGAGCGGATGCGGGCGGGGTTCCACTGCACCTCCATCGTCAGCTCGTCGCTCACCAGCTCGCGCGTCTCCACCCGCTGCAGGTCGCGATAGCGCTGGCGCGTCTCGTCCCACGTCTCCAGCTGGCGGTTGAAGAAGCGCATCAGCGGCGTCAGGTTCAGCGCGTCATACTGGTGCTGGGCAGCCATCCGACGGCGGGCCTGCACTTCCAGCGTGCGCAGGCGGTCCTTATAGAGGTTGTTGGCATTGACTCTGTCGACAGAGAGTGCCGCATCCGAGTTGCCGCCCCAGCGACGGCAGAGGTAGAGCTCGGTATAGATGCGGCCTATGCGGTAGTGGCGCGAGAAGATGAGTCCCAGCGCATAGTCCTCGCCATACGACGTGTTGGGGAACTGTATCTGGCGCAGCAGGGGGGTGAAGAATGCCCTCGGCGCACCCAGCCCGTTGATGCGCAGCGCGTTGTTAGGGCCGTTCTCGTCGGTCCACTCCTTATGCGCAATGAGCCCCGGCGGCAGGGTGTTCAGGTCGAAGTCGCACATCCGGTACGACCCCACCACCATTGCTGCCTTCTGCTTGTAGAAAGCGTCGACGATGGTCTGCAGGGTGCGGGGCGACGAGTAGAGGTCGTCGGAGTCGAGCTGGACGGCAAAGCGTCCGCAGTGAATGCTGTTGACGGCCTCGTTCCAGCAACCGCCGATGCCGAGGTCGCGGCGAGTAGGAGACAAGATGACCAGTTTTGGAAACTCTTCACTCAGCTCTTGCAGGATTTGCCCCGTTCCGTCCGTGGAATGGTTGTCCACCACGATGACGTTGTACTTGAACTTCGTCTCCTGCGTCAGCGCACTGCGCACGGCATCGGCAATGGTCTTTGCCCGGTTGAAGACGGGAATGACGACCGAGGCCTCCAGATCGAAGTCCTGCTCGTCGAAACGGATGTCGCGATACTGCGCCGTGTCCACCAGTGCTCCTATCTGGCGCAGATGCACCGTCACAGCTTGCTCCATCTCCACCTGCACGTCGCGGTTGGCGGGGTTCACATAGTCGAACTGCTTGACCCCCGAGGCGCGCAGGTCGGTCTCCTGCTCAGTATAGAGATATTCGTTGAGATGCATCAGCTGCCCCTCGCGGCTCAGGAAGAGGCGCAGGTCGTAGAGACCGGCCCACAGAAAGTCTTGGTCGTGGTCGGTCGTGGCATACTTATGGATGAGTGACGTGCGGATGAGGAGCAGTGCGCCGAAGTCGAAGTCGTCGCGCAGCGAGCCCTCCTGATAGTCGATGACGGGATGAGCCACGCGCTGCCCGTTCTCCATCGTGTAGCGGTCGGCATAGACCATTGCCGCCCCCGAGTCGCTGGCAGCGCGCAGCAGCCGTTCCAGCGCGCGCTCGCCGATGCTGACGGGCGAGGGCTTCGTATATAATAAGGTGTACTCGGCCTGTGCCTGCTCGGCTATCCGCATTATCAGCCCGCTGCTCTGCAGACTGTCCGTCGTCAGCAGGCCGCAGTCGGCCGGCACGTCAGCCGCCTCGGCAGCGTCGCCATTCATCATCAGCACAATCTGCCCTACCCCATTGCTGCGTCGCAGCTGCCCTATGGTCGCCTCCACGTCGCTCATTCGGTTGCAGGCAATGAAGCAGTCTATTTTTTGTCTTGTCATACGCTCATTCTGTTTTTCGTTATGCAAAGATAAAAAATAATTTTGAATTACGCTCGCCCACAGTGTACCAAGTTTTGTTTCCGTGGCACAAACAGTTTGTTTTTGCGCCACAAACTGCCTGTTCATACCACAGAAACAAGCTGTTTGCGCCACGGAAACAAAGACTGTTTTACGGTCATTTCTGCGTTAATCTTCCCAAAACCGTCTTTCGTTACAAGCTTTTTTCGTACCTTTGTCCCCAAATGCACTGACGCGTAACAATGGAGAATGCCAAGAGACGACTGCTGGGAATGACGCCCACGGAGCTGAAAAGCACCGTGACGGCATTGGGTATGCCCGCATTCACGGCACGCCAGATTGCGGAGTGGATGTACCAGAAGCACGCCACGAGCATCGACGAGATGACCAACATCTCGAAAGCGAACCGCGCCCTGCTGCAGGAGCACTTCACCACAGGGCTGATGCCCCCGCTAACGCAGCAACGCTCGGTAGACGGCACCGTGAAGTATCTCTTTCCTGTGGGCTCGGAGAACTCCGAGCACTCCGAGTTCTCCGAGTCCTCCGAGTTCTCCGCGCGAACCAAGGCCGTAGAAACCGTCTTTATCCCCGACGGCGAGCGGGGCACGCTGTGCGTATCGTCGCAGGTGGGCTGCAAGATGAACTGCCTGTTCTGCCAGACGGGCAAGCAGGGATGGGAGGGCAACCTCTCGGCCGCCGACATACTGAACCAGATAGAGGCGCTGCCCGAGCGCGACCGGCTGACCAACATCGTGCTGATGGGACAGGGCGAACCGATGGACAATCTGGAGGCGGTGCTGCGGGCACTGGAGGTGCTGACGGCACCGTGGGGATGGGCGTGGAGCCCCAAGCGCATCACGGTAAGCTCGGTGGGCATCAGAGGCAAGCTGAAGCGCTTTCTGGACGAGAGCCAGTGCCACGTGGCCATATCAATGCACTCACCGCTGCCCGACGAGCGGCTGCGGCTGATGCCGGCCGAGCGGGCAATGCCGATAGCACAGACCGTTGAGCTGCTGCGGCAGTATGACTTCACGCACCAGCGCCGCTGCTCGTTCGAGTACATCTGCTTCGGCGGACTGAACGACTCGCTGGACCACGGACGCGCCATCGTCAACTTGGTGAAGGGGCTGGAGTGCCGCGTCAACCTGATTCGCTTCCACGAGATTCTGGGCGTAGGACTGCCGCGGAGCGACGAGAAGCAGATGGAACGGCTGCGCGACTACTTGACGCAGCAGGGGGTGTTCACCACTATCCGCGCCAGCCGCGGCGAGGACATCTTTGCTGCCTGCGGAATGCTCTACACGAAAGCGAGAAGTGCAGCAGCCGAGAACTGAGAAACTTGAAAATTACATACAGCAATAAGAAGCAATGGAAGACAATAGATTGATTCGCGTGGCTATCACGCACGGAGACACGAATGGCATTGGCTATGAAGTGATTCTGAAAACATTTGAAGACCCGGCGATGCTCGAACTGTGCACACCCATCATCTACGGGTCGCCGAAGGTGGCAGCCTACCACCGTAAGGCACTGAATCTGGAGACGAACTTCAGCATCATCAACTCGGCGGAAGAGGCACGCGACGGACGGCTGAACCTGCTGACCACCGTAGAAGAGGAGGTAAAGGTAGAGCTGGGGCACCCCTCGCAAGAGGCCGGGCAGGCCGCACTGAAGGCACTGGACCGCGCCGTGGAAGACTACCGCAAAGGGCTGTTCGACGTGCTGGTGACGGCTCCTATCAACAAGAACACCATACAGGGTGAGGACTTCCACTTCCCCGGCCATACGGAGTATATCGAGGAGAAGCTGGGCGACGGAGCAAAGGCGCTGATGATCCTGATGAACGACCGCCTGCGCGTGGCACTCGTGACGACGCACCTGCCACTGAAAGACGTGGCCACCGCCATCACCCAAACGCGCATCGTGGAGAAAGCACAGATATTCCACCGCGCACTGAAGCGCGACCTACGCATCTCCAACCCGCGCATAGCCGTACTGTCGCTCAATCCGCACGCCGGCGACGGTGGCGTGCTGGGCAGCGAGGAGCAGGACATCATCCTGCCCGCCATCAACGAGCTGGAGCAGCAGGGCATTCAGGCTTTCGGTCCCTACCCCGCCGACGGTTTCTTCGGCAGCGGAATGGCCGACCGCTTCGACGGCGTGCTGGCAATGTATCACGATCAGGGACTGGCACCGTTCAAGACGCTGGCACTGGACAGCGGCGTCAACTTCACGACGGGATTGCCCATCGTACGCACGTCGCCTGACCACGGCACGGCCTACGACATAGCCGGCCGGGGCAAGGCCGACGAGAACTCGATGCGCCAAGCCATCTACACGGCCATCGACGTGTACCGCAACCGAAAGAACTACGACGAGCCGCTGAAGAACCCGCTACCCAAGCTGTTCCACGAGAAGCGCGAAGACGGCGACAAAGCACGCTTCACCGTAGCAAAGGGGAAAGAACAGGCCGGCAAGAAAGACAACGGCGGACGGCAGGATGCCGCCAACCGCAACAACAACCCAAAAGCTGAGTGAAAAAGAAGTACCAGAACGGGTTCTTCCTCTTCGGGCTGACGGTGCTCATCCTGATGGTGACGCAGCTGGACTTCGGCCAAGTGTGGGAGGGGCTGCAGCGCGCCGGTTACTGGGCGCTGGCAGTCATCGTCCTATGGGCTTTCCTCTATATGTTCAACACGGGAGCGTGGTGGGCAATCATCAAGAGTGGGACTGCAGCAACGCCCAGTCCTCAGCTCCCCACACCCACTCCCCAGCCAGCCATCAACTTCTGGTGGCTCTACAAGATTACGGTGACGGGATTTGCGCTCAACTACGCCACGCCGGGCGGGCTGATGGGCGGCGAGCCCTACCGCATAATGATGCTGAAGACAAAGATAGGCACCGAGCGCGCCTCGGCCTCGGTCATCCTCTACGCAATGACCCATATCTTCTCGCACTTCTGGTTCTGGCTGCTGTCGTGCCTGCTCTATCTGCTGACCCAGCGAATGACGGTGCTGATGTGGATTCTGCTGCCAGCCATCACGGCATTCTGCCTGCTGGCCATCTGGTTCTTCCTGCGCGGCTATAAGCGCGGCATCACGGTGTGGATGATGCAGCTGCTGAGCCACTTCCCGCTGGTAAAGCGGTGGGCGCAGCCATTCTTTGAGCGCAATGCCGAGAAGCTGGGCACCATCGACCGCCACATCGCAGCCCTGCACAACCAGAACCGGCGCACGTTTATCACGGCCGTAGGACTGGAGCTGGCCTGCCGCGTCGCATCGGCACTGGAAATCTTCTTCATCCTGCTGGTCATTATGCCGTCGGCCAACTATCTGCAATGCATCCTGATACTGGCTTTCACCAGCCTCTTCGCCAATATGCTGTTCTTCATCCCGCTGCAGCTGGGAGGCCGCGAAGGCGGATTCCTGATGTCGGCCGGCGGACTGGGGATGACTGCCTCGGCGGGAATCTTCGTAGCACTGATAGTGCGCGTGCGTGAGCTAATATGGACAGCCATCGGGCTGGCACTCATCAAACTGGACAAGAAATCGGGCACGGAATGAGAAAAATCTGCCAATTTTGCAGCTATTTCAAATAAAATATGTAATTTTGTCAGCTAAAAATGAAGACTTCGGAACTCCAAAGCATCAAACAACGATACAATATCGTGGGCAACTGCGAAGCATTGAACGTTGTGCTCGACGTTGCACTGCAAGTGGCGCCGACGGACTTGAGCGTGCTCATCATCGGCGAAAGCGGTGTGGGAAAGGAGATTATTCCACGAGTCATTCACGACAACTCACCACGGCGGCGAGAGAAGTATTTTGCCATCAACTGCGGCTCGATTCCGGAAGGGACGATTGACTCGGAGCTGTTCGGACACGTGAAAGGCAGCTACACCGGAGCCATCAACGACTCGCCGGGCTACTTCGGAGTGGCCAACAAAGGGACGCTCTTCCTCGACGAGGTGGGCGAACTGCCGCTGGCCACACAGGCACGGCTGCTGCGCGTGCTCGAAACGGGCGAATACATCCCCGTAGGAGCCACGGAGGTGAAGCGCACCGACGTGCGCATCGTGGCAGCGACCAACCTCAACATACGGCAAGCCATCAGCGAAGGGCGATTTCGCGAAGACCTCTACTACCGCCTGAACCGCATCCCCCTGCAAATGCCACCATTGCGCGAACGCGGCGAAGACATCATCCTGCTGTTCCGGCTGTTTGCAATGCAGATGGCAGAGAAATACCGAATGGAAAAGGTGGTGCTGACGGAGGAGGCCAAGCAGATGCTGATGCGCTACAAATGGCCGGGCAACGTGAGGCAGTTGAAGAACATCACTGAGCAGATTTCCATCTTGAGCACGGAGCGGCTCATCACACCCGAGGTGCTGATGAAGTTCATTCCGCAAGATCAGGAAAGCACCGAGCTGGTGGCCATCCGCACGGAAGGCGAGCACTCTTTCGAGAACGAACGCGAGATTCTCTACAAGATATTGTTCGAACTGCGCGGCAACGTAAACGACCTGCGACGCGATATGAGTATGCTGAAGAAACGACTGGAGGAGGCACAGGCTGCGCCTAACAGCACACTGCCGACTACCCAGCTGGCACCCATCGCGCCCATCACGCCAATGGCACCGGGCACCATCACCTCGTCGGCAGAGGATGCCGTGGCTGAGGAGTACATAGAACCGGAGCACGAGCCGGAGAGCCTGAACCTGAACGACCTCAGCAGACAGATGCTGGAGAAAGCGCTCGAGCGCAATGGCGGCAACCGGAAAAAAGCTGCGCAGGAACTGGGCATCAGCGACCGCACGCTGTATCGCCGAATCAAGCAATACGGACTGGACAACGAGAAATAAGAAAAGACGATATATGAAGAGGACATTGACAACGAATCGCTTCGGCCGCTGCACCAGAAGACTGCGCGGACTGTCGCTGTTGCACGTCCTGCCGTATTGTCTGGTTATGCTCCTCGTGCTGAGCAGTTGCTCCGTCAGCTATAAGTTCAACGGCGCCAGCATCGACTACTCGAAGACAAAGACCATCCAGATTGTCGACTTTCCCATCCGTGCCAGCTACGTGTGGGGACCAATGGCACCCATCTTCAACAACCAGCTGAAAGACCAGTTTGCCAACCATACGCGACTGCAGCAAGTGCGGCGCAACGGCGACCTGAAGATAGAAGGCGAAATAACGCAATACCAACAGCGCAACAAGTCGGTATCGGCCGACGGATACTCGGCGCAGACGGAGCTGTCGATGACGGTCAACGTACGCTTCACAAACAACACGAACCATAACGAAGACTTCGAGCGGCAGTTCACTGCCACCTCGACCTACGAGACCACACAATCGCTGAACGCCGTGCAGGAAGAACTGGTAACCCAAATGGTGCAGGATATCTGCGACCAGATTTTCAACGCCACCGTGGCCAACTGGTAGCCCCAATGGCAAGGCAAGAATGACTTGGACTGAATTATGAATATAGTAGAGCTCATCAACCACCCTGAACGACTCGACCGCGACACGCTGTACGAGTTGCGGTCAATGCTGGCACTCTACCCCTATTTTCAGTCCGCACGGCTACTGATGCTGCAAAACCTCTATCTGCTCCACGCCCCGTCGTTCGACGAGGAGCTACGGCGCGCAGCAATCTACATTACCGACAGGAAGGTCATATTTAATATGGTAGAGGCTGCCCACTATCGGCTGAGCACCCTGCAGAAGAGCGACACCACGGAGACATCCACCGGAAGCGACCGGACTGAATCGCTCATCAACCGCTTCCTCGAGTCCATTCCCCAAGAGGAGGAGAACGGCGAGGACCAGCAGAAGAAGCGGAAGCCGACACCAGCCGACGCAACAGTCGACTACGTAGCCTATCTGCTTGAAAGCGAAGAGGGCCTAAAAGGTGACAACGACGCACCGCAAATGAAAGGGCAAGAACTTATCGACCACTTCCTCGAGCAGGAAAAAGGTAAGATAATGCTCAGCGAAGCACCCGAATTCACACCCCAAATCGAAGAAAACAACGACGAGGAAGAAAAGGAAAGCGACGAGGGCTACTTCACCGAGACACTGGCGCGGATATACATCAAACAGGGCAGATATTCAAAGGCTTTGGAAATTATTCGGCGATTAAGTTTGAATTATCCAAAAAAAAATGCTTACTTTGCAGACCAAATACGATTCTTAGAGAAATTAATAATAAACAGTAACAAAAATAAAAAGTAAAAATGTACACATTATTCGTAATTCTTATCGTGATTGCAGCCGTGCTGATGATCGGTATCGTGCTCATTCAAGAGTCTAAGGGAGGAGGCCTCTCGTCGAGCTTTGCCTCGTACAATCAAATCGGCGGCGTGCGCAAGACCACCGACTTCGTAGAAAAGACCACGTGGGGACTGGCCATCGCAATGGTTGTCTTCAGCGTATTCTGCGCTTGGGTAGCCCCCACCGCAAAGACCAATACCTCGGTAATGGAGAATGCTGAGAATCCTGTTACCAACCCCAACAACCTGCCCGGCTTCGGCGCAAGCGAAGCTCCTGCACAGCAGGAAGGCGCAGCACCGGCAGCACCGGCTAAGCAAGATGCCCAGCCCGCTGCACCGGCTAAGCAGCCCGCACAGTAAAAAACGCAAAAAAGTACGCGATTTATTTGGCCATCTCAAATAAATCGCGTACCTTTGCACTCGCTTTCAACAAGAAAGCCACCAAGATGGTGCCCGTAGTTCAGTTGGTTAGAGCGTCAGATTGTGGTTCTGAATGTCGTGGGTTCGAGTCCCACCGGGCACCCTAAAAAAGAAAGGAATCCCTGCAAGCCAAGCACTTGCAGGGATTCCTTTTTCCTAAGTATTTCAAGGTTACAGTCACACTGCGCGCACACTTGCAAGATCACATTGAGTTAAAATCCCCTCCTACCCCACTTTCTTACAGAAGCAAGCTGACAGTATCATAATTGCTCCCTATTGCTACTATAAGGAGGCTGTCACGCGTAATATAATAATGTATTGACAGTTTCCCAAGTCCTTTCTTATTGACACACAAACTTTTAAAACAAAACTTAATTAAGGCTAATTTCGAAGAAGGTAATTATGTGTGTGTATTGTCTTGATGTGTAAAAAAAGAGTAAAATAACACAGATTTCACCTCTTTAATATGGAGAGTTTCAACTTAATTTCGTAACTTTGCATCCGATTTCAGTGCCAGTCGTATGCAAAGGGCTTGCCCAATGCAGAGATGAAAGACTGAAATATGCTGCGTAGGCAGCACTCACGCCATACTTGCCTGCAAAGGCAGTGAAGGTGTGGGCTAACATATTAGAACAGCGTCTTACAGCGCTTTGTTTTTGGTTGCTTTGAACCTGAGAAATTCAAAACTCCTAATCAAAGACATTGCAGATAAGTCGTTTGTGGCGTGGTATAATACTGCCCCGTCAGTGTGCTGAGAAGGTACGAGTTACCTTCAAGCACACTTTAGGGGTGCATTATATACCAACGGCGTGAGCGTCATAATTCTGTCTGTTTATTAGGAAGGTTTTCTCAGGACCTAAAGCGACGGATAGGAAGAGTGAGAGTTCACGCTCTTTTT
>JAFUZD010000026.1 GCA_017476785.1 Prevotella sp. | reverse complement strand
TCCCTCTGAGGGGGAATTGAGGGAGGCCTCCCCTCGGGGAGGTTTGGAGGGGGCTGCCATTTTCTCCAGCTCCTTCATCTCCCGGATGGCCGTCGGCTTGTAGGCATCGATGAGCTGGTCCAGCAGTCGGTACACGCTGCGCACGTTGGAGGCCATTCGGTGCTTCAGCACGTAGTCGGCATACGTCTTGTAGCCCAGCAGCTGGGCTATCTCGCGGCGTAGGTTGATGAGCCGCTTGCAGATGCCGATGTTGTTCTCCGCATTGTCGTGCGTGCACACCGTGTTGCGCGCCATATACATCTGTCGGCGCAGCTCGCGCTGCGTGGAGTAGGTCATAAACGGCGAGTACGAGGGTGTGTCGAGGGTGAATATCCATCCCTCCTTTCCCTGCTCGCGGGCTGTCTGTGCGGCCGCCTCGCGTGCCGTCTCGGGCAGTCCGTCCAGCTGTGCCTCGTCGGTAAGGTGCAGCTGGAAGGCCTTATTCTCCTTCAGCAAGTTCTGTGAGAACTGCAGCGACAGCATCGACGCCTCCTCCGTCAGCCTCCGCAGCCGCTCTTTACCGTCATCGTCGAGCAGCGCCCCGCTGCGTACGAATCCGTCGTAGCAGTTGTCGAGCAGCATCTTCTCCTCGGGCGTCAGCCGGCGGTGGTGCAGATGCACGGCCCGTATGCGCTCGAACAGGCGGCGGTTCAGCCTCACGTCGTTGGCGTGCTGCGTCAGTACGGGCTGCATCCGTTGCGCCAGCGCGTCCATCTCGTCGTTCGTCTCGGCCGACAGCAGGTTGAAGAACACCGTGCTGACGCGCGACAGCAGGTCGTAGTAGCCGTCGCGGTCGTCGTCAACGTTGACGATGGTATTGTCGAATGTCGGTTTCTCCGGGTTGTTCACCGTCTTCTCTATCAGCTCGTTGTCGCGCCGTATGCCCTCCATAAACGCCTCTTCGAAGTCCTCCAGCCTGATGCGGTCGAAGGGCACCGTGTCGTTCGGCGTGCCGTAAGGTTCAAAGAAGGGATTCTTCCTCTCTGCAGTATTCTCTTTCATAACATCTTTCCCTAATTTCTCTAATAATCTGCAAAAATACAAAAAATCAGCGACACCGCATCACGTTTATAGAAGATTAACGCAAAAAGCCCCTCCGTCTCCCCATTGGGGAGGCCGGGAGGGGTTGGGGTTGAACGGAAAAATGTGAATAGTTTTAACCACAATTTGTTAGGCTTGTGGTTAAAACTATTCACATTTTTCTTTTTTGTCAATGGCTGCCAGAAACGGCAGCTATTGCTGCTACTTCACCATCACCTTACGTACGGTGCCGTCGCTCATACGCACAATGTTGAGGCCGCGTTCGGGCGACGTGATGCGCACGCCCTGCATATTGTAACGTGCCACTTCGTGTACTTCGTTGTCGTTGTCATTGCGTACTCCGTCTATGCCAGTCGTGTCTTCGCCTGTAGTGAAGGTGCGTTGTTCGCCGTAGAACGTTTCTCCTTCCGACGTCTTCACAAATGCCACATAGCAATACTCGCTGCTGTGGTCCAGTCCCGTCAGTGATGCTTCCATCACGTAGCCTTCGGCCTCCACCGTCTGTGCGTTGGCAGGGATGGCTGGTGCCTGAAGCGGTACGTTGCTGCCACTGTGAGCACTGTTGGTGTTCTTCCAATACTTGAAGCCCTGAACCGTGATGTTGTCCGTGCCGCGCAGTGCATAACCTTTTACCAGTGCCGTGTTGCCATCAATAGTAATCTCGGCGTAAGTGTGCACCGTGGGCTCGAAGTAGCTGGTGTTCGTCGGGTCAATGCCCACCCAGTCTCCGTAATAATAGGTGCCAGACGCGCTGAGATAGTAGGGGCGGTATTTCCATAGCTTTTCCGTGTTAAGGTTACGGATGTAGCCTTCAATGGTTCCTTCGTACATATAGGCCTGCCCTGTACTCGAAGCGAAGTCGTCGGTCCAGTCCGTTCGTCGCCATTCAAAGCCTACGTTCTCTTCTGCATCATCCAGATTCGACGCTGCCGACACAATCACGTTGCCTACCGAGATGACCTTAGGTTGTTGTGTGGTCAGTGTCAGTGCATCGGTGTTGATGGTTGTCTTTGCTTCAAACTCCTCTGTCCAGTTTCCTGACCCGTAAGCAACAGTGACGCTATACACAGCAGAATATGATGAATTAGGCGTCAATCCCGTTTCGTGTATTTCTCCTTCTTCAACAGTCTTCCCATTTAATGTCAGCTGGGTCTGGGTGATGACTGCATCGCCATCAAGATACATACCTTTGATAGTAATCGATGATGCTGTTTTCTGAACAATATTAATAGAAGGAGTAAGGGGAAGGGTTTGCACGCCTATATAAGAATCGTAGGTCGTCGCAAGATTTGGCTCAGTTCCGGCTGGCGTTACATACAGATGCACAGTGTTGTTATAGTTTGGACGTAAACCGGTTACGGTAACTTCTGTCCCAGAAAACTCGGCATTAAAGTAGGTACTCACATAATACGAATACTCTGAGTAGTAATTCTCTAATTGGATCAATGCGGATGCCTGATTGGCGCTGATGAGCGACATCGTTGGTGCAGGCAGCAGTGTCTCTGTGTTCTTTTGATAGGGAGTCAAGCCTCCTTCCCATAATGCCAACAATGCCGTCGTTCCACGATTCACATAGAGCTTTGCTTCTTCCGGGAAAGAGGGATTATAAGAAGCACCAATTTCTTTTACACCATCAGGAATGTTGATTGATGTCAGATTAGAGCAGCCAGCAAATGCGCTGTATCCAATAGTCTCTAAATTTTCAGGCAGTGTTAGCGATGTCAGCCCCTCACAATTTTGAAAGGCATAGTCACGAATGCTTGTCACGTCATTGGGGACGACCAAATCCTTAATTTCAGTAGCATTGAGATACAGATGCTTGGCATAATAGAGAGGATTAGAAGTTTGGTCTGTAAAGGATATTCCACACCATACAGATAGGTCGCTGATGATGACTTTCTCCAATCCTGTGCAGCCAATGAATATTTTAAATATTGATAATCAACAACTTATGTGTCAAACGATAGTAAAGTGGTGCTAGGGATTCCTGAAAACCCTCAAAGCAAGAAGATTTAACATATTTAACATTGCTAAACAGTCACAAGCGATGCATAAGACGCATTTCTTTGGACAATGGGGTGCCTATATATATAAACGTTGGGGCTTGTTGTCTTAACTAATCCGACTGCTGTTGCCCGTTACAGCATCAATTCATTGACGCGCCTTTCAAGTTTATCATTGGGGCGTTTTTCATAGCTTTTCGCGCGAAAGGTGAAAAAATTAAAATAAACGCGTAAAATCTTAATGTTTTGCTGTTATTTATCTTTTTTTTATTATTTTTGCAGTGATTTTCCGCGTTCTTTGTTGGATGATTGCCGTTGTAAGCGGCTATTTGAAAGCAAGACAGCTCACGCCGTGCTAAGAGAGGCGAAGTCTTAGGATGGAGTCGAACAAAGCGGGCAGCATCGGAAAAACCGCAAGGTGATTCCTGTGTGTGGTGGGAAGCGGGAAATGACATAGAAAAGGCGTTTACAAGCGCTTAGTTTGAGACTCTCTGTAATCTAGCAAATCACAAATTGTTGTCTTGAACTTAG
>JAFUZD010000025.1 GCA_017476785.1 Prevotella sp. | reverse complement strand
GCGGACAATGTTCACGCCGCTCAGGAATGCAACGGGCGACAATACGGTGTGCGGGCCGTTGAGCAGCGTAACCTTACGCTTGTGGTAGGGCTCTTCGCTGGGAACAAACAGTACGTGCAGGCCGGCTTTGTCTGCGGGGAACTCCTTTGCCACCTCTTTCGGGGCTTCGATGACCCACAGGTGGAACGTCTCTGCCTGAACCACGAGGTTGTCGCGATACGAAATCTTCTCCTGAATCTCGGCAATCTCCTTACGCGGGAATCCCGGAACGATGCGGTCTACGAGCGTTGCATAGACACCGCAGCTCTCCTCGAACCACTTCTTGAACTCAACCGGCAACTGCCACAGCTCGATATACTTGTAGATGCAGTCCTTCAGTACGTGGCCATTGAGGAATATCAGCTCGCAGGGGAAGATGATGAGACCCTTCGTAGGATCGCCGTTGAAAGTCTGCCAGCGACGATAGAGCAGCTGGACCAGCTTGCCGGGATACGACGATGCGGGTTTGTCGTCCAGCTTGCAGGCGGGGTCAAAGGCGATGCCGGCCTCCGTCGTGTTCGAGATGACGAAGCGAATCTCGGGCTGGTCGGCCAGTGCCATAAAGGCATCGTTCTGAGAATAGGGGTTCAGCGCGCGGCTGATGACGTCGATGCGCTCCAGCGTGTTGACGGGCTTGCCGTTCTCGCGGCCCTGAAGGTTCACGTGGTAGAGGCAGTCCTGACCATTGAGCCAGTCAGCCATACCGCGCTCGATGGGCTGAACGACGACAACGCTTCCATTGAAGTCGGTCTTCTGGTCCATATTCCAGATAATCCAATCAACGAATGCACGGAGGAAATTGCCCTCACCAAACTGAATCACCTTTTCAGGCATCACGCTCTTCGGCGCAAAATGTTTGTTTAACGGTTTCATAATACTGTTTGTTTATGTTTTTATAGATTTGTTTTTAATTGTTGCAAAGATACGCAATAATTTTGTAAAATGAGCAACATTTCAGTATTTAAAAACGTTAACGTTTGCGCCATTTCCGCTGATAAGAGGCAGAAGGACGGCGCAGGAAAAGAGGCACAGATTCTTAGACAACAAAAATGGCGCATTGATATGCGCCATTTAAACGAGGAATCCCTGCAATATTTTACATCGCAAAGGCATTGAAGCCACCGTCGACAACGGCAACGGTGCCGGTGACGAACTTGGAGGCATCACTCATCAGGTAGTGGATGGTACCGCAGAGCTCGTCGGGGTCGCCCATCCGGCCGAACGGTGTCTGGCGGATGACGTCCTGTCCGCGCTGCGTGTACGTGCCGTCAGGATTGGTCAGCAGGGCGCGGTTCTGCTCGGTGATGAAGAAACCGGGGGCAATGGCGTTGACGCGAATGCCCTCGCCAAACTTCTTGGCACACTCCGTAGCCATATAGGCCGTGAAGTTAGAGATGCCTGCCTTAGCGGCCGCATAGCCGCATACACGTGTCATCGGGCGGAAAGCTGCCATCGACGAGAAGTTGATGATACTGCCTTTGCCCTGCTTCACCATCGGCTTGAGGAATATCTGCGTAGGGATGACCGTACCGGTCAGGTTCAGGTTGAGCACCGTCTGGAATTGTGAAGCGTCCAAGTCGAAGAACGTCTTGTCCGGGGCAATCGTGGCACCGGGCATATTGCCGCCTGCTGCATTGAGCAACGTGTCGATACGGCCGTACTTGGCGATGATGTCGTCGCAGTTCTGCTGTACCACCTCGGCGTTCATCACGTCGGTCTTCATAAACTCGCACACTCCGCCATTCTGCCGGATGTCGGCTGCAATGGCATTTCCTATTTCTTCCTTTCGGCCGAGGATGATTACTTTGGCTCCTTCGTTGGCCAGATATTTGGCGATGCTGCGTCCGAGCACGCCGGTGCCGCCGGTGATGACGACGACGTAGTCTTTGATGTCAAAAAGGTTATTCATAGAATCCGGGTTGTTTGTATTCAATTCCAAGTTCTCGGTCTACCGTGGCCAGAATGCCCTGCACCTGTCCGAGGGCAAACATACGGCCAAGCAGCGTATAGCCTGCATTGTGGCCGTGGGTAGACTCGTCGAAGATGCCGCCGGGGGCATCGGTGAACGTCATTCCGTGGTCCACGCGCATCGGCAGCTGCGGGTTCTCCTGCTCGAAGATGCGCGCCAGCTCGACGAGGTCGGCCCGTCCACCCAGATGGCTGGCCTCGGTGAAGTCGCCGTTGGGGAAGATGTGGCACGAGCGCAGATGGACGAAATGGGTGCGCGAGGCAAAGCGGCGGGCCAGCCCGACGACGTCGTTGTAGGCACCGGCACTGAGCGAGCCGGCACAGAACGTCAGGCCGTTGTACTTGTTGGGAACGGCATTAAGGAACCATTCGATATCCTCCTGCGTGCGGACGATGCGCGGCAGGCCGAGAATCTCGATGGGAGGGTCGTCTGGATGCACGCACATATTCATCCCATATTCCTCGCAAGTGGGCATTATGGCCTCGAGGAAATACTTCATATTCTCGCGCAGCTGCGACTTGTCGATGCCCTTATACAGGTCGAGGAACTCACGGAACTTCTGCACCGGTGCCTCGTCGTTCTCCGAGAAGTTGCCGCTGACGAAGCCCTGCGTCTTGATGACGATGTTCTCTACCAGCTGATGGTCCTTCTCCGGCGTCATCGTCTTGGCCAGCGCGTCGGCCTCGGCCAGCACGTCGCGGCCGGTGCCCCAGCCCTCGGGGAACCTGAAGGACGCCCATTCCTCGCGGGCCCCCTCGCGCTTCAGGATGTAGATGTCGAAATAGGCAAACTCGGCATAGTTGAAGTACAGGTTAGAGGCACCGTTGGGATTAGCGTGGGTCAGGTCGGTGCGGGCCCAGTCGAGCACGGGCATAAAGTTATAGCAGATGGTGTGAATGCCCTCAGCGGCCAGATTGCGAAGGCTCTCTTTATAGACTTCTATCTGCTCGTCGCGGTCGGGACCGCCATACTTGATGGTCTCCACCACGGGCAATGACTCTACCACCGACCAGCGCATTCCGTAACGCTCGATATACTCGCGAAGGTCGCGAATCTTCTCGCGCGACCACACCTCGCCCAGCGGTACGTCGTGCAGGGCGGTCACGATGCCCTCAACACCTATCTGTCTCAGCATTGCAAGCGTTATCTTGTCCTGCTTGCCAAACCATCTCCAAGTTCTTTCCATCGTCGAAATGTTAAATGATTGAACATTCGGTAATTAGTAGCTACGTGCAATAATCACGCGGTGCTTGGCCGGTTTGCCGCTCACCATATCAACGCCCTCGGTCTGTTCGTAGGCGAAGGGGACGCAGCGAATGGTGGCCTGCGTGTCTTCCTTGATGCGGGCTTCGGTCTCGGCAGTGCCGTCCCAGTGGCAGAGGAAGAATCCGCCCTCCTTAATGCGCTCTTTGAATTCCTCGTAGTTATCACACTCGTACACGCGCTCATCGCGGTATCGGCGGGCCTTCTCGAATATATTCTGCTGGATGTCAGTCAGCAGTTGCTCAATGCGCTCTACGATGCCATCGAGGCTGACGGTCTCTTTCTCCAGCGTGTCGCGGCGCATAATCTCAACGGTGCCGTTCTCTAAGTCGCGGCCACCCATCACCAGACGCACGGGCACGCCCTTCAGCTCGTAGTCGGCAAACTTGAATCCGGGACGCTTGTTGTCTGCATCGTCGTATTTCACGCTGATGCCCGCCTCGCGCAGACTATTAATAATAGGTGTAAGCCGCTCGGTGATTTGTGCCAGTTGCTCTGCTCCCTTCGTGATGGGAACGATGACTACCTGAATGGGGGCGAGCCGCGGCGGCAGCACCAGTCCGTTGTCGTCGCTGTGGGTCATAATGAGTGCACCGATAAGGCGGGTGCTGACACCCCACGACGTAGCCCATACATACTCGGGCTTGTTGTCCTTATTCAGATAGGTCACGTCGAAGGCTTTGGCAAAGTTCTGCCCGAGGAAGTGGCTGGTGCCGCTCTGCAGTGCCTTGCCGTCCTGCATCATTGCCTCAATGGTATAGGTGTCGAGTGCGCCGGCAAAGCGCTCGGTCTCGCTCTTCACGCCTTGCAGCACGGGTACTGCCATCCATTCTTCGGCAAACTTTGCATATACGCCGAGCATCTTCTGAGCCTCCTCTTCTGCTTCTTCGCGGGTGGCGTGGGCGGTATGGCCCTCTTGCCACAGGAATTCCGACGTGCGCAGGAAAGGACGCGTGCGCATCTCCCAGCGCATCACGTTGCACCACTGGTTGCACATCAGTGGCAGGTCGCGCCACGAGTGAATCCAGTTCTTATACGTGTTCCATATAATGGTTTCCGAGGTAGGACGGATGATGAGTTCCTCCTCCAGCTTGGCTGCGGGGTCGACCTCCACGCCGCTCTTGTCTGCCTTAGCACGCAGACGGTAGTGGGTCACCACGGCAGCCTCTTTAGCAAACCCTTCTACGTGCTCAGCTTCGCGCGAGAGGAATGATTTGGGAATCAGCAGGGGGAAATAGGCATTCTGCGCGCCCGTTTCCTTAAACATCTTGTCCAGTTGCTGTTGCATCTTCTCCCAGATAGCATAGCCGTAGGGCTTGATGACCATACAGCCACGCACGGCCGACTGCTCTGCGAGATCGGCCTTCACCACCAAGTCGTTGTACCATTGGCTGTAATTGTCAGCCCGCTTGGTCAGTTCTTTCAGTTCTTTTGCCATTTATTCAGATTGTTTTCTTGTTACAGTCATTTTATAATGTGCAAAGATACGAATAATCCCCGATACCACCAAATCCGAGCCCCTTTTCGAAGTAGGTTTTAAAAGAATTCTCGCGAGAATTCTCGAAATTCTCGCGAAAATTCGGAAAATTCTCGCGAGAATTTGAAATCGGTGTGCCGTAATCAGATGATGGAATGCGGCGAACGAATTGTTGAAAAAGGGCAGGAAAAGTTTAATTTTGCGTTAATGTAGGCTAAAAGGGATGGCTGTTACGCCGAAAATGCTTATCTTTGCAATGCCTACAATAAGCGAATAAACATTTTAAATAAAACATAACTCAAAAACGAAACATTATGAAGTTTAAAGCAATTTCCCTCGCCCTCTGCCTCGGAATCGTGGTGTCGGGCTGTAACAATCTCCAGAAGGGCGCAGGCATCGGCGCAGCAGGCGGTGCAGTGATTGGCGGTATCATCGGCAAGATTGCCGGTAATACGGCCATTGGCGCAGCCGTCGGTGCAGCCGTCGGTACGGGTGCCGGTGCACTGATTGGCCGTAAGATGGACAAAGTGAAGGAGCAGGCTCAGCAGATTCAGAATGCACAGGTGGAGACGGTGCAGGATGCCAACAACCTGCAGGCAGTGAAGGTGACGTTCGACAGCGGTATTCTCTTTACCACGGGTAGTGCCAACCTGAGCGACAAGTCGAAGACCTCGTTGTCGGAACTGGCTCGCGTGCTGAAGACCAATACCGACTGTGACGTAGCTATTCAGGGCTATACCGACAATCAGGGCTGGAAGAACGCCACAGCAGCTCAAAGCGTAGAGAAGAACAAAGCGCTCTCGCTCGACCGTGCCGGCGCAGTGTCGGCTTATCTGCAGACGCTGGGTGTCAGCACCAAGCAGCTCAAGAGCGTAGAAGGACTGGGCGAGGCCAATCCCGTGGCCGACAACGCAACGGCTGCCGGACAGGCTCAGAACCGCCGTGTGGAAGTTTATCTCTATGCCAGTCAGGAGATGATTCAGCAGGCCGAGGCAGGCACGCTGCAATAAGATGAAGATACTGAAATTTTTCAAACGAATCATCAAATGGATAGTAGTGGCGTTCTTTGCCTCTACTATCCTTTCTGTTATTGCCCTGCGATTCGTGCCGGTCTGGTTCACGCCGTTGATGTTTATCCGCTGCTATCAGCAATTGTCCAGCGGCGAGGAGCTACGGCTGAAGCATCGCTGGGTGCCGCTCACCGACATTTCGCCCTCACTACCCGTGGCAGTGATGGCCAGCGAGGATGCCCGTTTCTTGGAGCACCACGGCTTTGACTATAAGGCAATAGAGAGCGCAGCCCGCCGTAATTTGGAGCATCCGGAGAAACGGAAGCTGGGGGCGAGCACCATTTCGCAGCAGACTGCCAAGAATGTGTTCCTCTGGCCCGGCCGTTCGTGGACCCGCAAGGGCTTTGAAGTGTACTTCACGGCATTGATTGAGCTGATGTGGAGCAAGCAGCGCATAATGGAAGTCTACCTTAATTCTATCGAGATGGGCGACGGCATCTACGGCGCCGATGCGGTGGCAGAGTGGCACTTCCATACCCGTGCCAGCCAGCTGACGCCCGACCAGTGTGCACTCATTGCCGCTACGCTGCCCAATCCGCGGCGGTTCAATTCGGCTGCCCCCAGTGCCTATATGCTTAAACGGCAGGCGCGCATACGGCGGGAGATGCACTACGTTCCCGATTTTCCCCGTGAAGGCGAAGACAAAAAGAGCCGCTGACCCATAGAGGACAGCGGCTCTTTTTTGCCAAAAACCGACGATTCATCGGGTATAGAAGTCGATGAGACGGCGAAGTGCCTGCTGGCACACGACGCAGAACTCTGTCGTTTCGTTGGTGCGCATCCGGCAGTCGGCCACTCCGCGCCATACGCCGTGCGACAGATAGCCGCCGCCCTCTACCATTCCTGCCTTTCCCTCGGCAATCAGGTTTTCCCATTTCCCTTCAAACCGGTGGCGTGTGGTCAGGTTGGGCTCCCACGGCTCCGTGTCGGCAAAGTACATCGGGTCGTCGTCGCCGTAAGGATACTCGTCGCCCAGTCCTCCAAACGAGTGGCCAAACTCGTGGACGACCACTGGCAGGAAGTAGCGGGCGTGGGCGTTGGACAGGGTGTAGGAGTTGTAGATGCCGCCTCCTCCATAGCGGGTACCGTTGGCCAGCACGATGATGTGCTCGTAGGGCGTTCCGGCCAGCCAGTCGTGCATTTGCTTGAGGTGGAGCGTCGTCAGATAGCGTTCAGAGTAGAACGTGTCGAAGTGGGCACCCAGTGCAGTGTTCAGCCATATTCCTTTGTTGGGCTCGCTGACTCCAGCTTCCATCGAGGGAGCCATCACGGCCACGATGTTGAAACGCCCGCGCATTGCCTTAAAAGGCTCGTGGTTGAAGAGCGAAGCCATTGCTGCCCGGCAGTCGGTGATGAAAGTGTCCATCTGTTCGGCCTTATATCCTTCGGCCAAGAAAGCTATGTGGATGCAGTGCGTGGTGTCGTCGGCTTGTTGCAGGGTAGTGTAGGGGGTGATGTTGCGCTCTCCTTGACGGCTGATGAGAATGTCATTGGGATTGACCGTGTGCGTCATTGCTGCGCAGATGCTGTCGTGATAGTCGCGCAGCTCAACCGTAATTTCGACGGGATGCTTGGGATAGGGAACGAGGAATACGTTCTCGAACGACTTGCGGGTGCGCTTGGCCTCGGCCGTGGCCAGCCATTCCTGAAAGAGCGAAGAGAACGAGTGGCGATAGATAACGGCTCCCGTAGCCTGCTCTCTGACCGTAATGCTGCCATTGCCCCGCAGTGGAACTTCGTTCAGGCGATGGCGTCGGCCGTACCATTGGGGTAATACGTGAAGCTCGTCCACGAAGATTTCCTGCCTTTCGGCGTTTCCTGCGAAGATGTAGTCCAGCCGTAAGGTCCGGTTGTCAAAGTGGGCTTCGAATGTCTGGGCACTCAACGAAGCAGCAAAACATAATGCGATAAAAACCAAAAAGTTATGCTTCATTCCTTAAACTCATTAATCAGTTCTTTTATGTAGGGTCTTTCCCAGTCTTTCTCGTGAAAGCGGCGGTCGTCGTATCGTAGCAAGTCTGCATCGATAGCAATGATGCCGCGCTGCTTGTCCTCGTCCGTCCTTCCCAATTGGTGCTCCATTGTCTTCAGCTCCTTTTCCAGCTCTTCTGCACTGAGTTGGGTATAGCCGCGGACGAGACTGTTAAGAAACGGCGGCGAGTCGATGCCTATGGGAAGGGTATGGATAGCACGGCTGCACTCGACATTGCTGAGCAGCGACATCAGCCGGTCGGCTGCTTCGGCCATACGGATGGCTGCCTGCTGATTGGAACCGAGGGCGATGAGGACTGGATGGCGTTTCTGTCTGGGCATAGTAATATAGTTTTTTACTTCCTCTCTTTCAAGATTCACTTCTTCTCTTTCAAGATGCCGTGGCGATAGGCGTAGAGCAGTTGGCGTAGGTCTTCAATCTGTGCACGCAGCTCGATGCCCTTATCCGTGTCGGCCACCAGCATCCGGTGGGCCGACATCTCTACAATCTGCGTTGTCGACTTGATGTCAGTCCCGCGCTGGATGGCATCAGCAGCACTCGTAAAAGGCTCGTGCTGCACCAGCTGGAACCCCCGGCTGTGGTAGACCAGCGTATATCCGGCGATGCCAGTCTCTGAGTGGTAAGCCTCGCTGAAACCACCGTCGATGACCATCAGCTTGCCGTTGGCTTTGATAGGATTCTCGCCTTTTGAGGCGTGGACGGGTACGTGGCCGTTGATGATATGCCGATTAGGACCTGTCACCCCGAAGGCATCGAGTATCAGGTCGCAGATGCTTTCATTGTCGCGCAGCTGGAAGTAATAGCCTTTCTCTTCCTTATAAGTCTCCTTGTCGCTCAGGAAGTAGCGTTCAAAGGTGGCCATCTTCGACTTGTCGAAAAGGGGAGAGTCCTTTCCGCACCACAGATAGAGGAAATAGTCAATGGCATACTGGCGCAAATCGGCTGGCGAGTCGCTGTTGAATGCGGCCCGTATCATCATTCCGATACGGTTCATCAACTCCAGTCCGCTGTATCGGTGGCCGCCGTAGAGCAATACCTCTTTCAGCGAGCCGTCCTCGTTGAGCGGGCAGGAGGCGTGGAACAGCAGGTTAGAGTTGCAGATGTTGTACATACAACCGTGAGAGAGTAGCATCTTGATGTGCTTGCGCAGCTTCTCGCTGACTGCAAACGAGTGGTGCAGTCGCTCCATCAGCTGCTGTTCCTCGGCTGTCAATTCGTTGGGGCAGGCTGGGTCGATGGTGGGGAAATGGTTCGATTTCATCGCATACTCCTTACCATCAATGACGCAGACGCCACGCTCATAGTCAATATGTTCAAACAGACAGCGGTCTTCCATCTGCCATTCGGCACGGCGGTGGAAGATGCGTGCCTCTTCTTTCATCTGGATAATGCTGATGGCTTTATGCATCCGCGCCGTCAGCAGCAGCGACTTCTCGTCCATCGTCGCTCCTTTCAGTAGCTTCGGAATGAACTCTTCACAGGGGTCGTCGCCATAGGTCTCCATAGCAAAGGTGGCCAGCGGCACGAGGTTGATGCCATAACCCTCTTCGAGCGTGGCCAGATTGGCATAGCGCAACGAAAGGCGCAGCACGTTGCAGATACAGGCATCGTTCCCAGCGCAAGCCCCCATCCAGAGAATGTCGTGATTGCCCCACTGGATGTCCCAAGAGTGGTATTGGCGCATAGTGTCCAGAATGTTGTGGGCACCGCTGCCGCGGTCGTAGATGTCGCCGAGGATGTGCAACTGGTCGATGGCCAGCCGCTGAATGACATTACACAGGGCGATGATGAAGTCGTCGGCACGTCCGGTGGAAATGATGGTGTCTACGATAACGCTGACATAGGCGGCTTTGTCCGAGTCGTCGGTGCGCTCGTGGAGCAATTCCTCAATGATATAGCTGAAATCTTCGGGTAGCGACTTGCGCACTTTGGAGCGCGTGTACTTACTGGACACGTCGCGGCAGACACTGACCAGCCGGTGGATGGTGATGTGATACCAGTCTTCGATGTCAGGTTCTGACGCTTTTATCAACTCAATCTTCTGCTCTGGATAATAGATAAGGGTGCATAGCTCTTTCTTTTCCGTTTCGCGGATATCGCCGGCAAACAGTTCGCTGACCTTACGCTTGATGTTTCCCGATGCGTTTTTCAGTACGTGGCGGAATGCTTCGCTCTCACCGTGCAGGTCGGCGAGGAAGTGTTCTGTCCCCTTTGGCAGGTTCATTATGGCTTCGAGATTGATAATCTCTGTCGAGGCTGCAGCGATTGTAGGAAAGGTAGTCGACAGCAGTTGCAGATAGTGCATATCCCGATTGAGGTTGTAGTGATTGGTCGATGTCATATCTCTAAGTGTTTGTCAATGCTTGTTTTCAGTTGCTGGGCTCCGCGGTCGTTGATGGGCACTATCGGCATCAACCCTTCGTCAAGCGCAGTCAGTTCGCTCATTACTTGCATTACCCGGCCAGCAAAGCTGTACAGGTGCTTCTCTTTCAGTGTCTCTTCCAGCCGGTCTTCTTCAGCAGGGTGGGTGCGTAACTCCTTGTCCAGCTCCAAGATGTGGGTGATGGCCAGCTGGCGGTGGGCAGCCAACCGCTTCATCCACTTGAAGGTGGCCACCAGTCGCTCGTTCTCCGACGTAAACTGATTGCCAATACTGCTGGCAATGCTGACTGCTGGCGTATGTTGCGTCGGCTTGTAGCAGTCGGCCTGCTCAATGTCAATGCGCGGCACGTTGAGCTGTAGGAGGCTGATTCCCCGCTCAACGACAGGCAATATCTCCTCGTGCTTGCCATAGAGCAACACCCGTCGCCACTGCTCTGGATCCGTAATGGGGGCATAGGGCTCGCGTACCCACCGTGCATCGCCCGTGATGCCTGCTTTCAGAATGCAACGCAGGGTGGTGCGCGTATCGGGTGTCATCAGAGCCAGCGTATCGCTGTCCATTACTTTCTGATAGATGCGGAACATCTGTTGGCTCATTTTTTCTTTGCTGGTGGAGTGCGTGATGAGACAGTTGCGCACGGTTTCTGTCCGCTTGTTCCATCCCAAGTTCTGCAGGCATTCCGCCTCCATCCGCCCCATCACGACGATGACATAGGCTCCGCTGATGAGCTGGCGCTGGTAGAGCAGCTTCTTGGGGAGCTTCTCTTTCCAATAGTGTTCGCCAATGACCCACGGCTCCAGCCGGCCGTGCGGCGTGATGACCAAGCGCGCCCCCCGCTTCTTAGCCAGTCGGGCCAGCTTGGCTTGTGAGGTCTGCCAGCATCCGTGCAGATGCAAGATGTCGTAGCGGGTGCTGCGCAATAGCTGCAGTCCTTCGCCTTTGTCGCAGCAGACGTCATTCTCTGCACTGAGCCCCATACTTTGGCACAGCGTGCTTACGTATAGTGCTATCGCTTCATCGTCAGCAGGATAGTAGTGCAGAACTTTCATTGCGCGCTTTTTAGTTGTTTTTCTTCTTGATTTGCAAATTTACGTCTTTTTGCCCAAAGGCGTTCTAATTTATCATTTTTTAATATTATCTGCCGGTAGCAGAGCACTCCAGAATGAATCGAGGAAAGGAAAAGAGCCTTTCCCTCTCCTTTGCCCTTATCCGCTATGGCGCATTATTGCTCGTTGGGACGGAGACTTTCACAATGCTCATAGGATGATGCGTCTGCTAAAACATAGAAAAGCACCCCTCCCGAAAGCAGGAGGGGTGCTTGATTCTTGGCTACTTGCGGATGTAGTCGGCGTGGTCGGAGAGGGCATATTTCAGCTTTAGCCAGAGGCGGCACCATACCACGGACAGCTCTAAGAAGGGAATCTGCCAGAACGGGAAATGCTCGCCTACGCTATGGGCGGCACGACTGACAATGATTATTCGTAGCAGAAGTGACAGCAGACAAGCCCCTGCGGCAATGGCATTGAAAGGCAGGGGTAGGGCGATGGCTGCGGCGATGGGCAGCAGATAGCTGAGATGCAGCAGCAACATATCCACGTTGAATACGATGCGGTTCCACCAACTGCGGCGCAGATGGCGGCGTGTCTCCATATAGTACAATTGACTGTTAATCCACATCGTTCTGTGAGGACACTCCTGCCGGATACGGGCTTCGGGCATTTGGGCAATGGCCGTACGCCCCTTCTCTGCATATTCGTTGACCATCAGGTCGTACTCGCCGCGGAGATACTTCAGATTGCTGAGGAAACCATTATGCTGGAGGAACACGCTCTTGCGGATGGCCAGATTGTGGCCTTCATACCGATAGGCTGTGCCTCTCAAAGTCCGGCGCATCTGGTAGCACGCTGTCAGCAGCCGCTCGTAGCGCCAATAGGCTGGGGCGTCGCTGTCGTAACCGCAATAGCCGGTAACAATGTCCACGTCGTCGGTGCAATGGCTGGCCATTGCACGCAGCCATTGCGGACTCTCGGGATGGCAATCGGCATCGGTGAACAGCAGCCACTCGTTTTTGGCGGCTTTGACACCAATGGTGAGGGCGAGCTTACGGCGGCTGAGGTAATGGCTCGATTCGGGAATAAAGGTGGTATAGAGGTGTGGATAGCGTGCCTTTAGCCGCTTGAGTACGTCGGCAGTATCGTCGGTAGACGACTCGTCGACCACGATAACCTCATAGCCGGCTGCGTATTCTTGTTCGAGCAGCAGTGGCAGATGACGCTCCAGTTCTGGGGCGTTGTCGTGAACAGTCAAGATAACAGAAAGGGGAATCTCTGGTGCTCCTGTGGCTCCCGAGATTCCCCCTTCGTCCGTCTGTGAGACAGACGGCTTTCTGAAGAAAGCGTTGCAAAAGACCGCTGCAATGCATAGGATGCAGCAGACGGCCAATACATCTATAATAAGTAAAGAACTAAACATTGTCTATTTTGATACTTTCATCCCTTTTTGATTTGTCTGGGCAGACAGAATCTCATAAATCTTCGCTGGTATAGCCCTTTGGCAACCGCCGGCAGTTGTACTGTGAAGCCATAATCTCACCGTAGGCACCGGCCGAACGAATGGCTATGAGGTCGCCGCGATGACAGCGGTTCAGGTCAATCTGCTTGGCGAACACGTCACTCGACTCGCAGATGGGACCCACGACATCGTAGGTCTCTTTCGGCTCTTCCGAAGAGAGGTTCTCTATCTTGTGATAGGCTTGATAGAGTGCGGGGCGGATGAGGTCGGTCATTCCGGCGTCGACGATGGCAAACTGCTTGGCCGTGCCCTGCTTGATATAGAGGGTGCGCGTAATCAGTGAACCGCATTGGGCTACGACTGCGCGTCCCAACTCGAAGTGCAATGTCTGGTGAGGACGTAGCTTCAGATGGCGGGCATACGTATCGAAGTAGGACTTGAAATCGGGAATGGGCAGCCGATTGGGATGCTGATAGTCAATGCCGAGGCCTCCGCCCACATTGATGTTAGCAATGTTTACGCGGTGTCTCTCCAGTTCGTCCTGCAAGTCGTTGATACGATTGCAGAGCGACTTGAAGTCGCCCATATCCAGAATCTGCGATCCTATGTGGAAGTGCAAGCCTACAAGCGAGACGTTGGGCAAAGCCTGCGTTCGCAGGATGACGCTCGCCATATCCTGCATCGCAATGCCAAACTTGTTCTCGGCCAGTCCCGTCGTGATGTTGGCGTGCGTATGGGCACCCACATTGGGATTGATGCGCAATGCTACTTGAGCCGTCTTTCCACGTTGTGCGGCCAGTTCATTGATAACTTCCAGCTCGGCTTCGCTTTCCACATTGAAGCAGAAAATGTCATTGTCCAGCCCCAAGTTGATTTCCCAATCGCTTTTCCCTACGCCAGCATAGACTATCTGTTGTGCAGGAAACCCAGCCCGAAGCGAAGCCTCTATCTCACCGCCACTGACGCAGTCGGCTCCCAGTCCTGCTTCGCGGATAATGCGAAGCAGCTTGGGATTGGCATTAGCTTTGACGGCATAGTGCACACAAAAGCCTTCGTGTTTGGCTGCTTCGTGGCGAATGGTATCCAGCGTCTTGCGGAGCAATGCTGTGTCATAGTAGTAGAACGGCGTTTCTATCCGTTCGAATTGTTTGACGGGAAATGTTCCTTTCATAGGTGGTTAAAGAGCGTATTGCTGAGACTTTGTAATGCACGTTTCTTGTCTTCTTCCTTAATCAGGAAGGATATGTTGTAATTGCTGCCGCCATACGAAATCATTCGTACGGGAATGTCTTTCATCGCATCGGTGGCCAGTGTCTCGAATCCCACGTTTGTCCAGTCTAAGTCGCCCACCACACAGATAATGCACATATCGCGGTCGACCGTCACGGTGCCGTACTTCTTCAGTTCATCAACGATGTCGTTCAGGTGGGCATCGTTGTCGATACTCATCGATACTCCGACCTCTGAGGTGCAGACCATATCAATAGCCGTCTGATAGCTTTCGAAAATCTCGAACACCTTACGCAGGAAGCCTGTTGCCAGAAGCATCCGGCTTGACTTAATCTTGATGGCAATGATGTTGTCTTTGGCTGCTACAGCCTTAATTTTTCCCGTCTCTGTCGCATTGCTGATGGTCGTACCCTCGGCATCGGGGTCCATCGTGTTGAGCAGACGGACGGGAATGCCGGCAAACTTAGCTGGTTGAACGCAAGTGGGGTGCAGAATCTTGGCACCAAAGTAAGCCAACTCGGCAGCCTCTTCGAAGTGTAGCTGATGAACGGGTTCTGTCTTTTCGACCACACGCGGGTCATTGTTGTGCATTCCGTCAATGTCTGTCCAGATCTGAATCTCCTCTGCATTGATGGCTGCTCCAATCAGCGAGGCGGTGTAATCGCTGCCTCCACGCTGCAGATTGTCAATCTCTCCGTAGGCGTTCCGGCAAATAAATCCTTGAGTGACATACACTTGTGCACCTTCGTTCTTCTCCATTGTGGAGGCTAACTTCTCTTTAATATAGAGTGGGTCGGGCTCGGAATTCTTGTCGGTGCGCATAAAGTCGAGCGCATTGAGCAGCGTGGCGTTGATGCCCTGTTCCTTCATATAGTTGACCACCATATTGGT
>JAFUZD010000024.1 GCA_017476785.1 Prevotella sp. | reverse complement strand
GGAATTCTCGCGAGAATTCTGAAAATTCTCGCGAGAATCCTCTTTGACCCATCAGCCCTCTGGGCATAAAGCAAAAGGTAAGGATGTGCCGGGAAGCCCGGTTGTCCTTACCTTTTCGCATTCTAAACCCTTAAATACCGTTTTTTAGAGCCTCTTGTCGGATTCGAACCAACGACCCCGAGATTACAAATCACGTGCTCTGGCCAACTGAGCTAAAGAGGCGGGTGGGCAAGCTGACTGTATCGCGCCGCTACAACCAAGTACCCTTGCTGTGTTCCCACCCTGGGGGATTCCGAGGGAGCTGGCCGTACAGGACTTGCCCGTATTGTTCGCATCGCTATTGCGAAATCGCCTGCAAAGGTAGCAATAAAAAAGAAGAAATAAGAATCCTGCTGCCAGAATTCTACGTTTTTTAACATAACTTTGCAGCCCCGGAGTTGCCTTTGGGCATCCGAAAATCCGTTAATCTTCTAAAAACTTGCTGATTTGCAGGAAAAATGTTGTACCTTTGCAGCGCATTCGTAAGCAACGGTAAAACATTAAGAACGAACGATGACACCAGAGGAATACATCCAGCTGAAAGCCTTTGCCCGCCAAGACGGCGCATTGCTGGCATTGGTATGGATAGGCAGCTTTGCGTGCTACATACAGGGATTCAGCAGCGGGATGCTGGGTTGGCTGGCCATTGTGCTGGCCGTCGTGTCGCCGTTTTTCGTGCTGCGCCGCCTGCGCCACTTCCGCGATGCTGCGCGCAGCGGCATCGTGTCGTTCGGCCGGGGCTATGCCTACTCGGTGCTGGTGTTCTTCTACGGCGGTCTGCTGCTCGCCATCGCGCAGTATGTCTACTTGGCCTATCTGGACAACGGCTACCTACTGGACCGGCTGATGCAGTTTGCCTCGTCGGCCGAGGGCAGGCAGATGTTGCAGCAGATGGGGATGGAGCAGGAGATGAGCCAGAGTCTGGAGGCAATGGGCACCGTGCGCCCCATCGACTATGCCTTGAGCATCCTGAGCCTCAACATCACGGCCGGGTTCATACTGAGCCTGCCCATAGCACTGGCAGTGAGGAGGAAGGAAAGGTAAAAAGTAAAAAGGTAAAAAGTAAAAAGTAAAAAGGTAAAAAGTAAAAAGGTAAAGGAGTAAAAGGGTAAAAAAAAGGTAATAGGTAAGAACTATGGATATATCAGTAGTCATTCCTCTGTACAACGAGGACGAATCGATAGCCGAGCTGTATGCTTGGATAGAGCGCGTGATGCAGGCCAACAGCTTCACGTATGAGGTCATCTTCATCAACGACGGGTCCACCGACCGCTCGTGGGAGGTCATCGGCGAGCTGGCCAAGAAGTCGGACCACGTGAAAGGCATCAAGTTCCGCCGCAACTACGGCAAGAGCCCCGCCCTCTACTGCGGATTCCGCGAAGCCGAGGGCGACGTGGTCATCACGATGGATGCCGACCTGCAAGACTCGCCCGACGAGATTCCCGGCCTCTACCGGATGATTACCGAGGACGGCTACGACCTCGTCAGCGGCTATAAGCAGAAGCGCTACGACCCGCTGTCGAAGACGCTGCCCACCAAGCTCTTCAACGCTACGGCCCGCAAGATCAGCGGCATCAAGAATCTGCACGACTTCAACTGCGGGCTGAAGGCCTACCGTAAGGCCGTGGTCAAGAACATCGAGGTCTACGGCGAGATGCACCGCTACATTCCCTATCTGGCCAAGAATGCCGGTTTCGACAAGATTGGCGAGAAGGTGGTGCAGCATCAGGCACGCAAGTACGGCGAGTCGAAGTTTATGGGCTGGAACCGCTTTGTCAACGGCTATCTGGACCTGCTGACGCTGTGGTTCCTGTCGTCGTTCGGAAAGAAGCCGATGCACGTCTTCGGTTTCCTCGGCTCCATTATGTTCCTCATCGGCTTCATTGCCGTAGTGGCCTTAGGCACCGACAAGCTCTACTGCTTGGCCAACGGCATTCCGCAGCGACTGATTACCAACTCGCCGTGGTTCTACATCGCCCTGACCACGATGCTCATCGGCACACAGCTGTTCCTCGCCGGTTTCCTCGGCGACCTGATCAGCCGGTCGAGCTCCAACAGGAACGACTACCAGATAGAAGCCACCATCTGAGCGCGAGTGCAGCAAACAAGACAAGAAAAGAAATGCAGAAAGGAGAGGAAGCAATGCCAGAGAGACACAAGACCAACGGAGTGCTACGGACAATGAGCAAGCGGCGCAAAGCCCTTTGCCTGTCTATCCTGTTACCCCTCCTCGCCGCCTGCTCCAGCATCGACTGCCCTGTGCAGAATCTGGTGTACACTGTCTACAGCCTGCAGCGCGCCGATGGCACGGCCGACACCCTCACCGTAGACACGCTCTGGGTATGGACCCAGCGCGCCGACGGCACCGACACGCTGCTGCTCAACCGGCTGTGCGGCTCGGCCGCCACGACGTTCAACCTGCCCATCAGCTACAGCAATCCCGAAGACCAGCTGGTGTTTATGCTGCGCGACACGCTGGGCAACCAGTACATTGACACCGTCCGCATCAAGAAAGACAGCTATCCACACTTCGAGTCCGTAGACTGCCAAGCAGCCTTCTTCCACCGGCTGACCGACGTGAGCACCACCCACCGCGCCATCGACTCGATAGCCATCCACCACTCATCCGTAAACTATGACACGCAGAACGCCCATTTCTACATCTATTTCGCGCCTCGCTATTAGCCTGTTGCTGCTCGTCGTCCTGCTGCCCGCAGCCGCCCAGCAGCACCAGAAGGCAATGAGCGCCGCCGAGGCTGACACCGTTCCGCTGCTGCGCGGCTTCGCCCTCTCCTTCGACCTCGTGGGGCCTGCCCAGCTGATGCTCAGCGACCACGGTGAGTACGAGGGTGCACTGCGGGTAAACCTGCGCGACAAGTGGTTCCCCATCGTCGAGCTGGGCTACGGACGCGCCAACCACGAGAACGACGAGGTAACGGGCATCACCTACAAGACGGCAGCCCCCTACCTACGCGTCGGTATGGACTGGAACCTCATCAAGAAGAAGCACGGCCCCAACCGCATCTTCGGCGGTTTCCGCTACGCCTTCACCAGCTATAAGGCCGACATCATCCGCCAAGACCTGCCCGACCCCGTGTGGCAATGGGAGACGGGCTTCGGCATTGAGGGCGAGCGGTGCTCGCAGCACTGGCTCGAGGCCGTGTTCGGCATCGACGCCAAGATAGCCGGTCCGATACATCTGGGCTGGAACGTGCGCTACAAGAAGCGCGTGCACCACAGCAAGACCGACATCGGGCAGACGTGGTACATCCCCGGCTACGGCATCTACGGCGACACCCGGCTGGCCGCCAACTTCAACATCATCATTGACCTGTAACGACGCTATGGACCAGAAACGCAAGAAGCAACTCCTCTGGCAGCTACCCTTCCTCACCGTGCTCATCGTAGGCACCGTGCTCATCGTCCGCCAGCAACACACGATGCCCTACCAGAAAGCATCGGGCCTCATCTTCGGCACCACCTACCACATCACCTACCAATGGGCTGACGACCTGAAAGCCCCCATCGAGGCACGCCTGCAGCAAGTAGACGCCGCCCTCTCGATGTTCAACGAGCAGAGCGTCATCACGCACATCAATCAGGGCGACGAGACCATACCCGACACCCCTGAAGGGCGAATGTTCCTCGACGTCTGCCGGCGGGCGATGCAGATATCGGCCGACACCGACGGAGCCTTCGACATCACCGTGGCACCGCTGGTCAACCTCTGGGGCTTCGGCTTCAAGCAGGGCACGCCGCCCACCCCCCACAGCATAGACAGCATCCGCCGCATCGTAGGCTACCAGAAACTCACCATCGGACAAGCCCCCCACGGGCTGGCCGCCATCCATAAGAGCGACCCACGGATGATGCTCGACTGCTCGGCCATAGCCAAAGGCTACGGCGTAGACGTCGTGGCACAGCTGCTGTGGGACCGCGGCGTACGCAACTTCATCGTAGAGATAGGCGGCGAGGTAGTGACCCGCGGCGTCAATCCCCAGCGCGTGCCGTGGGCCATCGGCGTCACCAAGCCCGTAGACGACTCGCTGGCCACCGCCCACACCTTCCAGACCATCCTCAACGTCACCGACAAGGCAATGGCTACCAGCGGCAACTACCGCAACTACTACTACAAAGACGGCCGGAAATACGCCCACACCGTAGACCCCCACACCGGCCGTCCCGTGCAGCACTCGCTCCTCTCAGCCACCGTGCTGGCCGACGACTGCGCCACCGCCGACGCCTACGCCACCGCCTTTATGGTGATGGGGCTCGACAGCGCGCGCACCCTCCTCCGCCGCCATCCCGAGCTGATGGCCTACCTCATCTACAGCAGCACTGACGGCACCAACGCCACGTGGTACTCACCCACGCTGCGCAGCAAGATACAAGACAACTGACACCATCAACCCCACCTCCGTCTCCTCCCCTTAGGGGAGGCCGGGAGGGGTCTCCAATCCCACAGCCAATGAACTACTACGACCTACGCATCTACGACAAGCTGCTCCAGTTTCCCCTCTTTCAGGGAATGAGCCGCGCCGACCTCACCGAAGTAGTAGCCCACACCAAGCTCGGCTTCGTCAAGCACCCCGCAGGCAGCACCATCGTCCGCGAAGGCGACCCCTGCACCCACCTCTACATCCTCACCGACGGCAAACTCAAAGCCGAGACGTGGGCCGACGACCACGCATACAGCGTCAGCGAGCAGCTGGCCGCCCCCTACATCCTGCAGCCCGAGCGCATCTTCGGCATCACCCAGCGCCACACCGCCACCTTCACCACCCTCAGCCCCACCAACCTCATCACCATCGACAAGCAAGAAGTGCTGCTGCTCTCAGAGACACAGCTCGTCTTCCGCCTCAACCTGCTCAACCTGATGGCCACCGAGACCCAGCGCCTCGCCCACCAGCCGTGGCGCAGCCTCCCCACCACCCTGCGCCAGCGCATCACGCGCTTCCTCATAGCCCACACCCTGCGCCCCGCCGGACAGAAGACCGTACGCATACTGATGAACCGGCTGGCCGCCGAGCTCAACGACAGCCGCCTCAACGTCTCGCGCGAGCTCAACGCGATGCAGCGCGACGGCCTCCTCACCCTCAGCCGCGGCCGCATAGAAATACCAATGCTCGAACGCCTCGTTCAGACTCCCACCCCCTCCCCGCCTCCGTCTCAGGGAGACCGGGAGGGGTCCCACGTCACCTCTTCCCCCCCATCTCCTCCCCTTAGGGGAGGCCGGGAGGGGTCCCACTCCCCGTTGGGGAAGCTGGGATGGCTCCTTCTCCCCCTCTGGTTCCTCCTCGCCTCCTGCGGCGGGCAACAGCAGCCCAAGACATTCATCAACCAGCTGACACCCAGCGACAGCCTCTCCATAGAGCTGGGCCAGTCAGAGCTGAAGCACTACCGCAGCCCCAAGCTCGGCTTCACCGTCACCTACCCCACCTACCTGCGCCACCAGCTCACCGACGAGGAGCAGATGGAAGTGTTCCTCAGCGACGACGTCTCGCTCTCCTATATGATTGAAGACCCGATGGACGAGAACTTCCGCCGCTCGCCCGGCCAGATGATGATGGGGATGGGCGCCGACCTCGTCGACGTCACCGACCGCGCTTCTATCCACACCGGGCAGGACGGCGAGCTGGAATACTACGGCAAGGTTATCGACGACAGCACCCGCATCATCACCGTCATCCTGCGCTACCACCCCAGCCACGCCGACGCCGTAGAGCAGCTCAAGCAGCTCGTCAACGACTTCGAGCCACACCCTACAACCCCTCCCAACCTCCCCAACGGGGAGGAGTGATGATTGCACCCCATCTGTAACCCCTCCCGGCCTCCCCTAAGGGGAGGAGTGCGGTTCT
>JAFUZD010000023.1 GCA_017476785.1 Prevotella sp. | reverse complement strand
ATCTGTTGGGGCGGGGAGTTCTTTTTTGTAGAGATTAGCAGCACAAAAGCTACAAACCATAAGTTTTGTTTGGCCGTTTCGTTGAAATTGTTTATCTTTGCTGCGTTTTTTAAAAGACGACTTTTTTTTCTGTTAATTCACGTAATAATTATCAATAAACAACCCTAATTTGAAGAGAAAAAGTATGAGAAGACTTTTATCGCTAATGCTTTTAGCAGGGGCAGTCTCGCTGTCTGCCTCTGCTCAGCGTGAGCTGACGCCGCAGCAGGCCCAGCAGCTCAACGAGATTCGCAGTGCCAAGAAGGGTGGCATCCATCGCTTGCCGGCGAAGGACCTCAGTGCCATCTTTGGCGACCGGGCTAAGTCCACGGTTCACCCCGCTGCCTATGCAGCCCGCCTGAACAACGGCCTGCGCCGCAACGTGGCACGCACGGCTACCGGTGCCATCACTCCGGCTCCCACGTGGACCTACCAGCTGGAGGGCTTCACCTATGCCAACCCGTTCTCCACGACGGAGTTCAACTCGCTGTTCACCATCATCGATGCCAACGGCGATGCTACCAGCAGCTGGTCGACCAATGGTAAGTGGACCACCTCGTCGTATGCCAAGACCAGTGTCTACTATTACTACCACACGACCAACAATGCCGACGACTGGCTCATCACGCCCGCTTTCAACCTGAAGGCCGGTGCCAAGTATGAGTTCACCTTCCGCACGGCCATTGCCGAAGGTCCCGTGTCGTGGTACTACGACCGCACCGGCAACGAGCAGGAGCGGCTGGAGGTGAAGTTGGGAACCGACAAGACCGCCGAGGCTATGACCGAGACGCTCTTCCCCGCCACCGTGATTACCAACACCGAGCTGGAGAACCACACCGTGACCATCAGCCCCACGGCCGACGGCGTCTACTACATCGGCTTCCACGCCCTGAGCGATGCCTATGCCTACCAGCTGTTCCTCGGCACGATGACGCTGACAGCCATCCCCGACGACAAGTCGCCGGGTGCCGTGACCAACATCAACATTGAGCCCGAGGCATCGGGCAAGATGGAGGCCACCGTCACGTTCACGATGCCTACCATTGCCTACGACGGCAGCGAGCTGACCAGCGTCACGGGCGTGAAGATCTACAACAACGGCGAAGAGATTGCCGACCTGCTGCGCGTAGCACCGGGTAAGACGATGACCTTCACCGACTCTAACGTAGGTGCCGAGGCCGGCGAGTACACCTATAAGTTCATTGCCTACAACGATAAGGGCGATGGCCGCGGTGCCGAGGCAACGGCGTGGATTGGTGCCGACGTGCCCTACATCCCCAGCCTCTATGCCGAGATGAAGGACAACGTCACGAGCGTGGCCCTGAGCTGGGACGAGGCCGTGGCTGCCCACGGCGGTAAGGTGTTCGACGCCTCGCAGGTGACCTACGACATCTATAAGGCCACGTCGCAGACCGACTACTACGGCAACGTCTCGTGGGGTGCCAATGTCGAAGACAAAGTAGGCACGGTGACCGGTCAGACCAGCTACGACGTTGCATTCGACGTTGACGGCGAAGGCGAGCAGCAGATTGGCTCCTTTGCCGTGCACGCCCTCAATGCAGCCGGTGCGCTGAACGACCTCGCACTGGGCTGGCCCCCGATTCTCATCGGTAAGAGCTACGAGCTGCCCTTCGAGGAGCAGTGGAGCGGCGGCAACTCCGACAAGTTCTGGGATGCCTCTGTCTATGGCAATGGCGGCGACTGGGCCGACATTATGGGCGTTACCGAGGAAGATGCCGACGGTATCACCGGCAGCGTTCGCTTCCGCGGCTACAACAACGACCTGATGTACCTCGAGACGGGTAAGATCACACTGGCTGGCAGCACCGCTCCCAAGCTCGTGTTCCAGCGTAAGTTCAAGAACTCGGCCGAGGGCGCTATGTACGTAGTCGTAGAGAATGCCGCCGGCGAGCAGACAATGGTTCACAGCTACGAGTACAGCGCCGCACCCGCCAGCGAGTGGGAGACGGTGAAGGCCGACCTCTCTGCCTTCGTCAACGAGCGCTATATCCGCATCATCTTCATCTATGGAGCCTATGAGGCTGGCAAGTTCCAGCAGGCCTACATCGACAACATCCACGTAGCCGAGGTGCAGCCCATCGACATCGCCGTCGAGATTACCGCTGCTGCCGAGAGCGTAGTGAAGGGTGGCGACGAGGCTTGGCTCTATGCTAAGGTCATCAACAACGGCGACGAGGATGTAGATGCCTTCAAGCTGACGTTCAAGATGGGCGACGAGGTGGTGAAGAGCTACACCGTCGGCGACAAGCTGCCGTCGTTCGGCTACAGAACCATCCGCCTCACCGCACCCGTTGACAACCTGACCGAGGGCAACGAAATTACGGCTACGGTCGAAGTGGCCGTCAGCGGCGATGCCGACGAGGCCAACAATACCGCTACCGCCACCATCGCACTGGAGGCTCCCGAGGCTAAGCCCGTGACCGATCTGGCCGGTACCGTCAGCGGTGAAGACGAGGGCGAGCCCGCCGTGGCACTCACGTGGACGGCTCCCGTTCCCACCAAGCGCGTCACCGAGAGCTTCGAGACCTACACGCCGTGGAGCATCAGCAACATTGGCGACTGGACGCTCGTAGACCGCGACAACAGCTACAACGTGGGTATGCTCAGCTATCAGAGCTACTTCTTCACCAACGAGGGCGACCCGTTTGCCTTCATCGTCTTCGATGCCTCCAACTATGCCGGCTACGACTTCTCGCGCTACCTTGCCCAAACCGACAACTTCCCCAATGCACTGCCGCGCACGGGCGAGCTGTCGCTGATGGCCTTCGGCGGAGTAGACTCCTACTCGCGCGTAGAACAATATTACCCGGGTTCGGGCTGGTATGACCTCACGCTGGGCGATGCCGTCGACGCTGACAACTGGCTCATCAGCCCCGAGCTGGGCGGAATGGCACAGACCGTTGAGTTCTACGCTGCCAACCACACCTACGACTATGACGGCGAGTGGTACAACACGCTCGAGACCGTCGACGTGCTCTACTCTACCACCGACAACAACCCCGACAGCTTTACGAAGGTGGGCGAGACCATCGTAGTAGACAACGAGGCACCACAGTGGCAGAAGATTACGTTCGACATTCCTGAGGGTGCCAAGTATTTCGCCATCAACCACAACACGAAGATTGCCGACAGCCACGCGTGGGGCGAGCCCTCGCCGTTCTACCTCAACATCGACGACATCTCCTTCGATGTCTTCGCCGGAGAGGTGTCTGTCTATCGCATCTATCGTGACGGCGAGCTCATTGCCGAGACCGACCAGACTGAGTTTACCGACACCGAGGTAGGTGCTGAGGATGCCGACCACCTGTATCAGGTCGTTGCCGTCTATACCGATGGCAGCGAGTCGGAGGCTGTCAGCGTCACCATCCCCGTAGCTACGGCTATCGAGCGCATCATCGGCACGGCCGAGCCGTTCGACGTCTACACCATCGACGGCCGTCTGGTTCGTCAGCAGACGCTCGACGTCACCGGTCTGCGTGGCCTCTACATTATTAATAATAAGAAGGTGATTCTGAAATAGGAACCCACCCCCAACCCCTCCCGACGGGAGGGGGATGAGAATGCAAGACTCCCCGCTTCAATGATTGGAGCGGGGAGTCTTTTTTGGTGATTGGCGTACCACAATCGTGGTATCATAAAGTAAGCATTTGTGGTATTTGTATAATAAATCGTAATGAAAATTTGTTAATTTCGAATAAAATGATTACTTTTGCAGCCGTAGTCAGTAAAATGATATAGAGAAAAGGTAACAATAGTATTAATTAAAACGCAATTGAGTATGAAGAAAATCTTTACTTTATTGTTGTTGGGGGGGGTATTGTTCTCTTCCAACGTACAGGCGCAGAAGCGCGGACTGGCCCGCATCAAGCAGGCTCCCGTTGCTGCTGAGCAAGTGAAGCCTACGGCCATCAAGCAGATTGCCGGTCGCCCCGACATCAAGATGGTGTCGGCCGAAGAGGCACGTGCCACGGTACAGCCCGGCAAGGCTTCAAAAGAGGCTCGCGGTTTCCGCCGTATACCCAGCATCAACCAGCTGAGCTCGGTTGCCGCCGTGAAGGCCAACGCCCCGCGCAAGGCATCTACTGAGGTACAGACCCCGGACTACGAGGCTACCGACCTGAGCCTTTGGGACATTGTCAACGTGAATGGCGACACCAGAACGTGGACCACCAGCGGTGCCACCGCTACTTACAACTACAACGGTAGCCAAGCAGCCGACGACTGGCTCATCTCGCCGCCCGTACAGCTGAAGGCTGGACAGCCCTATTACGTGCGTTTCTCGGCTTACGCCCGTAGCGCAGGCTACCCGGAGAAGCTGGAAGCGAAGTGGGGCAACGGTGCCACTCCCGACGACCTGACCTCGGTCATTCTGGAGCCCACCACGCTGACCAACACCGAACCGCAGGCTTACGAGGTGGAGATTACGCCCGATGCTGACGGCAACTACTACTTCGGTTTCCACGCCATCAGCGACCCCGACAAGTGGTCTCTCTACGTAACCAACATCTCCATCGTGAAGGGCCCGAGCGTCGAGGCTCCTGCTGCCGTGACCAACCTGACGGCCACGCCCGCTGCCGACGCTTCGCTGAAGGCAACGCTGAGCTTCACCGCTCCCACGACGAAGATCAACGGCGAGGTATTGAACTCCATCGACGGTGTGCGCATCATCAGCAACGGTGAAGAGCTGGCTGACCTGAAGCGCGTACAGCCCGGCAAGCAGCTGACCTTCGAGGACAGCTATGTAGAGGCTGCAGGCAACACCACCTACACGCTCATCCCCTACAACGAGGAAGGCGACGGTTCGTCGACATCGATTACCGTATACATCGGTCTGGACACGCCCACCACACCTGAAGACGTAGTGGCTACGGACAACGGTGCCGAGGGCTACAAACTGACGTGGTCGCCCGCAACGGCAGCCAACGGCGGTATCTTCTTCCCCGAGAACGTGAAGTATGGTGTCGGTAAGATACAATATTACGACCCCTATGCCGGCACATCCTATGAAGGCTACTATGGCGGCTACTATGTATTCCCGCTCGACGACGATGCCGAAGAATTCGATTACGTACAGGCAACCGAGTTCGTCAACAGCCAGAACACGCAGGAAGGCCCGCAGCAGCAGCTGTGGCTGGCAGTCAATGCCGACAATACGACGGCCGACGGTGCTGCCGGTGGTCAGTCTGAATACTTCGGCACGGCCAACCCGCTCCTCATCGGTGCACCCTACGTGCTGCCGCTGACCGAAGGCTTTGCCGACTGGACCCAGCAGGACGACCCCTTATTCTTCAACGGCGAGGACGACCGTCTCTGGATTGACAACAGCGAGGCTGTAAACAGCTATGGCGGTCTGATGCGCTTCCAAGAGAGTGCCGACGGCGACGGCTATGCCATCGCACTGGTAGGCGCCACGGGCGACTTTGCCGAGCTGACCTCGGGTAAGATTTCGCTGGCAGGTGCCGTTGCTCCGAAGCTCGTCTTCAAGCATCTGGACTATGCAGAGGCTGCTACCCTCTTCGTCTCTGTCATCGACAGCGAGGGCAACTACCACTTCCTCAACGGCGATAACGGTCAGGCGCTGACCGAAATCAACGAAGAGTGGACCGTATCAAAGTATGACCTGAGCGAGTTCATCAACGAGCCGTTCATCCAGATCGACTTTGCCCTTATCGGTACCAACACCCAAGCTTACGACCTCTTCGAGATTGACCAGCTGAAGATTGCTGACTTCTACCAGAAAGACCTCTCGGTCGACGTGAGTGCTCCTGAGGAAGTGCAGCGCGGCACCACCGCTTCTATCGCCGTACGCGTGAACAACGAGGGTGAGGAAGACGTGGACGGCTTCAAGCTGAAGCTGACCGTGGGCGACGACGTAGTGGTGAACTACACCGTAGGCGGCAAGCTGGCTGCCTTCGAGTCGAAGACGCTGGTCTACACCTACGACGTGAAGCTGGTAGAGGCTGCCGAGCAGCTCACCGCTAAGGCCGAGGTAACCATTGCCGACGAGGAGAACGACGAGGACAACACGGCAGAGGCCATCATCAGCCTCAAGTCGTCTGACGTCGTCACCGCCAGCGACCTGACTGCTACGGCCAATACCGACGACATTGACAACCTGAGCGTAGCACTGGCTTGGACGGCTCCTGTCACCGAGGCTACCGTACAGACTGTCACCGAGAGCTTCGAGGATTACGACTCGTGGGCTATCACCGGCATAGGCGGCTGGACACTCTACGACGGCGACGCTGCCGTAACGGGTGGTCTTATCAACGGTCTGGAATTCACCAACCAAGGCTCACCGTTTGCCTTCATCGTCTTCGACGACAGCAACTATGGTGGCTATGACTTGGACGATGCACTCAACAACTATACCGGTCAGCTCGATGCACGCACCGGCAATAAGGCACTGTTCTCTATCTATAACGATGACTACAGCGACAATGACGACTGGGCTATCAGCCCGCAGCTGTCTGGCAACGCACAGGATGTGACGTTCTACGTACGTCCCGTAGGCTGGAATGCCGACGCTACCTACGAAGTGCTCACCTCTACCACGGGCAATGCTCCCGCCGACTTCACGCTGTTGCAGTCGTACGCTGAGAGCAGTGAGGACTGGGTAGAGCGGACCGTCAGCCTGCCCGAGGGCACGAAGTATTTCGCCATCCGCCACACCACCAACGGTGACGACGCATACTACTTCTATATTGACGACGTGACCTACGAGATCATCGAGGGCAACCCCAACGGCGATGTTGACTTCTATCGCGTATACCGTGACGGCGAGCTGATTGCCGAGACCACGAGCACCAGCTTCACCGACACCGAGGTGGAGGACGACACCGAGTACAACTATCAGGTGACGGTAGTCTACAAGAACGGTGTGGAGTCGGGTCCCGTAGCTGCTACGACCGCTATTGCCACGGGCATCAACGCCATCATCACCAACGGCCAGCCGTTCAACGTCTACTCGGTAGGCGGTCAGCTGGTACGCCGTCAGGCTACGAACGTACAGGGCCTGCAGAAGGGCATCTACGTCATCAACGGTAAGAAGGTGATTGTGAAGTAAAACCCACCCCCGACCCCTCCCGACGGGAGGGGAGGTGGAATAGCAAAGCTCCCTGCTCCATTCAGTTGGAGCGGGGAGTTTTTTTTGAAGGCCCACCCCCGGAGCCCACCTACAACCCACCCCCATCCCCTCCCTACGGGAGGGGAGTTTGGCTACTACAAGCACAAAAACAACCTAAACGCCCCTCCCTTCGGGAGGGGATGGGGGTGGGTTGTAGGTGGGTTCCGAGTTCCGGTTAGGTTTTTCCACGATTTTTGCTTCTATATGGGAAAAATGTTGTAACT
>JAFUZD010000022.1 GCA_017476785.1 Prevotella sp. | reverse complement strand
CGACGGGCTTTCAGAGAGCTTCACGTTGCGCTGAATCACCGTCTTGAACACCAGCTCTTGGAAGTGGCGCTTCACCTCGTCGTAAATCTGGTTGGCCAGACGGAGACGCGAGTCGTACATCGTCAGCAGGAATCCCTCAATCTCCAGTTTCGGGTTTAGCTTGCTCTTGATGATCTTGATGGTGTTGAGCAGCTTGGAGATGCCCTCCAATGCGAAGTATTCGCACTGCACGGGGATGATGACCGAGTCGGCAGCCGTCAGCGAGTTGACCGTGATGAGGCCCAGCGACGGCAGGCAGTCGATGATGATATAGTCGTATTCGTTGCGCAGCGGCTCCAGCAGCTGACTGATGATTTTCTCGCGGTTGGGCAGGTTGAGCATCTCGATTTCGGCGCCCACAAGGTCGATGTGGCTGGGTATGATGTCCAGTCCCTCGATGTCGGTGGTGTAGATGGCGTCGCGCACGTCGGCCTTGTTGATGATGCATTCGTAGAGCGAGCAGTCCACCTCTTGGATGTTCACGCCCAGACCGCTTGATGAGTTAGCCTGCGGGTCGGCATCTATTACGAGCACCGTCTTCTCCAGTGTGGCCAGCGATGCGGCGAGGTTGATGGTTGTGGTGGTCTTGCCCACGCCACCTTTCTGGTTTGCTATTGCAATAATCTTTCCCATATTTCTATGTCTGATATACCGATAATAGGATGCAAAGATACTAATTTTATGTGAGAAACCGCGTATTGTGAACCTTTTTTAACGCGCGTGTCCTCGCATTCGCTACCGTTCGCGTTTTGTTTCCGTGGCATAAACAGCCTGTTTCTGTGTCAAGAACAAACGGTTTTCGTGACGGAAACAAAAAGTTTTTAAGGCAAAAACAAGCAGCTTATGCTATCGTAAAGAATATTTTCACTACCTTTGCAGGCAAAAGAAAGGGAAAGAAGGAAATGGAAAACGAAAGACCTCTGATATTAATCTCCAACGACGACGGCTACGAAGCGCGGGGCATCAACTGCCTCGTAGAGATGGTGCGCCCGCTGGCCGACGTGCTGGTGTGTGCTCCCGATGCTGCGCGCAGCGGCTATGCCTGTGCCTTCTCGGCCGGCATTCCGCTGACACTGACCCACCGCCGCAGCGAGCCGGGCGTCGATGTGTGGTCGTGCAACGGCACCCCCGTGGACTGCGTGAAGATGGCACTGGCCGAACTGACGCCCCAGCGCCGTCCTGCCTTGGTCATCGGCGGCATCAACCACGGCGACAATGCCTCGGTCAACACGCATTACAGCGGCACGATGGGCGTCACGCTCGAGGGGTGTATGAAGTATATCCCCTCGGTGGCTTTCTCGCTCTGCGACCACCGGGCCGACGCCGACTTCAGTCCGCTGGAGCCTTATGTGCGCCAGATGGTGCAGCAACTGCTGGCGGCAGGACTGCCGCGCGGCGTGTGTCTGAACGTCAACTTCCCGTTGGTCAGCGAGTTCCGCGGTGTTCGCGTCTGCCGGATGGCGGCGGGCACGTGGGGCAATGAGGTGATG
>JAFUZD010000021.1 GCA_017476785.1 Prevotella sp. | reverse complement strand
GTGGAATATGAAGGTGAAGAGCAACATCGACAGTGGTCCCTTCCGCGGGTTGCAGTTGTCCGCCGCCTAGGCTTATCGCAATATCGAGGAGTGGCATCGCGAGGCCAATATCCTGACCTATCAGCGCCGCCGCCGCTATGCCGAGCAGATTATGCGTCAGCTGGGCTGCACGTTCGATGCCCATCAGGTGGGAATGTTCCTCTGGGGCAAGATTCCGGCCGGATATCAGAATGCAGAAGAGCTGACCGAGCGCGTGCTCCACGAGGCGCGTGTCTTTATCACCCCCGGCTTCATCTTTGGCTCCAACGGCGACCGTTACATCCGCATCTCGCTCTGCGCGAAAGAGGAGAAATTACAAAATGCATTAGAAAGAATACAAGCAATATGGAATTAGAATTAGAACCCCTGAGACTTCCGAGTGACAATGAACGCCCGTTCGTGATTGCCGGCCCGTGCAGTGCCGAGACCGAAGAGCAAGTGATGACAACCGCTAAGGAGCTGGCTTCGTACGGCTGCCATATGTTCCGTGCCGGCATCTGGAAGCCGCGCACCAAGCCCGGAGGATTCGAGGGCAATGGCGAGAAGGCGTTGCCGTGGATGCAGCAAGTGAAGCGTGAGACGAAGATGAAGGTGGCTACCGAGGTGGCCACCCCCGAGCACGTAGAGCTGGCGATGAAATACGATGTCGACATCCTCTGGGTGGGTGCCCGCACGTCGGCCAATCCCTTTGCTATGCAGGCACTGGCCGACGCGATGAAGGGACTCGACGTGCCCGTGCTGGTGAAGAATCCCGTGAACCCCGACTTGGAGTTGTGGATTGGCGCGCTGGAGCGCATCAACCAAGCCGGTGTGAAGCGGCTGGGTGCCATCCATCGCGGTTTCTCTTCGTACGACAAGAAGATCTACCGCAATCTGCCGATGTGGCAGATTCCCATTGAGTTGCATCGCCGCATTCCCGAGCTGCCCATCATCAACGACCCCAGCCACATCGGCGGCCGCCGCGAGCTGATAGCCCCGCTGTGCCAGCAGGCAATGGATCTGGGCTTCGAGGGACTGATAGTAGAGAGCCACTGCGACCCCGACAAGGCTTGGAGCGACGCCAAGCAGCAGGTGACGCCCGACGTGCTCGACTATATCCTGTCGCTGTTGGTGGTGCGCGACGAGACGGTCACGACCGAAGGCATCAGCCAGTTGCGCAAGCAGATTGATGAGCTGGACAACCAGCTGATGGACCTGCTGGCCAAGCGAATGCGCGTCTGCCGCGAAATCGGCCAGTACAAGAAGGAACACAATATGACCGTGCTGCAGACGGCTCGCTACAACGAGATTCTGGAGAAGCGCGGCGCGCAGGGAGCCCTCTGCGGAATGGATGCCCATTTCGTGGCTAAGGTGTTCGAGGGCATCCACGAGGAGAGCGTGCGCCAGCAAGTGGAGATTATTAATAAGTGAGCGGTCTATGAAGATACTGATAATGGGAGCAGGAAAGATGGGGAGCTTCTTCATCGACCTGCTCAGCTTTGACCACGAGGTGGCCGTCTACGAGAAAGATGCCAAGCGGATGCGCTTCACGTACAACTGCCAGCGGTTTACGCAGCTGGAGGAAATCCGGGACTTCGCACCGGAGCTTGTCGTCAATGCCGTCACGGTGAAGTACACGATTCCGGCGTTTAACGAGGTGATACCCTATCTGCCGAAGGACTGCATCATCACCGACATCTCCAGCGTGAAGACCGGACTGAAAGAATTCTACGAATCGACGGGGATGCACTATGCCTCGTCGCACCCGATGTTTGGCCCCACCTTTGCCAACCTGAACCAGCTCAGCGAGGAGAACGCCATCATTATCAACGAGGGCGACTTCATCGGGCGGCTGTTCTTCAGAGACCTCTATCAGAAGCTGGGGCTCAACATCTACGAATACTCCTTTGACGAACACGACCGCACCGTGGCCTACTCGCTGTCCATCCCCTTTGTTTCCACGTTCGTCTTTGCTGCCGTGATGAAGCATCAGGACGCCCCCGGCACGACCTTCAAACGCCATATGCGCATTGCGAAGGGCGTGCTCAACGAGGACGACTATCTGTTGCAGGAAATCCTGTTCAATCCCTATACGCACGATCAGGTGTCGCAGATTCGCACCGAGTTGAAGGAACTGCTCGAGATCATCGACCATAAGGATGCCGACGGAATGAAGCGCTATCTGACCAAGATACGCGACAACGTGAGGCGCGACATAGAGATAAAGCAATGATCTACCATCTGCTGGCTTTCCTCACCGTCACCATTTGGGGAAGCACGTTCGTATTTACCAAGATGCTCTTACAGAATGGGCTGTCGCCGGCGCACATCTTCACGTTGCGCTTTGCGATAGCCTATTTTTTGTTGGTCATTGTCGAGCTGGCCAAGTGGGCGCGCCGTCAGGGAGCAGCACCGCGCTTCTTGTCGGCCACGCTGCACGACGAGCTGATGATGGTCGGGCTGGGTGTCAGCGGCGGCTCGCTCTACTTCCTGACCGAGAATGCCGCCCTGCTCTACACCACGGCCACCAACACCTCGCTCATCGTGTGCTCCTGCCCGCTGTTTGCCGCCCTGCTCATCGGGATGGTCTATCGCAGCGAACGCTTCAACCGCGCACAGCTGTTGGGGTCGTTGCTGGCCTGTGTGGGTATGGCCATCGTGGTGCTCAACGGCCACTTCGTACTCCATCTGTCGCCCTTAGGCGACTTGCTGGCCTTCAGTGCCTGCCTGTGCTGGGCAGTCTATTCGTTGCTGATGATTCCCATCGGCCATCGCTACGACACCGTATTTATTACGCGTAAGGTGTTCTTCTACGGTCTGCTGACAATGATTCCCTACTATCTGCTGGTGCCCGGATTCCCGCCGCTGGCCCTGCTGTTGCAGCCCGACGTGATAGCCAATCTGCTCTTTCTGGGCTGCATCGCCTCGCTGCTGTGCTTTCTGGTGTGGACGTGGCTCATCAAGAAGCTGGGAGCCGTCATCACGACCAACTATGTGTACATCAACCCCATAGCCACCATCCTCTTTGCTTGGTGGTTGCTCGGCGAGCAGATTACGCTCTACTTCCTGCTGGGCTCGGCTATGATACTTGTAGGAATGTATCTGTGCGAGCGGCAGCGACGATGATGGTGGAAATGGCACGGTGTTTGCTCGATTACTGAAAAGCAGAAACTGCGAACGCAGGATTTCAACTCTTAACATAAAACACTCAACGCAAAACTCAAAAGAACAATGGCAGCAGGAAGATGGATAGGTGGATTTATAGGATGGATGGCCGGAGGCCCGCTGGGGGCACTGGCCGGAATCGTGTTAGGTGGACTGTTTGATACGATGCTCGATGCCGTGAATACGCCCGAGACGCAGGGCACTTTCGACGGACAGAGCGGTTATGCCACGCAGCAGCGGCAGCAGTACGAGGGGCAGCGCAATAGCTTCCTCTTCTCGCTCTTGGTGCTCGCGGCCTATATCATACGTGCCGACGGCCGCGTGATGCACTCCGAGATGGAGCTGGTGAGGCAGATGCTGCGCCAGAACTTCGGCGATGCCGCCGTGACGCAGGGTGACACTGTCCTGCGACGGCTGTTCGACGAACAGAAACGCGTGGGCGCACAGTCGTTCCAGCAGACCGTGGCCTCCAGCTGTGCACAGATAGCACTCAATATGGACCACAGCCAGCGGCTGCAGCTGCTGGCATTCTTGGCCGAGATAGCGAAGGCCGATGGGCGCGTGGATGCCAGCGAGGTGGCGGCACTGAAGCAGGTGGCGGCGTGGATGCGCCTCTCTCCCAGCGAGGTCGATTCGCTGCTCAGTCTGGGTGGGCAGTCGCTCGACGATGCCTATCGGGTGCTCGGGGTCTCGCCGCAGGCTACCGACGACGAGGTGAAGCGCGCCTATAAGCGGCTGGCACTGCAGCACCATCCCGACCGCGTGGCAGCACTGGGCGAGGATGTAAGGCGTGCGGCAGAGAAGAAGTTACAGGAAATCAACGAGGCCAAAGAGCGCATCTATAAGGCTCGGGGATTATAGCCTTATAGATGCGCTCTATACGTAAGAGTAATGATTCAATTACTCAGATTCGTTTCAGACCAAGCATCTGCACTTGTAAAATGGATTGTTTGGCATTTGGCGGAATGCTGTGGTATTGCCCTCCTTTTCTCCCATCCATATAAATTTGTAGAAATCTATTCTCACCCTCTTGGCGTACTAAAACACTGTCATTCAAGAAAGCACAAATCTGATAGGCGTGATTATGGTCTTTTTTTACGATTAGATAATCGCGTGCTATGATGATTTGACGGTTGTAGAATATCTCATTATAATTGAAGCGAGGACTCACATTACCTATATTATATCGTAGCTTGTAGCATAGAGCTTGGGGGTTGAAGTGTTCGTGTGTTTCTGCAACCTCTACGCCGGCAATTATGTGAAATCTCGGATCATAGTCATAGTAGCAATTCCCTTTTGGATCCCAATACACAGACCAGAAATGGCCTCCTTTCTTGTATCCACGTGGCTTGTAGTTGCTGTAAAAATAGCTGCCTTTCCATATCACATTCTTGAAAAGTCTGACGTCAAGGTCAATTCCTTTTCTGTCTATCAATGTGGCAAACTCCACATAACAGTTATTCAAAAATCCACTGTAAATTCCCGTCGCATAGTAGTCTTTGATATTTAGTCTAACAATCTCTTTGAAGCGGGCAGGACAGCTGATGTGTCCGTTATTGCGTATTCCGTATTTTCCATCTTTCAAAAATATTTCAAGACCCGTACCTCGCTTACCGCTTTTCTTGATACGAACCATTTGTAGGTTTACCAGTTCCTTTTCTCCTCTTTCTTCGTCAAGTATCACGCATCTACTGCCATTTGTTGTGCCTTTCCCATTGGTTTGTCCATAAAATGTCAGTCGCCAGTCTCTTTCTTCTGTTGGTAATCCGAAAATCTGGTATAGTCCAACGTTGTCAAGTATCAATACGTGTGGTTTTCCCCGGCTGACCCGCATACCGCGTCCTACCTGCTGTAGATATTTTGATAGCGACAGGGTGGGGCGGGCTAACTGAATAAACTCTACCTCCGGAGCGTCAAATCCCTCAGAAAAACAGTCAATAGAAGTCAGTACGTTGATTTTTCCAGTAAGATAGTCATCAATTAATTTTTTTCGCTCCAGAACAGATGTTTTTCCGTCAATCAAGCAGCAATTCACGCCTTGTGCCCGATAATATTCTGTGATATGTCGTGCGTGTTTGCGGTCAATTGCATACACGATTCCCTTTTTGCCGTCGGCAAACTGCTTATACGTCTTGTACAGATGCTCTATTGACTCCGGTACGTCCATTACGGTAGCCAATTCTTTCTGCTGATAATCTCCATCCGCTCCGCGTTTCTGCAGCGATCGAATTTGTTTCATCGCTGCGCTGTTAGGAGCAGCAGATACGTACTCGAAATCACTCAGCCACCCCTTATCGATAAATTCTTGGATGGAATAGGACTGCAAGAGCGTCTGGAACAAGTCAGTGAATGGTGCATTGTTCAGTCGGCACGGCGTGGCCGTTAAGCCTAAAAATTTTACTTTTGGCCATTTCTCCCACAGCATCCGATAGGTCTTGGCCAACGCGTGATGAGCTTCGTCGATGATGACCAAGGCAAGTTTATAGTCAATTTCGCTGATGTGTCTTGACAGTTTCTGAATGCTCTCCACGCGCACAGATTCCCTCTCCCTGTCGATTCCGAAAGAATCTATCGTCTGCTTAATCTGCTCTACAAGTTCTCGCCGGTGTGCCACGATAAGCACTCCAGCCTTTTCACTCCCTACCGGTGATGTACCACTGTCCAACGTCTCACGGATTACTTCCGCAAGAAGCACGGTTTTGCCCGTTCCCGTGGGCATTTGCACCATCACGCTTTGGTTCCGAATCCAAGCTTTATGCAGGCGTTGAAGCATATCGGTTTGATAATTTCTCAGCGAATTCATATTCAATTATCCTAGAATTTTTGCGTAGTCAAAAACTTTTCGTATCTTTGCAGTGTAATTTTGATACAAAAGAGATATGTTAGGAATTGATAACAAAGAAACACCAGTTGTGACAGGTGCTTATGCCGATGAAATACGCGAGGCAGCGCGTCGGGCTTATCAAGGTCTGAAAAATGAGTCTGACAAGAATATTGCAGACCGTTCAGCAAGAATCTTGCAGGAATATAATGCAGTCTGGAAGTAACTCTGATACGCCTAAGCAACTCATCTTCGAGAGGATAGCAGATGCCAGTATCCTCTCGCATTTTTCGTGTGGTATAGACTCTATGGATGAATTCATCCATAAAGAGTTGCAAGAATACATTTGGATGGGTAGTTGCCAAATGTATATTATTCGGGAAGGAGAAGAGATAGTGGCAATGTATTGTCTTGACCAGCATAATCTTTGTTTATCAGAAGTCGTCAAGAATAAGATGAAAGAAGGGACGAAGCCTAGTCCGCAAAATATTCAAGATATAGACAATTCATATTGGTTTAAACCTTTTTTTGATGCAGTTGAGATTACCTATCTTGCAGTTTCTGTAAATCGTCAGCGTCAGCATATCGGGTCGTTTATTATTGAGAGTATTATGAACCAAGTGGCGCATAATCCCGATATTCATAGTGATTTTGTTACAGTTCGTGCACTTAAACATAGTGATTATACAGCCGTTCCCTTTTATAGAAGTTGTGGATTTTTTCCAGCAGAGGAAGAAGTTGCGGGGCGTAATCTTTTTATGTATCGGGTAGTCATACGATAGTGTTACCACTCCATTCTTTTATTGGGATTTTTATTCTTTGTATGGTGTCCCCATCTTGGCCAGAATAGATAGCAACAGAAATGCCAAATGGCTTTCAGAATGCTTTTCATTTTCGCTTTTTATTGGTACGAAACTATCTTGCAATCTTGAAGAAGGTATTAAAGATTATTCTAAAATACTCTACGACACTCTGATTATCAATCCACTTCATATTATAGTGAATTTTATCAGGCATAATCTGTTCAATGTAGACTTTGTCAGGATTTTCTGCCTGACCGAGAATGGTATTTTCATCCACGTATTTAATTGATGCCCAGTCTGTAATACCAGGCCGAACCGATAAAACTTTGAGTTGCTCATTTGTATAGTATCGGATGTATCGCTCAACCTCTGGTCGCGGTCCGACAAGACTCATATTCCCGATAAATACATTCCATAGTTGTGGTAGTTCATCAATTTTGTATTTGCGAATAAAGTGCCCAATGTAAGTAATTCGTGGGTCATCGCCTCCAATGGTTATCAGGCTACCTTTGTCCGCATCTTTTCGCATAGAACGAAACTTGTACAGTTTGAATGGTTTTCTGTCCTTGCCTATACGGGTCTGGGTATAGAATCCGCCTCCTTTACTCTCCATCCTTATTAAGATATAGAATAACAAGAAAAGGGGGGACAAAAGAATCAGTCCTATTCCTGAGAATATCATATCAAGAAGTCGAATCATTTAGCAGCAAGTTCTAGAAAGTTATTGATGACATAATCCACCATTTCGTCTGTCATCTTTGTATTCAATGGTAGTGTCACTTCGTTATGAAACATCTCGTATGCGTTTGGATAGTCTTGGATGTTATGACCGAGTGCCTTATATGCCGTCATCATTGGTAGTGGTTTATAATGAACGTTGCAGGCGATATCACGTTCTGCCATTTTGATGATGAATGCGTTGCGGTCTTCCATCGTTTTACCTAAAAGGCGAGTGATATATAGGTGTCCGCTTGATTGTGTAGTAGGATCGTCTGCAGGATAGTGGTTTAATACTTGTACGGGAAGCTCCTTAAAGGCCTCGTTGTAGCGTACAATCATCTGACGGCGGCGGTACAACATTTCAGGGTAACGCTTTAGTTGTGCTAATCCAATTGCCGCCATAATGTCTGTCATATTGCATTTGTAGAACGGTGCAACAATGTCATATTCCCAAGCTCCTAATTGCGTTTTGGCCAGGGCATCTTTGTCTTGTCCGTGCAGGCTTAGCAACTGAAATTGTTTGTAGAGCTTTTCATCATCTATACCATTGCGGGAAATCCACGTTAATGCGCCCCCCTCGGCTGTTGTCAAATTCTTTACAGCGTGGAATGAAAATGAGGTAAAATCAGCAATCTCCCCTACCATTTTCCCGTGCCACTTTGCACCAAAGGCGTGAGCAGCATCAGCCAGTACGACCACCCGTCCAAATATTTTTTGAATCTCATTATTGGCATTGAACAGATGCTTCTTGCTTTCTATGGCAGCAAAAATTGTGTCGTAATCGCACGGCAAACCACCGAGGTCTACGGGAATTACAACTTTTGTATGTTCCGTAATAGCATCTGCTAATTTCTCATAGTCCATCTCAAACGAACCCTGCTTCGTGTCAATTAGCACAACCTTTGCTCCAACGTGACAAATCACACTGGCTGTAGCCGTATAGGTATAGGCAGAAGTAATTACTTCATCACCGGGACCAACCCCCAATACTCTTAAGATACTCTCCATACACGCCGTGGCAGAGTTTAGGCATACGGCTTTTTTCGTTTGACAGCACAATGCTATCAATTGTTCAAACTCCTTTGTTCTTGGGCCAGTCGTAATCCACCCGGACAGGATGGCTTCTTTTACGAGATTTGCCTCCTGTTCTGTCATATCAGGAGGTGAAAATGGTACTTTCATATTCTATGTGTATATTTATATTAATGTTTATTTATTTGCTTTTTTATCCTTTATTATTTCCTAAGGTTGCAGGTTTCATCAAATGAGCACTTATCTGTGAGAATAAGGTTGTTAGCATTCCTTCTGGATACACAATTCTATGCTTCCATCTGTTTGCCCACCACCGTTTCCCCCTTGACAGTACATAAGGCAACACATTTGTCGGATTCTTCTCTTGGAATTCTGGCTGTAGGATGTCGTTCAGAATGCGCTCCGTCAAATTTTCATCACCTCCAGTTCTGAATATTAAATTATCAAAGCCTAGATACCTCACGCATATATTGTTGACAGCTAATAAGAACTGATTCATATTCTGTTCTTTGCAAATTTTCCATTGCCATTCCCAATCTACTTCGTTGTAATGCTTTTCTACAAAAAAAGCCCAATCAAGAAGATGGCGAATCGTAATCCCCTCTGCTGCGAAGTGACTGGCAGCGTGTCGAACTAAAAAGATGGCATTGAAATTTGGTGATGGCAACCAAATATTATTGTTTGTATGGTAACTATTCTCAGCTTCCTGTTTTAGCCATTTATCAAGTCGCTTGGATGACCAATGCTTGTGATAATTAGCAAAGTCATAGTGGTTCTCTATTTTTACTCCTCCAAGTTCGAAAACAGTGTGCTTATGATAGTCAGTATCAATTGTCACTCCAAATTGTTCCTTAATTAATCTATCACCTCTCTTTAAATCTCCATACAGATAGATATCAATATCTCCACAGGGCCTATGGTTTGGTATAGGATAGTCGTAACTTAATCCGATGCCTTTTAACAACATCATTCTGATTCCGCATTGCTGATAAAATTTTGCCAAGTTGATAATAATATTCTTGTGGAGGTCATAAATAGCCTCCATTTGTTGCACATCCCCAATCCAGTTCATTTTGGTCTTGAAACCTATATTCAATGGATGCCTACTGCTATAGCTGCGGTCTATGGCATCAAACACGAGTGCGGTAACCCCTTGGCCTTGTGCATAGCCATATATCCGATCCCAATCTATACCAATAGACTTATTGCAAATGTCAGATTTCCCGATGGCATAGCGTAGTAGTTCAAAAAGGCAAATGCTATCCATCATTGATGACAATTGGTATACCTCCCATATTTTGATGCATTGTTGAACTTATATTCTTCCACTATTTAGCTTGTATTCATAACTATGCCGTCCCTCAGTCCTAAAGTCATCGTGATAGCGCTGGAGAACGTGCTGGAATACTTCTTCATATTGTGGTATGAAGAGGTCGTCTTTGTTTTCCAAATGGTGGATAATCTGCTTCGCAAGTGGTTCCGTTATTGAAAGATTTGTCGGGCCTGCGTTAAAACTGGTGCCTTTGATACTTCCCGGACTTACATTCAATATCCTATTGGACGAACCGGCCTTTTCTATCTCAACATTGACGCTTTCTATGAATATCTTTAAGGCCGCTTTTGTGGCACCATATAGCGAAAAGAAGGGGGATGACATAAACCCTGAGATGCTGACCATCACTCCGCAGAAGAAATCTTTGTCAGATATAAGCCGGTCGTAGAAATGCTTGATGACTCTTATGACAGCTATAGTGTTGACATTAAAATAAGTAGCAATCATCTCTTCGGGCACTTTGGCGAACAATGCAAGTCTTCCAAATCCAGCGGTAATCATAAGACCGTCAATATCATCAAACCGCTCAAACAGGCTATAATCATCATTAGTTAGGTCAAATTTAAAACTGTCAATTTTTGCTTCTCGGTATTCTTTAGCAAGAGGGACTTTGTCTACGATATAGACTTTTTCCACATTTTCACGATGGGCTAAAACTTTGGCAATGGACAATCCGATTCCATTGGCGCCACCAACAATCAAAATTCTTTTCATATCACTACCACATTTGCTTTGTTACGATACTTTTCTATAATTTCTGCGATGACAATGCTTTCCTTTCTCCTTAGCCGATAAGAACTCAGTCGGCCATTTACAATCATAGAAATAAATTCTTGTATCTCGTATCTTAATCCGTCTCCGTCATAAGAGTAGAAATACTTTTTGTTCTTTGTCTGATCTTCATATCGGACTTCAAAATAGTCTGTCAGCCACCACGGAGCTGGTACATAGACATATCCTTTAGTGCCAGATATGACTAAGTTTCCTTCAGTTTTTACCCCAATACCAAGCGTAATCGTAGATACAGCGTGAGAATAGTTTATGACACCTTTTGTGAATATATCAACCCCATTTTCTATTTTAGAATGGAAATTGATGTCTACGAAATCCTTACCAAGTAATTTTATTATCGGTAAAAGGGTTAGGGAAGCGTGTTCTGTCATCGCACCCCCAGCTTCACAAGACTTTAGTTCTCTTGTATTGCCTGTTACCATCTTTGATAAGGATGCACGCACATCAACGACATCACCGATTACTCCGCTTTTTACGAGTGTTATCAAGTGCATAAATCCGGGACAATGTGCAGTTTTACTCGCTTCCAACAGTACAAGATTTCTTTCTTCTGCAAGTTTGTAAAGTTCTACCGCCTCTTTCCTTTTTAGCACTAAAGGGATTTCACAAAGTATATGTTTATTTGCAGTCAATGATTTTTTAATATAATCATAATGTGTCAAATGCGGAGATGCTATGTAAACTGCATCCACATAATCTAAAAACGTGTCAAAATCGGAATAATGGGCGATTTTGAATTGCTTTGAAAATGCCTCAGCTTCCTCCGCATCTGGATTATATGCTGCAACGACATTTACCCCATTCACAACCTTTGATTCTGGGACAAATCTTTTTGCAATCCGGCCTGTCCCAATAATACCAATTCTATAGATGTCTTGACTTTCATCACGTAGTTGAGTGCTTGAAATACCTTTCGTCCTCGGGAGGTAAACCACTTCGCAATATTCGTTGAGATAATCAAACTTTCCCATCCAGTCAGATCCAATGGCAAAGATATCTACATCATACTTTTGAATGTCATCTATCTTTTGTCCTAAATAGTCTTCAATGATTATTTCGTCGGCATATCCTGTGGCTTTTACAGCTTCTACACGTTCGAGGACGTTGTTTCTCACATTGAGTTTTCCGCGTCCTCGGTCAAAACTGTCACTGGTCACACCGACAATAAGATAATCGCCCAGTTCTTTTGCTCGTCGCAATAGGTTAATATGTCCTTGATGCAACAAATCGTAAGTTCCGTAAGTTATTACTTTCTTCATAGGTCCTGTCGGGTTTTATGGGTTGATTAGTGGGCCAGATGTTTGTACCCACCTTTATCCTTCCATACTTTTGGAGTCATATAGTTGCCATAACGCATCGTTAAATATTCGTGATATTTCTCTAATATCCTGACCTCTCGTCCTTCAAATTCTCCGTATGTTGGCTTCTCACCAAACCATTTTGCCATTATCTCCTCTCTGTTATCCTTCACTGAAGGCAAAAGAACCAGATAATAATTTGCAGATTTCCTGTTATCAGACTTCTTTATAAAATTCACAAAGCCGAAGTACCATTTATTAGGAATCAATGAGGCCATAGCCTTTAAAATGTTATAGGGGAATGCACGCCTTACATTCGTATTCTTTAATTTGTACATCTTGATGTTGAAATACGACGTCTTTCTATATAGGTATCTTAGTAGAGAGTTGTTGGGAGCCTTACAATAGATTGAAAAATCTAAATTCGGATGCGTTGGATTATCCCAAGTTCCCTTTTTTGTTAGTAAAGGGAAAATGCGCGAGCTGCCTTTCGGGATTCCCCAAAAGAAGTCCCCTAAATTTTCTTTCTGCATTATTTCGTCTAGCCTTTTAAATTCATCCAAAGTCATTAATACATCAATATTAATATCCCACGGGATAAATCCTTTATGCCTTATAGTACCAAGACAACTTCCAAAAGCCAGATAATAGGTTAGTTGATTTCTCTCGCAAATATTTAAGAACTTATCTAATAGTTCAAGACAAATCTCGTGATTTTCTTTTATTAATTCATTGCTTATCATATTGGTTAGATTTTGATGTTCTTTCAGCAATTTAATTTAAATTACTTCTCAAAAATGCGGTAATGATGTTTAGAAGCAACTTTCACCAGTAAAAATGGCGGGATAGAAACGTTTTGCTCATCTTTCAGTCTCACTTATGGCTTTAGGTATTTTGCTTTGTCCCCATTTGAGATGTTTTTACGTTATCATCTCTTAACAATGCTCTTAGGCTTACCATCATAATAGATAAATTAATTAAGAAATATACTGCAATAAAGTAGTTTAAGGTATGTGTCAATATTGAGGCTAATAGCACTAATTGTAATGCTCCAGATGGCGATACTAAATTCATTCCGATTACCTTGCTGAGGCTAAAATCCTGTTTTACAGAAAGCTCTTTTATCGCCTTAGATTCGATGCCCGACGATTTCTTCTTGTGGAGCACCAAGCGCGGAAAGATAGACATAATAGCTGTAGCACCTCCAAGTATCAGATAATGCGGGGCTATAGTGAAATCATAAAGATTAGTATCACGGAAAGCCGCAATACCAGCCCCCAAATATATCAATACCATAGCAGCATAGCCTCCCGTCGTATCCCATAAGTCACCTAATGGTGAACATTGGTTAGTGCAACGAGCTACATTTCCGTCAACTCCGTCTAATACAGCCCAGATAAAAAAGAATAGCCAGCCTATTAGACTATAAATCAGTGAATTGCTCATTACAAGAAAGAAAAAGCCAATGACACTAGCCCATACTGAAATTTTTGTAATAGTAGTCGGTTTGACTTTCCTGTCGATAAAAGGCTTTGTGAGGTATATCGATAGTGGCCTTACAGCTATTGTTACCCATAGGTTCATCCTTTCTTCTTTACGCTTCCCCGAAGGCATCGCGATGTCATAAATCTCTTTGTATGTCATAACACTAAGTTTTTTATTTCTTCCTGATATGCTTTTACCACAATCTTCCTTGAGAAATTCTCCTCCATTCTTTTTCTTCCCAATTCTCCCATATGCCTTCTTTGGTTGTTTGGCAAGGCAAGAAATCTTTTTATAGCTGCTACCAGCGCATCCACATCTCCTCCGTCATAAATGAATCCGGTTATCTCGTCCTCTACGGTCTCTTGACATCCGGGATTATTCGTGGTAATGAGCGGCCTTCCGGAAGAAGCGCTTTCAAGCAGTACATTGCTCATACCCTCTCCATATGTTGAAGGATGAATCGTCGCGTGTGAACGGGCGATATAAGGTTTTACGTCTTTCTGGCTTCCCCGATAAACGATAATGCCCATTTTTTCCAGTTCAGCCATATCCTGTTTATAGTGCGATTCGGTGGGCTCTATAAATCCAAGCAGATTGAACTCGGTCAGGGGGTACTCCTTTTTGATTCGCCTCGCAGCCTCAATATAGTCGTCTACTCCTTTGTCATAGAGGATTCTTCCAATATAATTAAATATCACCGGCACCCCTGTTTTCCCGTCTCCTCCGTCAGGATAAGGTTGCAATGGGTATCTCTCCGTGTTTACGCCAGAACCCGGTATCAGTCTGTATCGTCCCTTTACCATCCCTTCGTTAATGGCTACTTGCATATTTGTCGCGTTTTGGAACATCATACAGGCAGATTCCTGATAGGCTTTCTTGAAAAGCCACATAATGAAGTGCTTCATAACCCCTTTTTCGTTGACCACGCTCCCTAGTCCAGTCAGGTTGTTGATGACTGGAATTCCTAAATGGTGTGCTACCAAACTGGCATATACATTCGGCTTGGCTGTGTAAGTCAGGATAATGATGGGTCTATGCTTTCTAAACAGATTCCAATAGTGTGCCATTAGTTTGAAGTCTTTCAAAGGATTTGTCCCTCTTCTGTCAATGTCGGGATTATCATATATGAAAGGAATACCTTGCATTAGTTCGAATTTGGGACCATCCGGACACGAGATAAGCATTTGAAATCCATCCTCAATCAACGCTTCGATGAGCTCCTTACGAAAGCAATACACATCATCGTCGTTGTTTGTAAGAAGTGCGATTATTTTTTTTCTTGTTTTTTTCATAGTATTGACCTATTCGACGGTTTCTTTATGCTTTGCGTATTTGGGCGTAGAGCTCATCATATTGCTGATGCATATGGCTTAAAGAAAAATGTTTGCGGATATGCATCTTACAGGCCTCTCCCATAGCTCTGAGCTTTGTCTGATCAGTATTGGAAAGTTCTGTTATTGTTTCAGCCCATAGATGTGTATCGTACGGCAAAATCCTAACAGATTCGCATCCGTTGGAAACTTCTTTATGTTGGGGGATGTCAGAAAGAACTGCAGGTAATCCACAATACATTCCCTCTAAGACGGAAACAGGCAGTCCTTCCAGCGTTGATGATGATATATAAACGTCATAAGTTGGTAATAGAGAATACACTTTTTCTCGCTGAATTAGGCCGGAAAACTCAATGTTGTCAATTACACCTTTTTCTTTAGCGTATTCTCTTATTTTCCCATTCTTGTCTTCTGCACCTATAAACACAAACTTGATGTTGTCTTTATTGGGAACCTGTGACAATACATCTATAAGGAACCGATGGTTTTTCAGGGCTACCATTCTTGCTACGTATACAAATTTGATTATAGGAGGTAGAATTGGGTGTTCCTTTAATGTCTCTGCATCGTCAATCCTTTCCGTATTAACCCCATTTTGCAGAGGCATTATATTCTTCCCCTTTATTGATTTTATCCAAGATGGCAACTTAGAATACGAAACTTTGCTGACACAGGTTGTGAAGTTTGAAGCAAGAACATCATATGCGCAGAGTATCTTGTTATAAAATCTATAGCCTGTGTATGTGCTATGGATTGAATATATTGTATGCCGTCTATATCCTAATCCAATCATTCCTATGAGCATAGAAAATGCTCCTCTGATACTATGTAAATGAATGAGCCAATGAATCTCATTATTTTCTAAAGCAGTGATAATCCTTTTCAACTCTTTTCGCAATTTTAAAGGATTTTTCCCTACGATATGTATCTCTATAGATTTTGGAATCCTTTCTTTGGGAATGAGTATGTCATATCCTGTTAGCAGAACTATTTGTTTTTCGTGAGGATAATGCTTGCATCGATATAGAATAAACTCATTATATGGCATTGTTGTCTCGTTGATGGAGTCAATGATTGTAATTATTGCTTGTGATTGTCTATTTTGCATTTCTGGTTATTTAATAAATTCTTATTTTAGCATTCGAAGTCGTCGATAAGTGAAGAAAGCCAATGATATGATTTTATCAAAAAGCTTTTTCTCTCCATATTGAATCAGATTGATGTCGTCAAAAGAAATGAATTCTTTATGATGTTTATTTAGAAAGGATTCTAAATCAAAGAAAGCCTTTTCTTGCATAGTGTTTGGATGTAAGCAAAAAGTGTATATACCAGATAAAGGGATTTCACAACAATGCCCTGCAATCTGCGGAATGAAATAAAAATCTCCTTTTTTATACGGAAATCTGCCTATCGTGTCGCTAATTATGCGTATGTCACTCTCTTCATACAAAGCTTTAAGCGTGTTCTTATCAAAAGTATGGCTTGGGGCAAAAAAATACTTAGGTTTAATATTGTGTGCATTCAAAATACCCCCCCCAGTCGAATTTTTTCACGTTGCTTTTCTAAGGAAAGGCCTGCAAATTCTGAACGTTCCCACATCGGATTCAAACCACTCATACCTCCAGATGCTATGTAGCAATGGTCATACCCGTGCATTGCAAAGGTCCATCCTTTTATTTCTTGCCAACTTCGAATTTTTACCCAAAAATTGGTATCTGGCTCATTGTAGAACATTTTCTCATCCCCACACATAGGAATTATTCCAACCATTGGCCTGATTTCGTACTTGTCAAGAATATTTTCTATTCTTTTCCAATTATCTCTGTCCATAGTCGGACAAGCGTCATCGAGACGAATTAAATATTGCTTCATAACCATTTGCTGACGTGTTCGTCAATTTGAATTGTAAATGGATGTCATATATTGTAGAAACATAAAAACAAAAACAATTTTAAGTAATAATTGTATCTGCTTCTGTGAGCATAGCCTTGATTGAACGCAATAAGTCAATAAAATACTTATGGGAATCATTGTCATAAACAATGTTCTATAAAAGTAGACCGTAACTCTTCCATATAGGAAGAAAAAGAAAGTTGAGACGGTAATGACAGAGAAGCATATTCGGTATAACCTTCTAATACTAATCGGAATTTGCCGCCAGTGTGATGATACTGCTCTTGTTATATAGAAAAAAGGAATATAAAAAAGCGAATAACTGAAGAGACTACTTACAACACTTTTCAAGCTGTCTATAGCCCAACGCCCTCCTTTAATATGGTTAGAGTATTTTTCATATTTAGTTTCATATTCTTCATCGTTCTGCATTAGGGCAGACATTACGTCCATCTGAGTAAGTGCAATTGCTATAATTCCCCAAAGAATAATAAGTAAGAATCTGGTATTTTTTTTCTCGAGCGGAACAAAAATGGAGGGGGTAAGTAAAACCAACATCACCATTGAACGATGAAAAAATATAGATAGAAATATTATTATTATTGGAAATGCTATATAGCGAAGCTTCTTTTTTTGAATAATATAAATCAAATAGCAAATCCCACAAAAATATATGGACATTGCGAGCGTTGCGCGAGCGTATACAACTTTTTCATAATAAATAATGTATATGGCCATTAACATAAATAGTACGTTAATGCGCATAAGCCTTGTACTTATGGCCATCAGGCAAATTGCCCCTCCCCATACTATAAGTCGAAATAAATTGTAATTTCCTCTTATGTAATATGCTAGTCTTTGATATACAAATTCAATAGTGTCAGGTCTATATACATCGGACGCTCTTTCAACGTGCATTTTGTATCTAAAATAATCACCGTCTAAACAGTAAAAGACAGCAATTGTCATAAAGAAGACTAAAAAAGAAAACGTGTATCTTCTTTTTAATCTGAATATAATCCGATCATTATATCCTTTTACAAATAAAAAGAATACAATAAAATATAGAGCAAAGAAAATAGACTCAATCCACAATGGGATTTCTATTTGAATATCGCTCATTGGCTTAGTGTGTTATATATACAGCTTCTTTATCTAGACGTACTGTAATATGCTCATTTGAATATGCTCCTTTATTCCATCGAGCAATTGGTGTCATAAATGTCTCTCCATATCGGAACTCAAGGATTTCATTTGCGTTTTCTGGTATTGGAATTGAAAGCCCAAGAAAATCTATTTCAACAAAATTTTTTGTGATGGGCAAGAATAGTTGTCGAGATATTAAATTTCCATATTTTTCGAGTGATTCATACCGAGAAGAGCAGTCTGGGTGAGGAGGGAAATCGCAACAATATGGATATTCCCATTCATTAGAATTGTATATATAAAAAATATCCAAATCAATACCTTTATAGGAAAATGTATCTTCCCTGCCAAACAATTGGTCGTCAGCAATGAATGTGTGTTTCCATTTAAAACCATATTTTTGTAATTGGGCAGGTATCTCTGGAGTAAAATCATCAATCCACATATACATATCAATATCGTCGTCAGTTTTTATAAAGCCTTTATCTCGAATTGCGCCAAGAAGAGTTCCAAATGCAAGTGCATATTTATATCCATTATCTTTACAACATTTATCAAATTGTTCTATAACCTCTTTTCCGTGGGTTTGTAGATTCTGTATTTCCATCCTTTTGTGGAAATTAAGCTTGTTGTAAATTTTAATTAAAAAGGGATGCCTCCCAATGTGTTCTTTTCTGATTTTCAATAAAAATGCAAATAATTTTTTCATAATCTTATTCTTAGTTTCACTTTTTGGATTAATGGATAAGCAATTCTTTCATACTCTTTTCCTATCAAATTGGGATAGAATATGAAAGCAATAATACTTATAAGTAAAAAGCAGGTAAGTTGTAGTAAATATCCAATAATTGTATTCGGTATAACGATTTCTGCAAGCCCCATAAGAGGTAAATATACAGAAGTGATTCTTAAAGATTTAATTGCAGATTTGAGGACATCATTTATCCGTACATCAATTTTTATGGCGATAAAGACAGATTTTATTATCATCACACATATGTAAGAAAAAATAATGGCACACGATACGATTTCAATTCCCAATTGATATGTCAATATGACAGCGATTAAAGATGTTATTAATTGCAATATACGAAGATAGAACTGGTACTTTGTAAAACCCAGTGACCTCAAAAAAATATCTCCCATCCTTCCCCAAAATAAGAATATTGGATATATGGATAAGATTTTAAAAAGAATATCAACGTATATCCACTTTTCCCCAAAGAAAATGGTGATTAGCAATTTACTGTTAAAAATAAAAAAGAAATTCAATAATAAGCCCATTAGCCCGAACAGATAAATTGCAGATAAATATGCATTCTTTAATTTGTCTGTGTCATCTTGTATCTCAGACAAATGAGGAAACATTACAGTATCCAAAATTCCATTGATTTTCTGTGTGATACTATACATAAATTCTTTTGGCCTAGTGTAGGTTCCTAATGTATCTACAGAAAACAAACGAGGCATTAATAATCTATCTATCTGATGGGCACAATTCCGAAAAATAGCACTTAACATCAGCCAACCGCCATATCCGACAATTTGTTTGAAGATTACTCTGTTTATTGAAAACGAGTAGTTCTCTTTCGCAAGAATTTTGGATATTACAAAGGTCAATATTGATGCAAAGACAACTTTTGCAATAATCGAATAATAGCCTAATCCGAATAATGCTAAAACTACAGCTAAGATTGTAGTTATTATAAGCGATATTATATTGGCTATTCCCATTTTGAAAAATTGATATTTTTTCTGAAGAATACTCAAGTTTACAGAGGTCAAGCATTGAAAAAATATTGAAACAGAAAAAAATCTTAATGGAAGAGCCATAGAGCTATCAACAAACAGATTTGCTAATAAATCGGCAGAAATAAACAATATGCCCGTAACAATAATGCCTATTATGAAACAAATAGTAAATGCATTGTTAATATATTCATTATTTATATTCTTTTTGTGTACGATGGCAGACCCTACGCCAGCATCGGCCAAAGCGCTGAAAATGGATGCCACTGCTACTATTGCTGCAAAATACCCAAAGTCTCTTTCTGTAAGAAGTCTTGACATTATTGAAAAGGAAATAATATCTAACACGCCAAGTGTTAGGGATATTAATGTTTGGGAAGAAAGTCCTCGTACGAAACTTTGACTATTGTTGTTTGCCATATATTTGACACTCTTGTATGTTATTACAATTTACATTTTTTTTCGTTGGTATTGATGTGTTAGAATGTTTGTCAATTTCAGTATGATACAACGCTTCTTCTTCTTAGTATGAATACGTTCGTAAGGTTGGAATTCATTAAACAGTGATAGCACAATAATAATTAAATGGATTAGATTTTTCAGGAGAGTTTTCCGATTAGACTCTCTTGTACGGATATGGTTTTAATTATTTAAATTGCATTACCCAAAAGCCTTTGCTCATTTACCACATTAATTTATCTTTCTGAAATAGGCAGTAGGGATAAGGGCTGAGCAGAAAGAGCCCAAACAGGGTAGTTGAAAGAGTATGCGGAGCTGGTTGTCTTGTTCGTACAGGGTAGGGGTACTGCCGTATAGTTGAACGTAGAGCTTCCGCTTGTTGCGCTGCTCGCGTATTACTTTGCCGCGGAGTCCCTTAAACTCACCCATTATGACTTCCACTTCATCTCCTTTAAGAAATTGTTGATCCTCTATGGGCATCACGTCTTTCTCTGTGCGGGTGGCAATAATGAAGTCTTTCATCTGTTGATAGGGAATGGTGAGTGGAGGATTTTTCCCGTCATTCTCTTTCTTGAAGTGATTGTAGTAGTATGAAATGATGGCGGATAACTCCACAATGTGTTTCTTCTCCTCCTGCGTCCTATCATTGAATAACATTCCCTGTGAGTTGGGACCTTTGCAAAAGAGTCTGGCTTCCTCTTTAGTCAGATAAGCAAAAATGAAGTTGGGCAGGAGCTTCCTGATGACTGTTTTTACACCACCTCTT
>JAFUZD010000020.1 GCA_017476785.1 Prevotella sp. | reverse complement strand
GAAGCGCAGCGTCGTTGCCGAGTGGGCGTCGACCAATGTGTAGCGAATGAGAATGCGGTCTTCATAGCACTGGAAGATGGTCTCTCGCTTTAACAACACGCCACCGACGCGGTAAAGCGTGGTGGGCACTACGTCACAAGTGAACTCTCGGATGTACTTGTGACCTTTCGGGCTGAAATTGTTTCCTTGATACTTGTGGAGTCCCAGATTGAACTCTGCACCGTGCTGAATCACCGTACAGTCGAGCGACGACAGCAGAACGTGGTTCTCGTCGTCGAGCTCAGGCACGGGAACAACGAGCAAACCGTGATACTTGCGCGTGTTGCAGTCGACGAGTGTCGACGCGCTATAAGCGCCAGAACGGTTGGTTCGAAGCAATTCACGACGGAGTGACTCCTCAAGGTTAGTCATTACAGCTTTTTCTAATCGTAAATAACTCATAGTTCCTATATTAAGGTTTAATTCATTTTAGATTTCCAAAAATCATTTCCAAAAGTAAGCAATTTCAGTGTGATGACAAAATAAATGCCCACTTTTTTTAAAAAAACATTGGAAAAACGCGTTGTGGAATAGATTTAACGCGATTTCGGCGGGCCATTTGGGGGATATTTCGTACTTTTGCAGACCAATAAAAACGACGAGGGAAGCAATGACTTTACCGGGAAAAGAAACTGACAAGCGAGCCGTAGCCGAACGGATGAGTGAACTCTGGCAACCGCTCAGCGAAGCGCAGCGTGCCTATCTGACGGCACATATTGAGCTCTGCCGCTACCAGAAGGACGACCTCATCTACGGCGAGGGCGAGGTGCCGCAACATCTGTCGTGCCTGCTACAAGGAAAGGTGAAGATATTCAAAGACGGCATCGGCGGCCGCCATCAGATAGTGAGAATGGGCCTTTCGGCTATTTCGGCTATCGCGCGGGCTTCGCACTGGAGAACTACCTCACGTCGGCATCGGCCTTCGAGCCGTCGGTCGTCTGCCGTGTCGAGATGGAAGCCGTCAAGCAGCTGATTCGTGAAAACCACGACGTGGCCATCTTCTTCATCCGTCAGCTGTCGTCACATCTGGGCAACGCCGACGAGCGGACGGTCAACCTGACGCAGAAGCACGTCAGGGGAAGGCTGGCCGAGGCACTGCTCACGCTGAAAGACAACTATGGCGTGGAGGACGACGGGCAGACGCTGGGCATCCGGCTGCGCCGCGAGGAGCTGGCCAGCCTGTCGAATATGACGACCAGCAATGCCATACGCACGCTGTCTCAGTTCACCGACGAGGGGCTGATAGCCACGGATGGCCGCAGGATAAGGCTGCTCAGAGAGCACGAGCTGCACCGCATCTCCGAGCTGGGATAGGCTTACAGAAATATGATTATCCGCGTGAATCTTAGTCTGGAATAAGGAAGTTGACCACTTCCTGCTCCACCGTGATACGGTAGGCACCCACGGGCGTGTCCACCAGACGGCCGTCAATGCCCACCAGTGCGTGCTTGGCCTCTTCGACCACGACCTCCCGCGTACGGTAGGGATGCACGCTGCGGTGGTTGAGGAAGCGGCCCGTGATGAGCAGCCACAGCCCTGCCAGCACCTGCAGCATCTCCGTATGGTAAATCACCGACACGTCCAGCATTCCGTTGTAGGGCACGGCACTGGGTGTCTGCCCGTAGCCCGGCCCACTGCTGACGCACATCGTCAGCACGCGGCGGTTGATGGTGTCGGCATTGATGCGGATGTGCATCTTATAGTCCAAGCGGTGGAATATCATCAGGATGATAGACACAATGAACGAGAGCGTGCGCGAACCGAGCAGCGAGCGCGTCTGGCGGCGCAGGTTCATTATGTCGGCTATCAGGCCTATATTGATGCAGTTCAGGAAGTAGCGGTGGCAGTGCTCGCCCTGTTTGTTGACATAGCGGATGCACCCCAGATCCACGGCACGCGTGCGGTGCTTCACCAGCCAGTCCACAGTCTGTTCGATGTTGCCCTCTTTGAAGTCCCAGAAGCGGGCAAAGTCGTTGAGCGTTCCATTGGGAATCACGCCCAGTGCGATTCCGTCGCGCACCTGTTTCTCCTCGCGCATCAGACAGTTCACGGCATCGTTCAGCGCCGAGTCGCCTCCTACGATGACGATGGTCTTGTAGCCGTTGCGTATCAGCATCGTCACCAGCCGCTCCACGCTGTCGCTCCGTTCACTCTGCACGAAGTCGTACTCCACCTTTCGGTCGTCCAACACCCGCTGTATCTTCTGCCAGTGCTTCAGTCCTTTTCCTTTCTTGGGGCAGTACAGGATGCCCCATCGGTTATTTAGTTCATTGCTCATAGTCCATAGTCAGTTGCTGCACGGCAGCCAGTTTCTCTTCCATCGGCAGTGCGGCGTCTATCCAGTTGATGGTGAAGCCGCGCCGTTCCATTCCCCTGAACCACGTCATCTGCCGCTTGGCAAACTGGTGGATGGCGATTTCCAGCCGGCCGAACATCTCGTCATAGGAGGTCTGGCCCGTTGCGTATTCCGTCACGAACTTATACTCCAGCCCATAGTAGGTCAGGTCAGCAGGGGCGATGCCCTCGGCCAGCAATGCCCGCACCTCGTCCACCATTCCCTCGTCCAGTCGCTGGCGCAGCCGCTCGGTTATCTTGCGCCGACGCTCCTCGCGGTCGATGCTCACGCCGATGATGACCGATGGCACGGCGGGCAGTTGCCGCCGCTCAGTGGGGGTGTGCAGGTTGTATTCCTCTATCTCGATGGCGCGGATGGCCCGTTGGGCAGAGTCCACGTCAGTCGTGTTGTGCATCGTCGAGCCGTTCTTCGCCTTCAGTGCTTTCAGCAGCTCGGTCAGCTCGGCCAGCGGCTTGCCTTCCAAGCGGGCCCGCAGCTCGTCGTTCTGCGGCACGGGCGACAGCTGGTAGCCCCGCAGCACGGCCTCGATGTAGAGTCCCGTGCCGCCGCAGAGGATGGGCCGGACGCCCCGCTGGCGTATGTCGTCGTAGGCGGTGAAGAAGTCCTGCTGATACTGAAACAGGTTGTACTTCGTCCCGGGCTCGGCGATGTCAATCAGATGATAGGGTATCTGCCTTCCGCCGACCGTATAGTCGGCCAAGTCCTTTCCCGTGCCGATGTCCATATGTCGGTACACCTGACGCGAGTCGGCCGAGATAATCTCGCCGCCGATGCGCGCCGCCAACTGTGCCGCCAGCGTGGTCTTGCCGCTGGCTGTCGGACCGAGTATGGTGATCATTCGCTGGTTAGCCATTGTACTTTTATTCTTTCCACGTCAAATCCAGCGAATAGTCGTCGCCGTCGTAGACACAGCCGTCGCTCCACTCGCGCCCCTCTATCTCGGCAGAGAAGTGCAACTGCCCGCCGGGCGTGAGCAGGTGGGTGTGGCGTCCCTGAGTCAGCGTGATGCAGTGCCGCTCTATGCGGGCTATCTCTATGTCGCGGAAGCCGGTGAAGCCGAGGCGTCCCAGCTGGGCAGGGACGTCGCTGTCCTCGTATTCCCAGTCGCCCGAGCTGCTGATGCTCCAGCTCCGATGACCATAGTGAGCGTGGAGGACGATGGGCGTCTCGGCGGCTTCGGCCTCTTGATAGACGCCGGCCACCCACTGGCCTTCCTGCCGCAGGCCGGCCTCTTCGTTGACGAATGTGCCCTGCCCCTCGCAGCGGCCGTTGCGGAACTCACCCTCGTAGCGGCGGCCTCGCGTGCCGTAGCTATTGCCCACAAGGACACCGCGACCCTCGGGACGGCGGTCAGCTAAGGGACCGTCGTAGACCCACTGGTCGTAGCCGTAGACAAGATGCCCGTCGGGCCATAGTTTCGCGTCCAGCTGCTCCTCGCCGCCGAAGGGATGTGGCAGGCGCAACTGCTCGGCAGCAGCCGTGTCGTATTCCCACGCCTCAGCCTCCTTCTGCTCGCCGTTTTCCCAGCGTTCGCTGCGCTTCTTGCCCGTGGCGGCGCAGTGTGTCGTGAGATAGCCGTCGTAGGGTTGGAACAGGCGGACGCCACTCCCGTAGTGGTCGATGGAGTCGCCGTTCGGCAGCCAAACGTAGCCTCGGGTGGTCAGCTTATAAATATAGGTATCGTAGTTGTTCTGCTCCCAGTCGCCGCCCTGCTGCCTTACCCGATACTCGTCGGTGCCATTGCGCAGGGTCAGTGTCAGCGTCATACAGTCTTCCTTAGGCCCTTCTATCGCGTAGTCCGTCACCTCCAGCTCACAGGCCATCTCCTCGCCGGCATACCACGCAATGACCCGTGGCTTCTCGCCAAGGAACAGTTCGAAGCCGTAGCGCTTGCCACCACGCAGGAACATAGCGATGCTGTCAGGCCCCTCGGGATGATGGATGCGGAACAGGCCCCGCAGTCCCCACCACTCGGGCTTGCGGTCTTTCGACGTGTTGATCCAAGCCTGCTCGATGTACGAGCCGTCGGCAAACTCATAGCGGCCGTCAGCGGCATAGGCCGGGCCATTGATACTGGCGTAGCTCAGGTGGAAGGCGCCTTTGAAATGGTCGCCATTGGGATACCACACCTCGCCGTCGCCGATGGGGCCTTCCAGCCGCTGCAAGATGGTGTCGCCCCACTGCCATCCACCTTTATAAACAAGTTCTGCTGCCATAATAATAGGTTTAGGTTACAAAGATACGCTTTTTTCGTAAAACGGCGCGCACTTTTAGGCAAAAAAGAAAGCCGGACGGCCATTCCGTCCGGCTTTCCTTTTGTGCAAAGGGGCTACTCTCCCAGCTGCAGGTTGGGATAGTGGCTGGAGTAGTTGCCCGTGCCCTGCGTGATGCCAGTGGTTGGCACCCACGTTCACGCTGATATGACCATCTTTTTTCTTTCCCTGTTTCTATTCACGCGTCCAACAGCGTTCGTTCCTGCCACAGAAACAAATGGTTTGCACCACAAAAACAAACGGTTTGCACCACAAAAACAAACGGTTTGCACCACAAAAACAAACGGTTTGCGCCACGGAAACAAACGCAAACAAAAACATCTTCGGAAACAACGACAATGGGGAACGGGATTTTAGAAGAACATCACGGGACGGGTGTTGCGGCGCTTCTGCGCCAGCTCGGCCTGCATCCGCCGCTGGGCGACGCGGAAGAACAGGGCGACGAGATACTCGTCGGTGCCTTCCTGCCGAATCTGCTTCAGGGCTTGGATGTAGTCGGCACGGTCGTCGACGTCGATGATGAGCAGCGGATGGTCGGCGCGCAACAGGATGAAGTTGGAGAGCAGACGGCCTGTGCGGCCGTTGCCGTCGCGGAAGGGATGCAGATACTCAAAGTAGCCGTGGAACTTGGCAGCTACGACGAGCGGATGCTGCCCGTCGGCCAGTGCCCGCTCGGTGGACTGCAAGAGCTGGGGCACGCGCGCAATGAGCTGTTCGTGGTCGCCGAAGACGGTGTCGCCCGCGGCCATATCCTCGGTGGTGTACTCACCAGCAATGGCATCCGGGGCGCGATAGGCCAGCGTGTGCTCGGTCGTCAGTCGGCTGATTTCCTTCACCAGCGGCTCGTCGAGCTGGGCGTCCAAGTGGCTCACCATATAGTCGAAGGCGCGGAAGTGGTCGGCCATTTCCATACACTCGAGCAGCGAGCGGCCTGCGGGCACCATTGCCAGCCCCTGCTCGCGCAGCAGGCGCGTGTCGTCGACGGTGAACGAGTTGCCCTCAATGGCGCACGAGTGGGCAGAGAACAGTATCTCGTTGTACTCCATCCACGCCTCACGCCCCATCCTGTCGGCCACCCGTTGCTGGTAGTCCTGCCGGACGCGCTCGTATGCTGCTATCTCTGTCTCGAACATCGCTTCTTGCCTTTTATCGCTGCAAAGATAAACAAAAAAAGCCGTCCGACAAATATCGGACGGCTTCTATTTTCAATTGTCAACTGTCAATTGCCAATTATTTCAGCTCAGCGAGGTACTTGATGGTGCGAACCATCTGCGAGGTGTACGAGTTCTCGTTGTCGTACCAAGCAACAACCTGAACGAGCGAGTTGCCATCGCCAATCTTGCTGACCATCGTCTGGTTAGCATCGAACAGCGAACCGAACTTCATACCGATGATGTCGCTCGAAACGAGCTTCTCCTCCGTGTAGCCGAACGACTCGTTGGCAGCAGCCTTCATAGCGGCGTTGATGTCCTCAACAGTCACCTCACCCTTTACGACAGCGTGCAGGATGGTGGTAGAACCAGTGGGAGTGGGAACGCGCTGGGCAG
>JAFUZD010000019.1 GCA_017476785.1 Prevotella sp. | reverse complement strand
GACGGCGACGTCCAAGCCGAGCGCTACTAATTGCCCGAACGCTTTCGCCGCGCAGTATTAATTAGTAATTAGTAAAGATTAATTACTAATTAGTAATGATTAATTAGTAATTATGATTAGTTGTTTTTCGTGAGACAGTTCGGTCTCTATCTATCGTGGGCGCAGGAGTCTTGCGCGGTCCGGCCACTAGTACGAGAGGACCGTGGTTGACAGACCTCCGGTTTGCCGGTTGTGCCGCCAGGTGCACCGCCGGGTATCCGCGTCTGGATTGGATAAGCGCTGAAAGCATCTAAGTACGAAGCCAGCCGCAAGATGAGGACTCCATATAGGGTCGTGGCAGACTACCACGTTGATAGGGTGCAGGTGTAAAGACGGTGACGTCAAAGCCGAGCACTACTAATTGCCCGAAGTCTTTTTCGCCGTGGTCCGTCCTTTCGGCTGTCGTTGTGTTTCTTTGTTTCATTGTTCCTTTTTTATATCATTGTCTCCTTACCTTATACCATTGTCTTGGTGATATATTAGTGTATTGGTGACATAGTATATTGAAAGTCTGTGTATCGATGTCAACCTGACTATTCAGGTGGTTATTGCAGCGGTGTCCCACCTCTTCCCATTCCGAACAGAGAAGTTAAGCCCGCCTGCGCCGATGGTACTGCAATGCAATGCGGGAGAGTAGGAGGCTGCCTGTCTTTACAATCATTGTAATTATGATGCAGTCCGCGCGGAGGAAACCATTCTCCGCGCGGACTCTTTTTTTTGATTGGGGCTTCGCAGCCTTTGCTTCTCTTTCTTCTCTTTTCTTCTTTCGTCTTTCCTCTTTTGCTCTCAGTTTTCTTTTTCTACTCTTCTCTTTTCTCATTACCCGCTTCCTTTCCTTTTCTCTTCATCCCCGGTCCCACTTCTCCTACTTTTCTTTCTCTTCTTTCTTTTTTTTCCTTTGTGGTCGCGACTTAGTCGCGACAGACAAGAAAGAGAGATACGAACGACAGACGGGGAATACTGATGGACCGAAGGGCGGAGACAGGCGGGGATGGCTGATGGGGAAGGGAGGGAGGAGGAAGGGGTGATTGATTTATGTTAATTAATTGGTAATCAATGTTATAAAATGTGGGATTGTTTGGACGTTTCGCTGAATAGTCGTACCTTTGTGCGCGATAACAATAGTGTGGCGATTGAATGTCTCGTGGTGAGACGGTCACGCTTAAAAGGATAACTTATGAAGAGAATAGCGAAAATCGTATGTTTTACGGTAATGATTTTAATGGTAGCTCCGATGAATGCTTCGGCAGGGGCTAAAGGAAAGCGAAACGCTCATTTTGACTGGAATCCGGTTATCAATGCGATTATCGAAGTGGAGAGCGAAGGAAATCCGAGGGCTGTCAGCGGCAAGTCGTGTGGCATTCTGCAGATCACTCCTATCCTCGTGAAGGAATGCAACCGTATCTTGGAGTTGCGCAAGAGTGACAAGCGGTACACGATGGACGACCGATACAGCGTTCAGAAATCGAAGGAGATGTTCCTGCTGTTCCAGTCGTTTTACAATCCCAAGAATGATGTAGAGCTGGCTATTCGTTCGTGGAATGGCGGTATGAACTACACAGTGAAGGGTACTCAAAGATACTTTGAGAAGGTAATGAGCAAAATGAAGTAGAGACTTTGTTTATCATTGTATAAATCCGATTGTCTTGTCTGAATGGGCAAGATGGTCGGATTTAATTTTTTTTGAGGGCGTCAGTTCAAAATAAATCTTAAAAGATGGCTGTCAAAAGAAAAATGGCATTATCTTTGTAGGTGGATTATTGAATTTAATTTAAATGAAAGATTATGGGAACAGGACTTATTATTTTGTTAATTGTGATTGCGCTCGCATTGTTCGCAGTCAGTCTTTACAACAATCTGGTGCGCTTGCGCAATAACCGCGAGAATGCTTTTGCCAACATCGACGTGCAGCTGAAGCAACGTCACGACCTGATACCGCAGCTGGTAGCGACGGTGAAGGGCTATGCCGACCACGAGAAAGAGGTGCTGACGCGCGTGACCGAAGCCCGTTCGGCTGCGATGAGTGCGCAGACCATCAATGACAAGATTCAGGCAGAGAACCAGCTAACCTCAGCACTGGCAGGGCTGAAAGTGTCGGTAGAGGCTTATCCCGACCTGAAGGCTAATCAGAACTTCTTGCAGTTGCAGAACGAGATATCAGACATTGAGAACAAGCTGGCAGCCACTCGTCGTTACTTCAATACGGCTACGCGCGAGTTGAACAATGCAGTGCAGACCTTCCCGTCCAATCTCCTTGCAGGGATGTTTGGCTTCCATAAGGAGCCGATGTTTGAAGTTCCTCAGGAAGAGCGGGCTGAGCTGGACAAAGCTCCTGAGATTAAGTTTTGACAGATTGTGCAGAATTGATAGCCGAGCGTTGATATGCGATACGTAGGAATACAGACCCAGATTCGCCGCAACAATATGCTGAGCATTGTGTTGCTGCTGTTGTTCCCGTTGATTCTGCTGGGAATGGTTTGGATATTTCTTGCATTGCTCAACTATTTCGGCACCTACTATTACGACCAGTACGGCAATATGGTGAACCAGCTGGACGTTGACGTGGTCAACGACTACTTCATCTCCACCATTCCTTGGGTTGTCCTCGGAGTAGGCGTGTGGTTTGCCATTGCCTACTTCAGTAACGCCTCGATGATTCGTCGTGCCACGGGTGCCCGTCCGTTGGAGCGTCGCGATAATCCCCGCGTATATAATATTGTGGAGAATCTGTGCATTGCCGGTGGGATGGAGATGCCGCAGATCAACATCGTAGATGACCCGCAGCTGAATGCTTTTGCCAGTGGCATCGACCAGAAGAGCTATGCCGTCACCGTGACCACGGGACTGCTGAACCGTCTGGACGATGACGAGCTGGCCGGCGTGCTGGCCCACGAGCTGACGCATATCCGCAATCACGACACGCGACTGCTCATCACGAGCATCATCTTCGTGGGCATCGTCTCGGCCGTAATGAGTATGGTAATCCGCGTGATGAATAATATCGTGTGGTATGGTGGCGGTTCGACGCGTACCAGCAGCAACAACGAGAAGGGCAACGGGCTCTCCATACTGGTGGTGCTGCTTATCGGACTTGTCTGTTCGGCCATTGCCTATGTCTTCACCCTGCTTACGCGCTTTGCCATCTCGCGCCGCCGCGAATATATGGCCGATGCGGGCGGTGCCGAGCTCTGCGGCAATCCGATGGCACTGGCTTCGGCCCTGCGCAAGATTTCCAGTGCCCCCGGCTTGGGCAACGTGAAGCGTGAAGACGTGGCCCAGCTCTTCATCATTCATCCGCCCCATCTCTCACAGGGCATAATGAGCTTTGTCAATGAGTTGTTCAGCACGCATCCCAGCACCGAGGACCGTATCCGTCTGCTGGAGCAGTTCTGATATTTAAAGGCAAAGAGCCGGCGCAGCTATGGTCTTATAGCTTGCGCCGGCTCTCTTTTTGCAGCCTTCCGAAGACGAATAAAGCCCGACTTTTGTCGGGCTTTTCTTAGTTGCGGAGGCAGGATTCGAACGTGCGACCTCCAGGTTATGAGCCTGGCGAGCTACCAACTGCTCCACTCCGCGATGTTTCCTTATTTGCGGGTGCAAAGGTACTACTATTTTCCGAAACGGCCAAATGTTTGTCCGACTTTTTTCGCCATTGCCTACTTTTCGAACAATTTTGGCGAAATTGTTTGCTCGTTTCAAATTAAATATCTACTTTTGCACACGGTATCTGCAATGTGCAATGCCAGAAAATACAGGGAGGATGAAGTATGTCCATATCAAAGACCAGACAAAAACTTGTAGACGTAGCGCGCCAGCTGTTTGCCAAGAACGGCTTGGAGAACACGACGATGAACGACATCGCGCTTTCGTCGGGTAAGGGTCGTCGCACGCTGTACACCTATTTCAAGTCGAAAGAAGATATCTACTATGCCGTGATAGAGAGCGAGCTGGAGCGTCTGTCCGACAAGTTGGACGAAGTGGCGGCCAAGAAGATTCGCCCACAGGAGAAGATTATCGAGCTGATTTATATGCATCTGAGTATGATTCGCGAGACGGTAGTGCGCAATGGTAATCTGCGTGCCGAGTTCTTTCGCAACATCTGGATGGTAGAGAAAGTCCGCAAGAACTTCGACGATGCGGAGATTGAGCTGTTTCGTAAGGTGTTTGCCGAGGGGAAGGAAGACGGCGAGTTCGATATTGAGAATGTAGACCTCGTGGCCGACATCACCCACTATTGCATCAAGGGATTGGAAGTGCCCTACATCTATGGGCGTATAGCCCACGGAATGACCGAAGAGGCCACGAAGCCGCAGGTGGCCAAGTTTGTCTACGGTGCGCTGGGCAAGAGCATCCGGAGGTGAAGCACGATTGGCGCAAAGGAGTATGGTCGGGGTTCGGGCAACGATTAAGGAGTTGTGCAAGTGCCAAGCCCCAGCGCCGCAAATCCTCAGCACATCAAAATGAACATAATACAAATAATTAAAAATAAGTGATTTATGAACGCAAAAGGATTATTAGCTGGTAAGACAGCACTGGTCACCGGTGCTGCGCGCGGTATCGGAAAGGCTATCGCGCTGAAGTTTGCAGAGGAAGGTGCCAATGTGGCATTTACAGACCTCGTCATTGATGAGAACGGCAAGGCTACCGAGGCCGAGATTGCCGCTAAAGGCGTTAAGGCAAAGGGTTATGCCTCTAATGCAGCCGATTTTGCACAGACAGAGGAAGTGGTCAATCAGGTAAAGGCCGAGTTTGGCTCCATTGATATTCTAGTGAACAATGCCGGTATCACGAAAGACGGACTGATGATGCGTATGACCGAGCAGCAGTGGGACGCCGTGATTGCCGTCAACTTGAAGTCGGCCTTCAACTTCATCCACGCCTGCACGCCGATAATGATGCGCCAGAAGGGCGGTTCCATTATCAATATGGCCTCGGTCGTGGGTGTTCACGGCAATGCCGGACAGGCCAACTACGCCGCCTCGAAGGCCGGCCTGATTGCACTGGCCAAGTCTATCGGTCAGGAAATCGGTTCGCGTGGCATCCGTGCCAACGCCATTGCTCCGGGTTTCATCGACACCGCAATGACGCAGGCACTGCCCGACGAGATTCGTAAGGAGTGGATTCAGAAGATTCCGCTGCGCCGCGGCGGCACGGTCGAGGACATTGCCAACGTGGCCACGTTCCTCGCATCAGATATGTCGTCGTATGTCACCGGTCAGGTGATTCAGGTCGACGGCGGTATGAATATGTGATAATCCTACCCTCAGTCCCCTCTCCTGTGGGAGAGGGGGCTTTTTGTTTTCTGCAAAGCAAGTAATATGCAAGTAGTCTACGAGGACAACCACCTCATCATTGTCTGGAAGCAGAGCGGCGAGATTGTGCAGGGCGACAAGACGGGCGACGTCCCGCTGTCAGAGCAGGTGAAGGCCTATATTAAAGAGAAGTATCAGAAGCCCGGTGCCGTGTTCCTCGGCGTGGTGCACCGACTGGACCGGCCCGTCAGTGGACTGGTGGTCTTTGCCCGTACGTCGAAGGCCCTGTCGCGGCTGAACGAGATGTTCCGTCGGGGCGAGGTTCACAAGACCTACTGGGCACTGGTGCAGAACCGTCCGCCGCAGGACGAGGCATTGTTGGAACACTGGCTCGTCCGCAACGAGCAGCAAAACAAGAGCTACGTCGTCGGCGAGGGGCATCGCGGTGCCAAGCTGGCGCAGCTGCGCTATCGGCTTGCCGGCCAGACGGAGCGCTACTATTTGCTGGAAGTGCAGCTGCTCACCGGTCGCCACCACCAGATACGCTGTCAGTTGGCAGCGATGGGCTGCCCCATTAAGGGCGACCTGAAGTACGGCGCGCGGCGTTCCAATCCCGATGGCAGCATCTCGCTCGTGGCGCGCCACGTCGAGTTCACCCATCCCGTCAGCCGTCAGACCGTCAGCATCAGCGGTCCGCTGCCCGCCGAAGCAGTGTGGGATGCTTTCCGATAGGCGTGACCCAGAATAAATTCTCGCGAGAATTTTCGGAATTCTCGCGAGAATTCTTTAAATTTACGCGAGAATTTGTTCTCGCCGCTCCGATTCGAGGGTCTATTTTGCAATTTCTCATCCTATTATTTCGCCGTTCCGATTTTTTTCTTTTACTTTGCAGATACTTTAATATCGATTCATTCCGATGAAGAAAGCATTGTGGTGGATATTGGGCATCCTGCTGAGCCCCGTGCTCTTGTTTGCCCTTCTGACCGTCCTGCTTTATCTGCCGCCCGTTCAGAACTGGGTGGTGGATAAGGTGGCATCCGTCGTCTCGGAGAAGACGGGGATGCAGATTACCATCGACCACGTTAATCTTGAATTCCCGCTCGACCTCGGCATCGATGGCTTCCGGGTGGCGCAGCCCGACAGCAGTGTGATGCCGCCGCGGATGGACACCATTGCCGACGTGCGCCGGCTGGTGGCCGATGTGCAGCTGTTGCCGTTGCTGCAGAAGCGCGTCGTCATCAACGAGCTGGAGGTCAGCGATGCCCGCATCAACACGCTGAGTCTCGTGGAGGCTGCCCGCGTGCAGGGTCAGCTGGGCCGGCTATACCTCACCAGCCGTGGCATCGACCTCGACCGCCAGACGGTAGAGGTGAACGGGGCGCAGCTGGAGGATGCCCACTTCGACATAGCACTCAGCGACTCGGTCCCCGAAGACACTACGACCACCAAGACGCTGTGGCTCATCAATGCCGACAGCATCAGCATCTTGCGCTCCGATGTTACCCTGCATCTGCCGGGCGACACGATGTCGGTACAGGCTCGTATGGGGCGCGTCGTGGCGCGCGAGGCAGTGGTCGACTTGGGGCGCGAGGAGTATACCGTAGGTTCGTTCGACTGGACCGACGGGCGGCTGACCTACGACCAGAACTTTGAGCCCCGCGTGGACGGTCTGGACTTCAACCACATAGACCTGAGCGACATTCATATCGGGCTCGACAGCATCTACTACCATAGTCCCGATGCGCGGCTCAACATCCGCTATGCCCGTTTGCGCGAGCAGAGTGGGCTGCAGGTGAGCGACCTGTCCGGGCCGGTGGCAATGGTGAACAACAGCATCAGCCTGCCCCGCTTCCGTCTGCGCACGCCCGACAGCGACATCGAGATGGAGCTGAATATGCCGCTCTCGCTGATGGAGAAGGTCGACCCGGGTAAGATGCGCCTGCGGCTGAATGCTCAGCTGGGCAAGCAAGACCTGATGCGCTTCCTCGGCGATATGCCCCAGCAGTTCCAGCAGCGCTGGCCCAACCAGCCGCTCACGGTGCGGGGAATGGTCAACGGCAATATGGACTATGTAGATTTCACCGGGCTGGACATTGCCCTGCCGTCGGCCTTTAAGGCCACGGCCAGCGGATTTGCCGCCAACGTGACCGATATGAAGCGGCTGCGCGCAAAGGTGCAGTTTAAGGCGCAGACCCAGAATCTCGACTTCGTCACGTCGCTGCTGCCCCGCCAGATGCAGCGCGACTATCGCATTCCGCGCGGCATCACGGCCGAAGGTACCGTCAGTGCCGACGGTCCCCTGTATGCAGGCAACGTCACGGCTCGCGAGGGCGGAGGAGTGGTGAAGGCGAAGGGCAGCTTCAACAGCGCAGCGATGAGCTACAACGTAGATGCCGACATCCGCCAGCTGAACATCCACCACTTTATGCCGCACGACTCCATCTATACCGTCACGGCTCAGCTGAAGGCCAAAGGGCGGGGCGTCGACTTCCTGTCGCCGCGCACCACGCTGCAGGCCGATGCCACCATCAGCCATCTGGGCTACGGCCACTGGAATCTGGACCACATCACGGCCAATGCGCAGGTGCGCGACGGAAAGGCACAGGCTACGCTCGTCAGCGACAATCCGCTGCTGCGCGGCACCATCAATGCGGCCGCACTGGTAGACACCCGGAAGCTCGACGCTACCGTCAGCACCGACATCAGCAGTGCCGACCTGATGCAGCTGCGCGTAATGGAGACACCGCTCACCATCGGGCTCTGCGGCCACTTCGACATCACCTCCGACCTCAATCAGGCCCACCGGGTAGAGGGATATATCAACGACCTGACCGTCACTGACGGCGAGAAGGAATACCGGCCGACCGACGTGACGCTCAATCTGCTGACCAACCGCGACACCACGTGGGCCGACGTCAGCAGTGGCAACCTCGCCCTGAAGATGAAGGCCGGCGGCGGTTACGAGCAGCTGTTGCAGCAGTTCACCGCACTGGCCGACGAGCTGACGGGGCAGCTCGACCGAAAGGTCATCGACCAGCCGCGTCTGCGCGAGCTGCTTCCCCGTGTGCAGATGCGCCTTACCAGTGGCAGCGACAATCCCATTGCCGGCATCCTCGCCACGCAGGGGCTCAGTTTCAAAGACCTCTTCTTCGACTTGGCAACCTCGCCCGAGCAGGGCGTCAATGGCAGTGGCTATCTCCACTCGCTGGTCTATGACGGCACGCGTCTCGACACCATCACGTTCAACCTCAAGCAGCGTGGCGACCAGTTGTCGTTCAACGGTCAGATACAGAACAACAAGCGCAACCCCCAGTTCGTCTTCAACGCGCTGTTCGACGGCGTGCTGCAGGAGCGCGGGGCCACGCTGGGCGTGCGCTACTACGATGCCGACAACCGGCTGGGTGCCCGTGTCGGTGCGCAGGCCGAGATGGTAGACAGCGGCATCAGCATCCACTTGGTGCCCGCGCGGCCTACGCTGGGCTATAAGGAGTTTGCCGTCAACAGCGACAACTACATCTTCTTCGGTGCCAGCGGGCGCGTTCAGGCCAATGTGGACCTCGTGGCCGACGACCAGACCAGCGTCAAGCTGTATAGCGAAGACCAAGACCCGGCCAATCTGCAAGACCTGACGCTCAGCCTCCATCAGTTCAATCTGGACGAAATCACGTCGGTGATGCCCTATGTGCCGCGAATGAGCGGCCTGATGAACGGCGACTACCACATCATTCAGGACGAGACCAAACGCTTCTCCGTGGTGAGTGCGATGTCGGTCGACGATATGACCTATGAGCACAGTCCCATCGGAAACGTCAGCACGGAATTCGTCTACTTGCAGAAAGAAGACGACGCCCACGCGCTCGAAGCCCGCCTGATGCGCGACGACGTGGAGATAGGAATGCTCTCGGGTATCTATTACAATAGCGGCGAGGGTAGTCTCGACGCCAAGCTCGAGCTGGAACGGCTGCCGCTCCAGATTGTCAACGGATTCATCCCCGACCAGCTCTTCGGCTTCGAAGGCTATGCCGAAGGGACGCTCGACGTGAAGGGACCGCTGTCGCGGCCGCAGGTCAACGGCGTGGTGCAGCTCGACTCGTCCTATCTGGTCAGCATCCCCTATGGTATGAATCTGCGTGTGGGCAATACGCCGGTGCGCATTGTCGGTTCAACGATGCAGCTCGACAACTTCTCCATCTATGCCCACAACAACAATCCGCTGACGCTGACAGGCAACATCGACTTCTCCAATCTGGACCGGATGACGGTCGACTTGCGGATGGTGGCCCAGAACTATCAGGTCATCAGTGCTAAGGAGAACAGCAAGAGCGTGGCTTACGGAAAGGCTTTCATCAATTTCTTCGGTTCGATGACGGGGCCGGTGGAGAACTTGCAGATGCGCGGAAAGCTGGACGTGCTGGGCACGACAGATATGAGCTACATCCTGCGCGACTCGCCGCTGACCACAGACAATCAGCTGGACGAGCTGGTGCGCTTCACCGATTTCAGCGACACTACGCAGACCGTGGTCAACCGGCCACCGCTGACCGGCTTCAATATGGACCTCACGATGGAGGTGTCGAAGGGGGCACACATTATGGCTTACCTCAATACCGACCACTCGAACTACATCGACCTGATGGGCGGCGGCACGCTGCGGATGCAATATACGCCTGCCGACAACCTGCGACTGACGGGACGCTACACGCTGAGCAATGGCGAGATGAAGTATTCGCTGCCCGTCATCCCGCTCAAGACCTTCACCATTCAGGACGGCAGCTACATAGAGTTCACGGGCGAACCGATGAATCCTACGCTCAACATCACGGCTACCGAGCAGACCAAAGCCACCGTGTCCAACTCGAGTGGAGTGGGGCGCAGCGTCACCTTCGACTGCGGCGTGATTATCACCAAGACGCTTAACGATATGGGACTGGAGTTCACGCTCGACGCGCCGCAGGATATGGAGCTGCACAGCGAGTTGCAGTCGATGTCGGTCGAGCAGCGCGGCAAGCTGGCCGTATCAATGCTGACTACGGGTATGTACTTGGCCGACGGCAACACGAATGCCTTCTCGATGAACTCCGCGCTCAGCTCGTTCCTCAGTTCGGAAATCAACAACATCACCGGGAATGCCCTGCGCACGCTCGACCTCTCCTTCGGACTGGACAACACGACCGACGCTACCGGCGCATCGCACACTGACTATTCGTTCAAGTTTGCCAAGCGTCTGTGGAACAATCGCCTGCGTATCGTCGTGGGCGGTAAGGTGTCAACAGGCTCAGAGATACAGAACCAGAATAATTCCTTCTTTGACAACGTGACGCTGGAGTATCGCCTCGACGACACGGCCAACAAGTACGTGACGCTGTTCTACCAGAACAACGCCTACGACTGGCTCGACGGCTATACGCAGGAGTTTGGTGCCGGCTTCATCTGGCGGCGCACGCTGCAGAACTTCAGCGACATCTTCCGCTTTAAGGCCGACACACCGCTGATGCCCACCCTGAAGCGCGACACGCTCCGGGTGCCCAGCGACACGATTCAAGTGAACGAGAAGTAAGAAACCAGAAAGAACAAATGAAGCGAAACATCCTATATACGGCAAGCAGGACAGCGAGGGGAATAGGCCTCCTCGCCGTCCTGCTTGTCGCTTTATTGCCCTTTGCGTCGTGCTCCACCACCAAGAACATTCCCGATGACGACCAGCTCTTCACCGGCCTGACCCAGATAGCCTACACGAACTATGAGAAGGGTAACCACTTCATTGCCACGCAGGAAGACATCGAAGCAGCATTGGCCACGGCTCCCAATGGGGCGCTCTTTGGCAGCTCTTACTATCGCACGCCCTTCCCCTACGGTCTTTGGGTGTGGAATGCCTTTGCCGGGAAGACCGACGGCTTCTCCAAGTGGATGACCAGCTCGTTCGGCAAGCAGCCGGTTCTGATGTCGTGGGTCAATCCAGCACTGCGTGCTTCCGTGGCCCAGTCGGTGCTGCGCAACAACGGTTACTTCCACGGGCGGGTGGACTATGAGACCGTACAGCAGAAGAACCCCAAGACGGCCAAGATTGGCTATACCGTGGATATGGGTCATCTCTTCACGCTCGACACCGTTGCTTACGTCAACTTCCCGGCCGAGGCCGACAGCCTCATTGCCGCCACGGCCGATGAGGCAGAGATTCGCACGGGCTCGCCCTTCAGCGTGAGTGCACTGGAAGCCGAGCGACAGCGTGTTGCCCTGTTGCTGCGCAACAATGGCTATTACTACTATCAGCCGGGCTATGCCTCCTATCTGGCCGATACCTTTGCCACGGCAGGAAAGGCTCAGCTGCGCTTCCAACTGGCCGACGACATCCCCGCTCAGGCACTGCACAAGTGGTATATCGGCCGAGTCAACATCAATATGCGCCGCACCTTTATGGAGCAGACGACCGATTCTACCGTGCGCCGCTTCCTCACCGTGCGTTATAGCGGCACTAAACCGCCCATCCGGCCGCGTGTGCTGCTGGCCGATATGAAGCTGCGACCGCGTCAGGTCTACAGCTACGACAACTATCTGGCGACCGCCAGCAAGATCAATGCGATGGGGCTCTTCTCGATGACTGAGTTCCAGTTCACGCCGCGCGACACGACGGCTCAGTGCGACACACTCGACCTGACGCTCAACTGCGTGTTCGACAAGCCGTGGGACTTCTACGTGGAGACCAACCTGCGCAACCGCACCATCGGCCGCTTCGGCCCAGAGCTGAAGCTGGGACTGACCCGTCGCAACGCTTTCCGTGGAGGAGAGAAGATCGATGTCAACGTGCACGGCTCGTACGAATGGGCCACCAGCGGCTCGTCCTCGATGAGCAGCTATGAGTATGGAGCCGATGCCAGCATCGAGTTCCCCCGCATCATCGCCCCCTTCTTCGGCGGCAACCGTCCCGTGCGCCGCACGGCCGGCGGGCAGCCGATACGTCGCCGCCGCCTGTTCTACAGCACACCTACGACCATCGCCAAAGCCTCGACCGACGTGGTGCGCCGCCCCGGCTACTACAAGATGCACATCGTCAGCGGCGAGTGGAGCTACCGGTGGCAGACCTCGGAGCAGAGCCATCACGAGTTCTCGCCCCTCACGCTGAAGTATCAGTTTATGAACAGCTACACCGAGCAGTATGCCGCCCTGACCCAAGAGAATCCCTATCTGCTGGCGACGATGGGCGACTATTGCATTCCGCAGATGCGCTATACCTACGTCTACACCAGCCCGAAGACCCTGCTCAACCCCATCCGCTGGGAGCTGACGGTCAGCGAGTCGGGCAACTTGACCTCGCTGGGATTCCTCGTCGCGGGCGAGCAGTGGAATGCGAAAGACAAGAATCTCTTCATGACTCCCTACTCGAAGTTCGTGAATCTGTCTACCGACCTGACCAAGACGTGGCGGCTCAACCAGACCTCGCAGCTTGTGGGACACGTCAATGCCGGCGTGCTGTGGTACTACGGCAACTCAGATGCCGCCCCCTTCAGCGAGGTGTTCTACATCGGCGGAGCCAACAGCATCCGCGCCTTCCCCGCACGCTCCATCGGTCCGGGCCGCTTCCCCGGCATCGAAGGCAACCGTCAGGCATCCTATCTGATGCAGAGCGGCGACATCAAGTTGGAGATGAATCTGGAGTATCGCAAGCGTCTTTTCGGCAATGTCTACGGGGCCGCCTTCGTCGATGCCGGCAACGTGTGGAACCTACATAGCGACATCGCGCTCGGCGAGACGCTGAATGCCCTGTTTGACAATGCCTCGTTCCAGTCGAGGAACTTCTTCCGCGAGCTGGCCGTGGGCACGGGCGTCGGCCTGCGCTATGACCTCGACTTCCTCGTGCTGCGCCTCGACTGGGGCATTGGCCTGCACGTTCCCTATGAGACGGGCAAGTCGGGATTCTATAATGTGGACGGCTTCCGCAAGAACCAGACGCTCCATTTCGCCATCGGCTATCCGTTCTGACAGACCAGAGGGATTTAAAAAAGAATAGTGTGATTATACAGCCACTCCCGTCCGCATCACTTCGCGGTAGATGGATGAATCCTCGCCGTTTTCCAGCAATATAGGCTCGATGTAGCAGCACACTTGATCAATGTCTCTGTTTAGGGAGACTGACCAGTCCAGCCGCTTGTCGTCTTCAATCTTGGGTACGATGACGGCTACGTCGATGTCGCTCCACTCGTGGGGATGCCCCTTTGCATAGGAACCGAACATCATCACCTTCGTAGTGGGGGCGAAACGTGGGGCGATAATCTCCTTGTAGCGGCGTACCAGTTCCAGTGCAAAATCCTTAGGCAGCACGCCAGATATGGTCTGAGGAGTGAAATTCATCGGGTCGACGACTTTTCCTGTAGCTTTTGTAGTATCCATACGTGCATCTGTTTGGTGGTTTTTAATATCTCAGCAGTGATTTCGTGGTTGAGTTGGCGGGCAATGTTGTCTTTGAACTCTTGGTAGCGAGCCTCAATGTTCATTTCACGAATTGTGGCAAGAAAGTCTTTCTGCGCTTCACTCATCTGTGTGTAGAGTCCACAGCCCTTTGCTATGCGTCCGTGGTCGTGGATGAATGGTGGGGCGTCGTCGCGACATACGCACCAATACGCCTTCAGTGTCTTCTCAATGGCTTGGTGGCACATATAGGTCGTGTACAGCCAATGACCGTTGTTAAACAGAAGTTCCGCCACGCTGAGGTCTTCTTCCACGATGCTGAGCCACTTCCTCGCTTTGTTCTCGTTTGCCATTGTCACTATTGCTTGTCGTTCTTGGGTGCAAAGATACGACTTTTTTGGAAAGTTATTCATTTTTTCGTAAGAAAAGTTGCAGCAGCATTATCGGACGGAATGTTTGGTGACATCGCCATTCTCAAAAACCGCCCAAAACTCGTACCTACACATAGAAAATTTTCCAAGTTCAGAATCCGTGAGTTTTGGGCGGTTTGTATCTCTAAAAGGTAGATTTATTTAAGGAAAGTCTTTGCTTTCGTATATCCCTCTACATTTAGTTTGAAGAGATAGGTGTCAGGCGTTGAATAGGCATAACGCTCTCGTACAGCGACCGTAATGATTCCACCTTTGGAAAGAATAGCTTCCATATCCTTAAAGCGTATCCCCAATACAGACATCTGACCCGAAGAATTGCTATTATACAGGGTCATTTCATATATGCCACCTTCGGCATCTTTTATGCGGTATGTATAAGAATGACTGTTCTTTACGACACTTGAATTATATTCAATCAGTTTGAAAGAGAAATCATTCTTGTCCATATAGAGAATGGCCGTCATTTTTGAATTTGTTGTAGCTGAATTGCTAAAGATACCGTTACCCATCAACAACAAATACTTTTGAGAACCTTTCTCTCCAAACTCGTCTTTATATGCCATTAGCTCCCAAGAACCAGTACCAGTTGGAACGGGAATGTTGAATTCCTCTCCATCTTGAATACCTGCTTCTCGTCCTTGTCTATTGACATACGTAGCAGCGAGATACCTTAGGCCTGCTTCATAGGATAGCGATTCATATATTTTACCTTTCTTGTCCTTTGCATATTTCTCCTCACTTCTAAAAACCCCTTCTTCATTTTTGTTGATTTCCATATACGATTCATAGTTTTTTCCATTACTATGAATGAAAACGTATTCATATTTGTCATTGATTTCTGCTCCAAGTCCATTCTTTGCAGAAAAATCACAATGGAGAATACACAAAGAGTCATCACTATAGACTGTCTGTATATTAGACAAACTCACGCTGGACGGGTCTCTTGCCATTTCTTTGAAGGTAGCCTCCATTTGCTCCTTTGCTGCCTTCTCCAGTTTTGTACTCTTTGAACACGATGCCATCGATACCATCGCCATTGCTGCGAGCATCAGAATGCTCAATGCTTTAATCTGTTTCATTTTCAATTGCTATTGTTTTAAGTTTGTCATACTTCGTTATGGGAGTTGCACAAACTCTTTGATACGGAGAGAGCGCAGACTCGCCATATCTCCTGTTAGGCTCACCACAAGCCCCAATACTACTATGGTGAAGTCTACGCTCAAGCGTAGCTTCAATGTAGTATTGGTTTGCTCTCTACTTCTCGTCGTGAGGTGGTGATTCAACAGGAGAATTTGAGCAAAATGTCTTTTATTCCGAAGAACGCTGCAAAAATACAAAAAAGTTAGCAAATACCATCTTCTTTCCTTCAAAAACTAATGGAAATCTTGCGTGATTCAGAAAAAGCATATTTCATCAAAATAACGAGATTTCTTGAATAAGATTGTCTGAAATCTGCGAGTAAGCGAGTGAAAAGCTTAAATAAATTTGGCTTTTCACTCGCTATTTCGTATCTTTGCATTCGAAGAATAATCTAAACAACTAAACGCAACGAAAAATGAAACCAACTCTATTCCTCTTGGCAGCAGGTATGGGCAGCCGCTACGGCGGACTGAAGCAGCTCGACGGGCTGGGCCCCAACGGCGAGACAATAATGGACTACAGTATCTACGATGCCATTCAGGCCGGCTTCGGCAAAGTGGTGTGGGTCATCCGCAAAGACTTTGAAGAGCAGTTCCGCACGCAGATACTCTCCAAATACGAAGACAAGATTCCCTGTGAGCTCTGCTTCCAGAGCCTTGACGCCCTGCCCGAGGGCTTCAGCGTGCCCGAGGGGCGCGTAAAGCCGTGGGGCACCAACCACGCCGTGCTGATGGGTAAGGACATCATCAAAGAGCCCTTCCTCGTCATCAACTGCGACGACTTCTACAATCGCGATGCCTTTATGGTCATCGGCCGCTTCCTGAGCGAGCTGCCTGAAGGCGCCACCAACCAGTATGTGATGGTGGGATTCCGCGTGGGCAACACGCTGTCGGAAAACGGCACCGTGGCCCGTGGCATCTGCTCGAAGGACGAGCAGGGCCATCTGACCACTGTTGTGGAGCGCACTGAGATACAGCGCGTGCCGGCCGACGGTCCCGTGTGCTATAAAGACGAGCAGGGCGAGTGGCAGGCCATAGCCGACGAGACGCCTGTCTCGATGAATATGTGGGGCTTCACGCCCGACTATTTCGAGCACTCGGAGGCCTACTTCCGCGAGTTCCTCAGCGACCCGAAGAATCTGGAGAACCTGAAAGCCGAGTTCTTCATCCCGCTGATGGTGAATAAGCTGATTAACGAGAAGACCTCTACCGTGGAGGTGCTCGACACCACCAGCAAGTGGTTCGGCGTGACCTATGCTGCCGACCGTGCTGCTACGGTGGAGCGCATCCAGCGATTGGTGGACGAAGGTGTCTATCCTGCCAAGTTGTTCTGATGCTGAAGAATATTATCACAGACGGGGAGTGCAGCCAGCTGCACTCCCTTATTCAGACTGCCGAGACCATTGTGCTCTGCTGCCACGTCAATCCCGACGGCGATGCCATTGGCTCGTGTCTGGGCTGGGCTGACTATCTGCGCCAGCAGGGAAAGGAGCCGCTGATCATCATTCCCGACCAGTACCCCGACTACTTGCAGTGGTTGCCCAACACAGAGAAGATTGTGCGCTACGACAAACGGAAGGAGTATGCCGAAACCGTGCTGAAGATTGCCGACCTCATCTTCTGTCTCGACTTCAACACCGCCTCGCGCACTGACCGGATGGCCGACGCGCTGACCGCCTCGCCTGCCAAGAAAGTGATGATTGACCATCATCTGGCTCCCGATATGGATACGGTGCTCTGCATCAGCCATCCCGAGATGTCGTCCACGTGCGAGCTCGTTTTCCGCATCATTTGGCAACTGGGCGCCTTTGAGAGTCTGGGCAAGCATTTTGCCGTTCCCATCTATTGCGGGATGATGACCGATACGGGCGGGTTCACCTACAACTCCACCGATCCCGACATCTATTTCATCGTCAGCCAGCTGCTGACCAAGCGAATCGACAAAGACAAGATTTACCGCAACGTATATCACAATTACAGCGAGAACCGCCTGCGGCTGGTGGGCTACGTGCTCTATGAGAAATTGGTGGTCGATGCGAAGCGTCACGCGTCGTTCTTCACGCTGACGCGCCACGACCTCAAGCGCTTCCGCTTCATTAAAGGCGATGCCGAGGGACTGGTCAATATGCCGCTGCAGATTAAGGGAATGAAGCTCTCTATCTCGCTGCGCGAAGATACGGAGCGCGACAACCTCATCTGGGTCAGCCTGCGCTCGGTCGACAACTTCCCCTGCAATAAGGTGGCAGAGCAGTTCTTCAACGGTGGCGGCCATCTCAATGCGTCGGGTGGGCGGCTCTATTGCACCATAGCCGAGGCGGTAGAAGTGGCCAAACGTGCCATCCTGCATTTCGAAGACACGTTAAAGTAGCCTAATCGTGCACGTAATTGCGAGTTTTTTCGTAATTTTGCGGCCGAATCATTTGAATGTTAGGAATATGAAGAAATCCATCCTCGCGGCGTTTGCTCTTCTGGCAGTGTGCCTGCTGGCCAGCTGCAACGACTATGAGACCTACGCCGACAAGAAAGATAAGGAGCGCGAGGCTATTGCCAAGTTCATCCGCGACTCGTCCATCGTAGTCATCAGTGAGTCTACGTTCGCTGCCAACGGCAACACCACCGATGTCAGCAAGAACGAGTATGTGTATCTCGACCGCAGCGGTGTCTATCTGCAGATTGTGCGCAAAGGCTGCGGCTCGCTGATGCCAGAGAACAATACCATCAACCTGCTCTGCCGGTTCTCCGAGCGTAACATCCTGACCGACTCGATGCTCGTGCGCAACGACGTGCGTACCTATATGTCCAACGGGTCGCAGACATTCGACACGTCGCTCTATGTCGACAAGATGAGTGTCAGCCGCGTGGGAAGCACGTTCACGGCATCCTTCGTCTCGGGAATGATGGTCACCTATCACGGCTCGGCCTCCGTGCCGGCAGGATGGCTGGTGCCGCTGCTCTATGTCAACGTCGGGAGGCCGCAGCAAGAGGGCGACGAGATAGCAAAGGTGCGCATCATCGTGCCCCACTCGCAGGGTACGGCCGACGCTTCGTCGTATGTCTATCCTTGCTTCTATGAGCTCACTTACGAAAAAGAATATTGAACCAAACACATAACCGATGACACTCATTAAGTCTATTTCTGGTATTCGCGGCACTATCGGCGGCCGCACGGGCGACACGCTCAACCCACTGGATATCGTCAAGTTTACCACGGCCTATGCCACTTTCATCCGCCGCAGCGGCCAGTCGCACAGCGGCAAGATCGTGGTGGGACGCGATGCCCGCATCTCGGGCGAGATGGTGAAGAACGTAGTGTGTGGCACATTGATGGGCGTTGGCTACGACGTCGTCAACATCGGGCTGGCCACAACGCCCACCACCGAGCTGGCTGTCCGTATGGCAGGAGCCGATGGCGGCATCATCATCACTGCCTCGCACAACCCGCGCCAGTGGAACGCACTGAAGTTGCTCAACAGCGAAGGCGAGTTCCTGACCGCTGCCGATGGGGCTGAGGTGCTGGCCATTGCCGAGCGCGAAGACTTTGAATATGCCGACGTAGACCACTTGGGCAGCTATACGGAGGATGCCTCGTTCGACGAGCGCCACATCGACAGCGTGCTCGCTCTGCGACTGGTTGACGTGGAAGCCATCCGTCAGGCCAAGTTCCGCGTCTGCGTCGATTCCATCAACAGCGTCGGCGGAGTCATCCTGCCGCGCCTGCTCGACCGTCTGGGCGTTACCTATAAGTTCCTCAACGGCGAGCCCACGGGCGACTTTGCCCACAATCCCGAGCCGCTGGAGAAGAACCTCAGTGGCATTATGGACGAGCTGAAGACTGGCCAGTACGACCTCGGCATCGTGGTCGACCCCGATGTGGACCGTTTGGCCTTCATCTGTGAGGACGGCCGGATGTTCGGCGAGGAATATACGCTGGTCAGCGTGGCTGACTATGTGCTCTCTGACAAGCCGGGCAACACCGTCTCCAACCTCTCGTCGACCCGTGCGCTGCGCGACGTGACCGAGCGTCACGGCGGTCATTACACGGCTGCTGCCGTGGGCGAGGTGAACGTGACGACCAAGATGAAGGAAGTGAATGCCGTCATCGGCGGCGAGGGCAACGGTGGTGTCATCTATCCCGAGAGCCACTACGGCCGCGACGCATTGGTGGGCATAGCCCTCTTCCTCTCGTCGCTGGCACATAAGGGCTGTAAGGTGAGCGAACTGCGCGCCACGTTCCCCGATTATCAGATTGCCAAGAACCGCATCGACCTCACGCCTGAGACCGATGTCGACGCCATCCTTGCTAAGGTGAAGGAGATGTTTGCTGCCGACCCGACGGCGCAGGTCAACGACATCGACGGTGTGAAGATTGACTTCCCCGACCGCTGGGTGCATCTGCGCAAGTCGAACACCGAGCCCATCATCCGCGTCTACAGCGAGGCATCCACCATCGAGGCTGCCGACGAGATTGGCAAGCGGCTGATGCAAGTGGTCTACGATATGCAGTGACGCCTCAGCCCAGTGCTTATCCATACAGCGTTGCGCCCTGCCATCAGCAGAACTGATGGCAGGGCGCAATGTTGTTATGCCGCATAGCGTAGGCTTCTCAGAAGGGGAAGTTCTCTTCGCCAAAGAGCTCTTTCAGCCATCCTCTGGCTTGTTTCTGATTTGTTTCTGTGGCGAAAACAACTTGTTTCCATTGCAAAAATAGGCTGTTTTCGCAATGGAAACAAGTTGTTTATGTGATGGAAACGAAATCGGGTTGGCTTTTCCTGAATCGGCAGAGCGCCCTGCTCAGTCTCTCTTGCCCAGCAACTCTTCCGCGCGGGCCAGTGCCAGATTGATGTGACTGCAGATGTTGTCGGAGCCCACGATGTCGCGGAAACCTGTCCGCTCGAGCACAGCCTGCACGTCGGGATTGACACCCGAGAGCACCACCTGTATGCCCTCGCGGCGGCTCATCAGGCAGAGGTTGGTCAGGTTGTGGATGCCCGTAGAGTCGACGAAAGGCACCTTACGCATCCGGATGATGCGCACCTCGGGACGGCTGCCGAACGTAGCCATAATCTCCTCGAAGCGGTTGCCCGCACCGAAGAAGTAGGGGCCGTTGATCTCGTAGACCTCCACGCCTTTGGGGATGGTCAGATGCTCCAAGTTGCCGGCCTCAATGTCGGCATCGTCGTTGGGGTCTATCTCGTCCAGAATGACGCGCACGTCGGTAGTCTCGGCCATTCGCCGCATAAAGAGCAGGCAGGCGCAGACGATGCCCACCTCGATAGCGATGGTGAGGTCGAAGATGATGGTGAGCAGGAACGTCACCCAGAGCACCGTCACGTCGCTCTTCGGATTCTTCATCAGGGCTACAAACGAGCGCCAGCCGCACATATTATAGGCCACGATGACGAGCACGCCCGCCAGACAGGCCATCGGGATATACTGGGCCAGCGGCATCAGGAAGAGGAAGATGAGCAGCAGCACGGCGGCGTGGATGACGCCGGCGATGGGCGTGCGGCCGCCATTGTTGATGTTGGTCATCGTGCGGGCGATGGCACCCGTGGCCGGTATGCCGCCAAAGAGCGGCGAAGCCAGATTGGCCATTCCCTGTGCGATGAGTTCGGTATTTGAGCGGTGATGGTCGCCGATGACACCATCGGCCACGGTGGCCGACAGCAGCGACTCGATGGCTCCGAGGATAGCGATGGTGATGGCTGGCTGCACGAGGCTCTTCACCGTCTCCCACGTCATCTCGGGCACCACTGCTCCGGGCAGCTTGTTGCTGATGGAGAAGCGGTCGCCGATGGTCTCGATGGTGGTCACGCCGGCATACTGCTTGAGCAGCAGGGCGGCGACGGTCATCAGGATGATGGCGATGAGCGAGCCCGGAATGCGCTTGCTGAAGCGCGGCGTGAGGGCGATGACCACCACGCTCAGAATGCCCACTGCCGCGCTCCACCAGTCGATGGAGCCGATGTGCTGCACGTAGCACACCCATTTCTCGACGAAGTCGGACGGCACGCTGTCGATGGTCAGTCCCAGCAGGTCCTTAATCTGCGTGGTGAAGATGGTGACGGCGATACCGCTGGTGAAGCCCACGATGATGGGGTAGGGGATGTACTTGATGATGGTGCCCAGATGCAAGATGCCGAAGAGGATGAGGAATACGCCCGCCATCAGCGTGGCGATGGTGAGCCCCTCCATTCCGTACTGCTGGATGATGCCGTAGATGATGATGATGAAGGCACCCGTGGGGCCGCCTATCTGCACGCGGCTGCCGCCAAAGAGGCTGACGATGAGGCCGGCCACGATGGCGGTGATGATGCCCTTCTCGGGTGTGACGCCCGAGGCGATGCCGAAGGCGATGGCCAGCGGCAGGGCCACGATGCCCACGATGATGCCGGCCATCAGGTCGGCCGAGAACGTCTTGCGGTCATAGTTCTTGAGCGCTTCAAGCAGTTTGGGCTTGAAGTCGTCGCCCATTTTTACCACACGGTTGATGACACGGTTTGTTTCCATCGGCTCAGTATCAGAAGTTGACGCCAATATTGAGGTACAGGCAGCGGTTGTGCGACGTGTCGAAGTCGTCGTGGCAGATGTTGGCCAGACCGAGGTCGTAGGCCAGTTCGGCATACATCATCTGGTACTCCACGCCACATCCGAGGCGCAGTCCGCCGTCGAGTCGCTTAAAGTATTCGCTGTCGAACGAGCTGGTGGCTGCACGCTCGGCAAAGTTCTTCACCTTGCCGCTGATGCCGATGCCGAAGTAGCCACCGACGAAAGGCTGCAGCGTAAAGTCATTGTCGAGCTCAATGCCGTACTTCACCACCACGGGCAGCTCCAGATAGTTGAGGTCATAGGTGAACTTGGTGCCGTTGTTGGTGCCTTTGCCGCCCTTCTCGGTGTAGTAAAGTCCCGTCTCCAAAAATACCGGCACGCTGTTGGACAGGCCGAATCCCATAGCCGCACCGAAGTTGAGGCCCGACTGCGTGCCCGAGCCGTTGAGGCGCTGGTCGTCGCTGTTGACCGACGAGAGTGCCAGTCCCAGTCGCAGGCCGTAGTATATCTCGGTGTCGGTGTGGTCATAGCGGTTGTGGTGCTGGGGCTGTTGCGGCCGTGGGCGGTTGTATTGAGCCAGCGCGGGAACAGTCAGCGCGGCGCACAAAAGGGCTAAAAGTGTTCGTTTCATAATGCTCCTCGTTTTGATAAATACTGTTGATTGATGGGTACAAAGATAGGCGAAATCCTTTGAATGGCAAAAGGATTTCGCCTAAAAAGCGTAGGAATTACCCTATTTCCGATATAGGTCAAGCCCGCTCTTCAGCCATCGCTGATATTCGGCAATGTCTTCGTCGTAGGAGCGCGACGGCCCCAGCGGACGGCCTTCGTTGTCGAGCAGCACGTAGAACGGCTGTGTGTTGGCACCGAACTTGACGGCCTGCAGATAGCTCCACCGGTCGCCGATGGTGCGCAGGGTGCGCTTGGTGCCGTTCAGCTCTACTTCGACGGGCTCTTTGAGCGGCGTCTTGTCGTCGACGTAGAGCGAGATGAGCACATAGTCGGTGGTCAGTCGGCGTGCCACCTCGTCGTCGGTCCAGACGGCAGCCTCCATCTTGCGGCAGTTGACACAGCCGAAGCCCGTGAAGTCGATGACCACGGGCTTGCCCGTCTGTGCGGCATAGGCCATTCCCTCGTCGTAGTCTTTGAACGCAGCCTCCACGGAAGTCTGCTGCAGGCGGAAGTCCTGCGTGAACATCGGGGGCGTGAAGGCACTGATGGCCTTCAGCGGTGCGCCCCAGAGGCCCGGCACCATATAGACGGTGAAGGCCAGCGAGACGAGGCCGAGGAAGAACTGCGGCACGTTGGTGCGGCGGTCATCGTCGTCGTGCGGGAAGCGCAGCCAGCCCAGCAGGTAGGCTCCCAGCAGGCCGAAGATGACAATCCACAGCGAGAGGAACACCTCGCGGTCGAGCAGTCGCCAGCCGTAGGCGAGGTCGGCCACGCTGAGGAACTTCAGCGCAAAGGCCAGCTCGATGAAGCCCAGCGTCACCTTAATCACGTTCATCCAACTGCCCGACTTGGGTGCCTGCTTCAGCAGACTGGGGAACAGGGCGAACAGGGCGAAGGGGATGGCGAGGCCGAGGGAGAAGCCCAGCATACCGACGGCAGGCCCCAGAATGCTGCCTCCGGCCGATACGGCCACGAGCAACAGGCCGATGATGGGACCCGTACACGAGAACGAGACCAGCACCAGCGTGAACGCCATCAGGAAGATGGAGAGCAGACCGCTGGTCTTCATCGACTTGTCGTCTATCTTGTTGGCCCACGATGCCGGCAGCGTCAGCTCGAAAGCCCCGAAGAACGAGGCGGCGAAGACGATGAGCAGTAGGGCAAAGAAGATGTTGAACCACGCATTGGTGGACAGGGCATTGAGCGCATTGGGGCCTTTGATGAGCGTCACGAGCAGTCCCAGTGCCACGTAGATGACGACTATCGACGCGCCATAGGTGAGGGCTTCGCGGATGGCTTTGCCGCGCTCTTTGTTGCGTTTCAGGAAGAACGACACCGTCATCGGGATGATGGGCCATACACAGGGGGTCAGCACGGCCAGCAGTCCGCCCAGCAGTCCGCCGAAGAAGATGAGCCACCACGAGTTGTCGGCAGGCTCTTCAAATGCTTTCAGCTCGCTGACGACGGGCTTCCAGAGGGCCGACGTCCCCCCGTCGCCCCCCGAGGGGGGCTGGATAGTGTCGGTGGCTACGGTGTCAGGAGCTATTGGGTCCCCCTCGGGGGACGATAGGGGGGCTTCGAGGGTCTCGGCGGCTTCGGCGGCAACGGGGGCTTTTCCCTTAGCCTTTAGGTCCACCGTCGAGGGCGGCATACACATCTCGTCGTTGCAGGCTCCGCATTCCAGATAGCTGTCGATGGTGTAGTCGGGCTTGGTAAACTTAATCTTCTGGACGAAAGTGACGCTGTTCTCAAAGTAGCGCAGCGTCATTCCGAACACGTTGTCGTACTTCGTGATTTCCTTACCGCGGTGGCCCAGCTGGCCCACCAGTTCGGCACCTTCGAGCTTGGTGGCGTGGAACGACGCCTCAATGGGGCCGTCGCTGCCCAGCCGGTAAGAGTAAACGTGCCATCCGGCATCAATCTTTCCTGTGAAGATGAGCTCTGCCGTCTGGTCGTCGAGCGTCTTCAGCTGCGACGTGAAGTGCACGGGGTCGGCCATCTGCGCCCCGGCAGAGAGCACAGCCAGCAGCATAGCGGTGATGAAATAGAGTCTTTTCATTGCTTCAATCATTGATTCCGGTGCAAAAGTACGAAGAATTTTCTGATTGGCGCAAGACCGCGTTAGGTATTTATGTGGTATTTATTTACCGAGGAGCTGGCTCTCTCTGCTTTACCAACGGCCGCCACCGGGACCTCCTCCGCCGGGCTGCATTCCGCCGCCCATTCCGCCAGAGACGCTGTTAGAAGCTGTCACGTTCACCGTCGACGAGCCCAGTGCCAGCGTATAGCTGGTGCCGCTGCTCATTCCCGGTGCGCTGACGACGATGGTGCCATTGTTGTAAGAGTAGGGCGGCATCGTGAAGGTGGCCAGCGTGGTGGTGCCGTCGCTGACGGTGACGGTACTGCCGGCGGCTACGGAGCCCGAAGTCTGAGCCAGTGCCTGCGAGTCGTTGGACGAACCGACCGACAGGTCTATGCGCCCGCCGATGGCGAAGAGTGCGCCGCCTGTGAGGTAGAGCTTGTGCTGCTCGTCCACGTCGATGCCCGTCTCGGCTCCGCTGGCACCGTAGGCGATGATGTTTCCGCCCGAGATATACATATTGCCGTTGGAGTCGATGCCGTCGTTGTTGGTGCCGATGGCTACGATGCTTCCGCCCGTGATGTACAGGTCGCCGGTCGAGTTGATGGCGTCGTCGTAGGCCGAGACCTGTATGCTGCCGTCGTTGATGGTCATCGTGCTCTTGCTCTCAATGCCCTCGCCGTTCTTGCCAGTGGTGCGCACCATTATGTCACCGCCGTTGACGGTCAGGTTGCCGTCGGCCTTAATGCCCTTTGGCGAGGCCGTGTCGTTATTGGAAGCATACTGCCCGCCCGTGGTGATGATGCGAATCAGACCGCCGTTGATAATCGTTTCCAGATCGCTCTTGATGCCTTTGCCGCCCGAGCCGGTAGACTTGAGCAGCACTTGGCCGTCGTTGATTCTTACGTTTCCGTCGGCTTTGATGCCTGCAGCCCCCTTCGCCTCGTTGTCTTCGGTGTCGAACGTCCCGTTGCCGGTGGTGACCACTGTGGTGCGTCCGCCATTGATGGCGATGTCGGCTTCGCAGTTGATGCCCTTAGCGGCCTCGGCACTTACCTCCACATTGAGGATGCCGCCGTTGATGTAGATGCCGTCGTTGGCTTTGATGCCGTGGTTGGCCGTCGATTTGGCATAGACGTTGTTGCCTTTGCGGAATACGATGTAGTCGGCCGACTGGATGGCGTTCTTGTTATTGCCGTAGACCTCGAGGGCACCCGAGCCGTTGAAGAGCAGCTTGCCTTTGCAGTAGAAGGCCGCCTTATGGTCGGCCGCCGTTGAGGCAGCGTCGGCCAGCGTGTTGGCGGTGCCGCTGTTCAGGATGACGTAGGCACGCTTCTTGCTCAGCAGGTTGACAGCTGCACTGTCGGGGTTGGTGATGCTGACGCCGTTCAGTCGGACGGCATATTTCTTGTCGCCGACGACGGTCAGCGACCCTGCCGTGGTGGTTCCCGTCAGTATGTAGCATACGCTCTTGGTCGAGCCGTGGTCGGCAATGAGGTGGGCACCGTTGGCCGTGAAGGTGATGCCGGCCACTTCGTCGTAGTAGACGTTGTTGCCGTCGAACGTGATGTTCACCTCGGTGGTAAACGAGTTGTTGTCCAGATTGTCCTCTTCTTCGGGAAATTCCTCGTCGGCCGAAGTGGTCGGTTCGGCCGTCTCTTTGTCAATAGCGATGTCGAACGATGCCAGATCGTTGGCCGAGGTGTTGCCCGAGCTGATGCCGCCCGAGGCATTTCCGCCCTGATTAAGGTTGTTCAGATACTCAAATTCGCTGTACGGGTCGTCGCTCGAGCACGCAGCGAACACTGTGGCCACTGCGGCGAGCATCATTGCTAACATCTTCTTTCCCATATCGTTCCGGTTTTTATCGTGTTGAATAAATCTATAAAGACTGTGCAAAGATAGCCGAAAAAGGCCGGCCCGCCAAAATATTTCGACGAACCGGCCTCTTTTTTCAGCGAATCTCGTCTCTCAGTCCGTTAGATTCCCAGCTTGTTCTTCACGCTGCTGGCAGCATTGTCGACAGCCTCGCCAGCCTTCTGCTTGGCGTTGCTCTTCACTTCGTCTACCTTCTGCTGTGCACCCTGAACGGCAGCGTCCTTTGCATCTTCCACTGCCTGCTGAGCATCGCTGGCGGCATTGACGGCAGCGTCGACGGCATTGTCCTTAGCGGCACCCACCTGATTCAGCAGGCCGCTGACGATGCTCTCGGGCTCAGCCTCGGTCAGTGCGCTCACGGCAGCAGCCACAGCAGCATTGTCGCCTACCACGCCCTGAATCTTCTCAGCGTTGTCTTTCAGGAAGGTCTGCACCTTTGCTACGTACTCCTTAGCCACCTCGGGATTGGTAGCCAGCAGCTCGGCAATCTTAGCTTTGGCGGCCTCCAGTGCTGTTTGCAGCTTGCTGGCATCGCCAGTCTGGAGCTGCTCTGTCAGTGCGGCGATGGTGGCATCAGCCTCTTCGCCTGCCTGCTGCAGTGCAATTTCGGTAGAGTCAACGGCCTCGGCAGCCTGCTGAGTCTTGTTACCGCACGATGTGAAACCGATGGCAGCCACAGCCATCACTGCTAAAAGAATCTTTTTCATAACTCTTCTCTTTTTGGTTAATACTTTTTCTTGCTTTCTCTGTCGCCGCCTTTCGCAGGTGCGACGGGGCAAATATACGGAAAAATCGTATAAGACGTTTTATTTTTTAAACTCATTTAACCTTTTCTTCCTCGTTCACCGCCTTCCCGTCCCCGCCTTTTTCTGGCTCAGACAGGCTGCAAAAGCCCCGAAATATTTGGCAGGAAACAAATAAATGCTTACATTTGCAGTCAGAAATCAGTAACACTTAACGATAATGAACAAGAAACTTTCTATCTTACTTCTGGGTCTGCTCTTCTGCTTTGGCTTTGCCGGCGCGCAGGAAGTGCAGAAAAGCGACTTGCAGCAGCGTGCCGAGGCAGCCGATGGTATCGGCACGTCTCGCTATCTGTATATCCGTGCCTTCGAGGACTATGCCGGCAAGGGCCAGCTGAAGCAGGGCGTGGAGTGCGCTGTCAAAGCCACCGCTTTATATTATAAGGAGAACTATTACAAAGAGGCATTCGACTTGCTGCGGCGAGTGGACCAGACCATCAATGCCGCTAATCAGCCGAGCAGTACGAAGGCAGCCCTGCACTATCTGGCTACGAAGGAGCGCCTGCAGATGTATATCAAGCTGCGCAAGACGGCCAGCGCGCAGGATCAGCTCAACATTCTGGAAGGACTGGCCAATGCCTCGGGCGACGAGAACGTGAAGAACGACCTGCTCTACAACAAAGCGGTCTACTACTATACCTTCGGGCAGAACGCACAAGGCAATGCCGTGTTTAAGGAAATGGCCGGCAAACTGACTGCACAGAAAGAGTATGATAAGGTAGATGCGGTCTACCAGACCCTGATAGCCAACGGCCGCCGTAGCAACAATGCCAATCTGGTGGCGCAGTCGTATAGCAGCTATATCGTGTGGAAGGACTCGGTGGCTGCCCTGAAGCGAGCCGACGAGACGGGCGCACTGAAGCAGCAGATAGCCGACAACGAGGCTGCAATAGCCGAGAAAGACAGCTCGCTGGCTGCCCGTCGGTGGATTATCGTAGGGCTCAGCATCCTCGCCGTCGGTCTGGCTGCCGTGCTGGCCATCGGTGCTGTCGTGCTGCTGCGCTTCATCGTGCTGACGCGCAAGCAGAAGAAGCTGATTCAAGAGGCTAACGAGAACAACGCATTGAAGGCGAAGTTCATCAGCAACATATCGGCACAGCTGGACCCCACGCTGCAGAAACTCGACAGCCGCCAGCCCGAAGTGCAGGCGCTGCAGAGCTTCTCGCACCACGTGCAGGTGCTCTCGGAGGTCGAGGGACGCGACGCGGCTGAGGTAGAACTCGAGGACACGCAGGTGGCACAGTTCTGCGAAGGGCTGGCCGACCAGATTCGCAGTCGGGTGAAAGGCAGTGTGACGCTGGCCGTGAACGCCCCGAAGCTGGGTGCTAAAATCAACAAAGAGTACGTGTCGCACATCCTGTTGCACCTGCTCACCAATGCCACCGAGTGCACGCCCGAGGGCGGAAAGATTTCGCTGGAATACAAGAAGCGCGGGGCACACAGCCATCAGTTCCTCGTGACGAACACGGGCGAGCACATCCCCGAAGAGAAGCGTCAGGACATCTTCAAGCCGTTCACCGAGATTCGCGACCTGACTAAAGGCGACGGGCTGGGCCTGCCTATCTGCAAGCAGATGGCACTGAAGATGAACGGCGACCTGAGCATCGACCCGGAATACACCAAAGGAACCCGTTTCATTCTGGACCTGCACGTTTAGCAGCTGCGCAGGAAAAACAATAAAGCCGGTCAGTCAATCCGTTGACTTGACCGGCTTTTCCGTTGCCGCAGGCCAGTATCGGGCACGAGCTGCGGCTTGTTCAGTTCTGTTTGCGTGGCGCAAACAGTTTGTTTCTGTGCTGCAAACAATCCGTTTCCGTGCTGCAAACAGCCTGTTTGTGCCACGCAAACAAAACCGCTAAAAGCCCCACGGCTTCAAAAAAGCAAGCGAGTTGTCCGTAACATTGCGCTTTCAGCGTGAAGTTACTCCGTCTCGGAAGAAAAAACAAACGAGTTTGTTTTGTTCTTCTCTCGACTTTTCGTAACTTTGGCTCTGCCGAAGTTACTGTCACTCGGCAATGCAAAAGAAAAACAAGTTTTCCTTTTGTATTGCAGTCGTTTTTTCGTAACTTTGCGAGCAAGAATTGTCATTACTTTAAATCAATGCAACGATATGGTAAAAGAAAAACAAATCATTGAATGCGTGCCTAACTTCAGCGAGGGCCGCGACCAGCGTGTGCTCAACCAGATAGCAGAAAGCATCAAGAGCGTGGCGGGCGTCAGTCTGCTCAACGTCGACCCGGGCGAGGCCACCAACCGCACCGTCTATACCTTCGTGGGCGATCCAGAGGCCGTCTGCGAGGCCGCTTTCCGCGCCGTGGGCACGGCCGGACAGCTTATCGATATGCGTCGGCATCACGGTGCCCACCCGCGCATCGGTGCCACCGATGTGCTACCGCTCATTCCCGTCAGCGGCATCACGCTTGAGGAGTGTGCCCAGCTGGCGCGCCGGCTGGCACAGCGCATCGCCGACGAGCTGCGCATCCCCTGCTATGCCTACGAGGCTGCGGCCTTCAAGCCCGAGCGCAAGAATCTGGCCGTATGCCGTAAGGGCGAGTATGAGGGCATCCGCCAGCGCATCGGCGACCCGCAGGAGGCTCCCGACTACGGCGCACGCCCCTACGACGAGGACGTAGCCCGCACGGGCTGTACCGTGGTAGGCGCACGCGACTTCCTCATCGCCGTGAACTATAACCTGAACACCACCTCCACGCGGCGGGCCAATGCCATCGCCTTCGACGTGCGCGAGAAGGGACGCCCCGTCCGCGAGGGCCATCCCATCACCGGCACTCCGAAGCGCGACGCCGACGGTGACATCATAATGCAGCCCGGAACGCTGAAGGGCACAAAGGCCATCGGGTGGTATATCGACGAATATGGCATCGCGCAGGTGTCGATGAACATCACCGACATTCGGCAGACACCGCTCCACGTGGCTTTCGACGAGGTGAGCCGCTGCGCAGCCCTGCGCGGCATCCGCGTGACGGGCACCGAGATAGTGGGACTGGTTCCCAAACGGGTGCTCATTGATGCCGGCCGCTATTTCCTGCAGAAGCAGCAACGCTCGGTGGGCATTCCCGAGGCCGACCTCATCCAGATGGCCGTCCGCTCAATGGGACTCGACGAGCTGCGGCCGTTCAATCCGCGCGAGAAGGTGATTGAGTATCTGATGGAGGATGCCACCCCGCACCCGCAGCAGCCACTGGTCGACCTGACGGTGAAAGCCTTTGCCGAGGAGACCTCGCGCGAGAGCCCGGCACCCGGCGGCGGCACGGTGGCGGCCTATATGGGTGCTCTGGGCGCCGCACTGGGCACGATGGTAGCCAACCTGTCGGCTCATAAGGCCGGCTGGGACGAGCGGTGGCAGGACTTCTCCGACTGGGCCGACCGTGGGCAGCGGCTGGTGAGCGAGCTGCTGCGGCTGGTCGACGAGGACACGGAGGCCTTCAACCGCATAATGGATGCCTACGGGCTGCCGAAGGCCACTGATGCCGAGCGCGCCGCCCGGACAGCGGCCATCCAGCAGGCCACGCTGATGGCGGCCGAAGTGCCGCTGCACACGATGAAAGCGGCCAGCCAAGCCTTTGACATCTGCCGCGCAATGGCCGACTTGGGCAATCCCGCCAGCGTCAGCGATGCCGGGGTAGGGGCTCTGGCGGCACGGGCCGCCGTGCTGGGTGCCGGCCTGAACGTCAAGATCAATGCAGCCTCGCTGCAAGACCGTACGGTGGCAGGCCAGCTCATCAGTGAGGCCGACAGACTGATGCAACAGGCAGAGAAGGCTGAACGAGAGATATTCAAGATGGTAGAATCTAAACTGTAAAAACAATCAAGAGACGATGACAACAGCAGAATTCCAACAGGAAATCAGGCTCGGCATTCCCGTCTCGCTGCCCGAAATGCCGCCCTACGACAACGACATCAACCACGCCCCCAAACGTAAGGACATACTGACGCCCGACGAGAAACGGCTGGCGCTGCGCAATGCGCTGCGCTACTTCCCGGAGCATCTGCATCCGCAGCTGGCACCGGAGTTTGCCGAGGAGCTGCGGTGCTACGGGCGCATCTATATGTATCGCTACCGGCCGCAGTATGAGATGAAGGCGCGTCCCATCGACGACTATCCGCACCGCTCGCGCGAGGCGGCCGCTATTATGCTGATGATACAGAACAATCTGGACCCGCGCGTGGCGCAGCATCCCTATGAGCTGATTGTCTACGGCGGCAACGGTGCCATCTTCCAGAACTGGGCGCAATACCGGCTGACGATGAAATATCTCTCGGAGATGACCGACGAGCAGACGCTCGTGATGTATAGCGGCCATCCCCTCGGGCTCTTCCCGTCGCACAAGCTGGCACCGCGCGTGGTGGTGACCAACGGAATGCGCATTCCCAACTACTCGAAACCCGACGACTGGGAGCGCGGCAATGCGCTGGGCGTCACACAGTACGGACAGATGACGGCCGGCTCGTATATGTATATCGGTCCGCAGGGCATCGTCCACGGCACCACCATCACCGTGATGAACGCAGCACGGCGCGTGGGCGGCGACGGGATGAAGCTCTTCGTCACGGCCGGACTGGGCGGAATGAGCGGCGCGCAGCCGAAGGCCGGCAACATAGCCGGGGTGGTCAGCGTGACGGCCGAAATCAATCCGAAAGCCGCCCAGAAACGCTATGAGCAGGGATGGGTGGACGAGTTGCACACCGAACTCGACGAACTGATACCCGCCATCCGCCGGGCCGTCAGTGAACGGCGCATCGTGTCGATGGCATACGTAGGCAATGTGGTCGACCTGTGGGAACGCTTGGCCGATGAAGACATCCGTGTCGACCTCGGCAGCGACCAGACCTCGCTGCACAATCCCTATGCCGGCGGCTATTATCCCGCAGGGCTCTCGCTCGAGGAGAGCAAGCGGATGATGGCCGACGAGCCCGAAGCCTTTAAGGAGCGTGTGCATCAGTCGCTGCGCCGGCAGGTGGCTGCCATCAACCGCCTGACCGCTCGGGGAATGTACTTCTTCGACTATGGCAATGCTTTCCTGCTCGAAGCCAGCCGGGCCGGGGCCGACGTGGTGCGTGCCGACGGCCGCTTCCGCTATCCCAGCTACGTGCAGGACATTATGGGACCGATGTTCTTCGACTACGGCTTCGGCCCCTTCCGCTGGGTGTGCACGTCGTGCGACCCGAAAGACTTGGAACTGACCGACCGCTTGGCGGCCGAGGTGCTGGAGCAGATGATGCTGACGGCTCCCAAAGAGATACAGGGCCAGCTGGCCGACAATCTGCATTGGATTCGCGAGGCTGGGCGCAACCAGCTGGTGGTGGGCTCGCACGCCCGCATCCTCTATGCGGATGCCGAAGGGCGGACGAAGATAGCACTGGCCTTCAACGAGGCTCTCCGCCGTGGCGAGCTGTCGGCGCCTGTCGTGCTGGGACGCGACCATCACGACGTGAGCGGCACCGACTCGCCATTCCGCGAGACCAGCAACATCTACGACGGCTCGCAGTTCTGTGCCGATATGGCTGTGCAGAACGTCATCGGCGATGCCTTCCGTGGTGCTACGTGGGTCAGCCTGCACAATGGTGGCGGCGTAGGCTGGGGCGAAGTCATCAACGGCGGCTTCGGGATGGTGATTGACGGCAGTGACGAGAGTGCCCGTCGTATCCGCGAGATGCTGTTCTGGGACGTCAACAACGGCATTGCCCGTCGCTCGTGGGCCCGCAACGAGGGCTCTATGCAGGCCATCCGCCGCGAGATGGAGCGCACCCCCGGCCTGCAAGTCACAATGCCCCATCTCGTCAGTGATGAACTTATTGAATTTAAAATTGAGAATTGAAAATGGAGAATTATGATATGCTCATACGCTCAGAGCTAATCATAATTCTCCATTCTCCATTTTCAACTCTCAATTATAAAGGAACTATTAATTAATCAAAGTATGGTACATCAAATCAGTGCGGGTCATTTGACCCTCGACAAGATAGAAGAAATCATCCTGCGCGGCTACAAGCTGGAACTGAGCGACGACACCCGTCAGCGCATCGTTCGTTGCCGCGAATACTTAGACCGCAAGATTGCCACTGCCGAGGCACCCATCTATGGCGTGACCACGGGCTTTGGCTCGCTTTGCAAGATAAACATCGAAGCTGACCAACTGGCTCAGCTTCAGATTAACCTGATGATGTCGCACGCCTGCGGCTGTGGCGAGCGCGTGCCCAACGACATCGTGAAGATAATGACGCTGCTCAAGATTCAGTCGCTCAGCTATGGCTACTCCGGCTGCAAGCTGGATACCGTGGAGCGGCTCATCGACTTCTTCAACAACGACGTCTGCCCCGTGGTCTATATGCAGGGCTCCGTCGGTGCCAGCGGCGACCTCGTTCCGTTGGCTCACCTCTGCCTGCCGCTGGTCGGACTGGGCGAGGTGGAGTATCAGGGCGAAGTCATCAGCGGTGCCGAGCTCAACCGCCGAATGGGGTGGGAGCCCATCCGGCTGGGCTCGAAGGAGGGGCTGGCCCTGCTTAATGGTACGCAGAATATGGCCGCCTTCGCTTCGTGGGCCTGCATCCGCGCCAAGCATCTCAGCCTGTGGGCCGACGTGATTGCTGCGATGTCGCTCGATGCCTACGACGGACGGCTCGACCCCTTCACGCTGGCCGTCCATCTGGTGCGCCCTCACGCCGGGCAGATTGCCACGGCACAGCATCTGAACGAGCTGCTGCGCGACAGTGAGCTGGCCCGTCAGCCCAAGACCAATGTGCAGGACCCCTATTCCTTCCGCTGCATCCCGCAGGTGCACGGCGCCGTGAAGGACACCGTGTCTTATGTCAAGTCGGTCATCGATATCGAAATCAATGCCACGACCGACAACCCCACCGTCTGCCCCGACGACGACCTCATCATCTCGGCCGGCAACTTCCACGGTGAGCCCATCGCCCTGCCCATCGATTTCCTCGCACTGGCCTTGAGCGAGCTGGCCAGCATCTCTGAGCGCCGCATCTACAAGCTCGTCTCCGGCACCCGCGGACTGCCCAGCTTCCTCGTGGCTCGTCCCGGCGTCAACAGCGGTTTTATGATTACGCAGTACACGGCTGCCAGCATTGTCAGCCAGAGCAAGACGCTCTGTATGCCCTCGTCGGCCGACTCCATCCCCACCTCGCAGGGGCAGGAGGACCACGTCAGTATGGGTGCCAACGGCGGTACCAAGCTCTATCGTGTCGTGCTCAACACCGAGCGCGTGCTGGCCATCGAGCTGCTCAATGCCGCTCAGGCGCTCCAGTTCCGCCGTCCGCTGCACTCCTCGCCCGCCATCGAGCGTCTGTTGGCCGACTATCGTAAGGTGGTGCCGTTCATCGAGTGCGACGAAGTGATGTATCCCCACATAGCCCGTTCAGTAGAATTCTTGCGCAATGAGCCTCTTGATTCATAACATCGGCCTGCTGCTGGTCGACCGCCACGGCCGCGACCGCCTCTGTGGCAGCGAGATGGCGCAGCAGGACCTCCTGCACGATGCGTGGCTCCTCATCGAGGATGGATGCGTGAAGGACTTTGGAGCCCCCTCCAAACCTCCCCGAGGGGAGGCTTGCGGCACTTTGTCTTCTCCTCTTGGGGGGATTGAGGGGGTACGTCGCATCGACGCTCACGGCGGCGCTGTGCTCCCTTCGTTCTGCGATGCCCACACCCATCTGGTCTATGCGGGTAGCCGCGAGGGCGAGTTTGTTGATAAGATACGGGGGCTGAGCTACGAAGAGATTGCGCGCCGCGGCGGGGGCATCCTCAACAGTGCCGACCGGCTGAATGAGCTTTCTGAAGACGAGCTCTACCGGCAGTCGATGCGGCGCATCCGCGACATCATTCGGATGGGCACGGGTGCAGTGGAAATAAAGAGTGGCTATGGGCTCAGTCTGGAGGGCGAGCTGAAGATGCTGCGCGTCATCCGACGCATCCGCGAGACGGCCCCCCTGCGCGTGGTCAGCACCTTCCTCGGTGCCCACGCCGTTCCGCGCGACTGGAGCCAAGACCGCTACGTCGACTTCGTTATCCGCGAGATGCTGCCTGCCGTCGCGGCCGAGGGGCTGGCCGACTATGTCGACGTGTTCTGCGACCGTGGCTTCTTCACGCCCGACGAGACCGAGCGCATCCTCAATGCGGCTGGGCGCTACGGCCTTCGCGGAAAGATTCACGCTGACGAGCTGGCCGCATCGGGTGGGGTAGAGGTGGCTGTCCGAGGTGGCTGCCAGTCCGTGGACCATCTGGAGCGCATCACCGACGACGAGATGGAGCTGCTGCGTGGCACCGACGTGATGCCCACAGCCCTGCCCGGCACGTCCTTCTTCCTTCGGATGCCCTATGCGCCCGTTCGCCGTATGATTGATGCCGGTCTGCCTGTGGCATTAGCCAGCGACTATAACCCGGGCTCTACGCCCTCGGGCGATATGCGGTTCGTCACCTCGCTGGCCTGCATCCAGCAGCGGTTGCTGCCCGCTGAGGCGCTGAATGCCGCTACGCTCAACGGTGCCTGCGCGATGGGACTCAGCCGCGATTACGGTTCGCTGGCCGTCGGCAAGGTGGCCAACTTCTACATCACGCGCCCCATCCCCTCACTCGACTATATCCCCTACGCCTACACCGAACCCCTCATCGAACGCGTGTTCTTGCGGGGCGAGGAGGTGAAGGATTAGCGCAAGTCCATTTTCAAGATGGCTCCGTTCTGCATCACAAGATAGACGGTGCCGTTGTCATAGTACAGGCTGTGATAGGCATCGTCCGATAGTGTGGCGGTGTTGCCTTCGTTATCCATCAGGAACAGCCCGTTCTGCGTGCAGTAGAACAGTCCTTGCGGCGTGTAGATGGCACTGGTGATGATGTCGTCGGCCGTCAGGAGCTTGTCCATATTGGTGTCGGTGACATAGTAGATGTCTTTGCCCGTAATGCAGAAGGCTGTGCCGCCGATGTCCAGAATCAGTTGTATCGGCTCCTTCTGCCGTACGATGCATTCCATTTCTGCCGTAGTGATGTTGCACTGATACCAAGCAAACAGACTGTCGGCTTCGGCCGCGACGACGTGGTATCGTCCGCCGGATCCGGCGAAGATGGCAAAGGCTTGGGTATCCATCTCGGTTACGATGCGGGTCTGGGTGCTGTCAATCTGAAGCACGTACTGATAGCTCTTTACCAAAAACTTTCCGTCGCTGACCGCCATCTGTTCGAAAGGAATGCGGTCTTTGAAGCGGAACTTGCCGATGCGCGGGCTCTTGGCGCGGTCCAGAGAGTAGATGGTGCCATCGTCGGCGTAGAACAATCCGCTGTGTGGAACGACCAACAGATGGCCGGTGGCCGATGGCAGGCTGTCGGTATTCATTAGGTACTCCACGTTGACGGCCGCAGTGTCGGCCTGTTCTTGTGCCATTGCTGCCAGTTGGCAGAGCAATGCCATTATGATGAATGATTTCTTCATAGCTTAAGCATTTTAGAACCGCATTCCGCCGGGGTATCCTTGCTTGAAATAGGTGCTCAAGTCAGCTCCCTCTTGCAGCCACTGCGCATTGGCGCGTGCGGCATCCAGTACGGTCGAAGGCTGGGGCTGACGCTGTGGGTTCGAAAGGGGCTCTGTTTGGAATGTAATTCTCTCTTTCTGTTTGCCATTCGGTTTTGAGGCTCCGGTCTTTTTCCCCGAGGGAGGATTCCCCGCTGTGTCGGTAATCGTAGGCTCTTGCTTCTTGGCAGGAGGATCAGCACCAAACTTGGAATCTTTGTTGCAATCTTGCTCGTTCTGAACGATGCAATTTTTTCTTGGATATTGTGTGCCTAATTGCTCGGGTGACATTTTGGGCCTCTGCCTTGTCGGCTGTGCTTGTGATGGCGATTGTTTCTTAGGAATTCCGAAAGGAGATTCGTATCGGTCGTTCGTATAGCCTTCCCCAGTCGGTATTGAGTTGACCGCCTGCTGATTGGCGGCATTGGGCTGTTGGGCATTGGACATTTGACCGTTGTTTTGCAGCATTGTGGCACGCTGTTGGCCGCCCGGCGTCATTACCCCGTTCTGTCCCGAAGCCTGAAATCCGCTGTTCTGAAGCAGTTCGCTGTTGGCACCATTGACATAGTTGTCCGCGGTCACTGTCTGGTTGAGCACAGCTGCCTGCTGCTGCGTGTTGGCCACGTGTGCGCCGACCATCTGCTGCCGCTCCATCGCTTGTTGCCGCTGTACGGCCTGTTGGCGGGCAGCTTCTCTTTGCTGACGCATAGCTTCTGCTCGGGCTCTTTCGCCCGCAGCGGCTACTCCTCTGTAAATATTTCCCGCCATATTGGCCGGCGGCTTACGTTGTGCGTACGTACTGACTACGATGCTTAACATCAATAGTAAAAGGGTTGTTGCTCGTTTCATAGTTGTAGGGGTTTTAGTTATCAGTTAGTATATCGGTACGGTAGCTTAACGTAACAGGAATCTCGAGTTCTTTCTTGTTGCGCATCACTTTGAAAGTGGCTGTGGTGAACGGTGTGAGGGATTGGATAAATTCGACGGCCATATCGGGCGAAGTCATCTCGAAACCGTCAATGCTCAGGATGACGTCTCCTTTTCGGATGCCATAGAGATATGCAGGAAGCATTGTGGGTACTTCGCTGACATATACGCCGCTGGAGACAGATGTGACTTCCGGATGGTCGCTAAGGGCACTGAATCTGCATCCCAGCCGCGTGCGGTTTTGGCTGGAGTGGTAGTTAGAGTCCATCGGCAGCCCTTGACGAATCATCTCTTGTTCGTTCAGATAGAACATCCGCTTGGCCTGCATTATGTTGAATGCCTCATAGCGCTCATTGCTCTTCATTTTCTTGTTGAGCAATCGGATGCGTGCCAGCTCGTCTTTGTGGGTTGTCTCCATTGCTTTCGCGCTATATTTTGTGCCTCCATAGACGAACGGTGAAGAATCGTCGAAGAAGTAGATGCCGCTATTGGGATCCCATTTCGTGAACAATGTCTCCAAAGTGTGTGTCGTTATTTGGGGCTGTTCATTTCCTCTGGCCGTTATGAATTGCAGTAGCATATTGGCTTTTATTTCGTAGTCATTGATTTTTTGGAATCTGGCTTCAAGAATCGTGATGGTCTTGTTGGGCGTGAACAATCCGTCGAGCAGCGAGTTGATGCCATTGCTGACCAGTCCGCTTACAATAGATGACCCTAAGTCGCCTAAGAAAGAGGATGAGTTGGATGAGAATAGTGACGTGGCCATACTGCTGCCCCATTCCGTAGTCGTAGAGCGGATGGCACTTTCGATGATGGGGTTCGATACGTCCAGTTTTTCTGAGGCCCACATCATATAGACGCAATCGTTTCTTAAGTCTACGACTTTTTGGGGACTGGTATCAAGTTCGAAAAGATTAAAAGCAGAAAGCTTCCAGCCAAAAGGATTCCAATTAAGAAAATTGTTAGTCTTGTAACTGCCACCACCCCAACACGTCTGCTCAAATCCGATTGCTACATATCCCGGTAGATGCTTAATCTTTAGAACCCAATAGGGCAGACCGCCGGGCATACTTCCCGTTCTTGTTGTAAATCGGTGTACCGACATCCATATCCCGTCCATTCTGTTGATTACTGGGATGTAGTTCTGGATGTCGGTCAGATAGCCGCGCAGGGTGGTGATGTACTGTTCGGCTTGGGGCACCTTCTGCGGATTACAGGCGAGCAGGTCGTCGATGGCATTCTGCAATGCGATGATGTCGTTCAGCTCCAGTGCACTGATTTCACCTTTTATATAATAGAGCACGGGAAGACGCGGGTCGTTGGCGTCGGCGAAGAACTGGTAAAGGTCGATGAGAGCGAGACTCTTCAGGTTCTGATTAGCCTGCTGACTGGCGGTGATGGCGTTGTAGACAGTATCGCGGAATGCGGCCTGCTCTGCGGGCTTCATCTGCTTGTACACCGTGTTGAGGCGGGCGATGCTGGCCGTAGCGTCTTGCTGTTGCTGCTTGGCTTCCAGATAGTCGCCGATGAGTGTCTGCAGACGGCTTTGCGCCTGTGTGGTGAGTGCCAGCCCACACAGGGCGATGAGGAGGAGAGTGCGGAGCCTGTTCATAGTCTCTTGCTGTTTTTATGCCGAGGCACTCCCCAGATTCGGCGGTTAATGAAGATGTTGCGCTTTATAAACGCGAAAGACGTGGGAGTCTCTACTTCTCGCTCATCCCACTGTCTAGGCCTTCGCATTGCCCCTGTATCGAGATAAGCAACTGCAGTCAGCCCACGCCGAAGGATATTATACATAGATACGCCATACCGCCGTTGCCGGGATATGGTGTGGGTATAATACGCCTCACGCGGACGCTCTCATTGCCGTACCTTCTAATACAGTTCAAGTTGCGAAGTTGAGACAGTCGAAGATAGCGACGGTAAACGTCCTTTTTTGTCCGTAATGTCCGACCCGCAGCCCCTGTCGGGACTGACTGAGTCAAGTGCAAAGATAAAGGAAATATTCTGAATTCGCAAACTTTTCGGCGGAAAACGTTACATTCTGTTTCTTCTTCTTCCGGTAGGAGAAATGAACAATGGCTTAAATCCATCCGGCGATGCGCTTGGCATTGGATGGATTTAAGCCATTGTTGTGTCTGGATGTATGGGCGTGCTACTCGGGGTCGGGCTGGAACTCGTCGTAGTCGCTTACATCGGGCTCGTTGCTCTCTATCTGGCAATTGACGCTGAGGAACGTGCGGCGCGTGCCTTCACCTACCGACACCGTGACGGTCTTCTTCAGCGTCACGCCGGCGTCGGCCTTTGGATCTTGCGCTTCCTTATAGAGCGTTCCCGGTTTCACTTCCTTATAGCCAGCGCCCTTCAGCTTCTCCACGATGAGGTCGGCCGCCGGCTGGCCGTCGGTGATGCCCGTGCGGTCGATGTCGCTCAGCGTGAACGACAGGATGTAGGACGTGTGGCGCGCGTCGTTCCATACGTAACCGCCCGGAACGCTGACGGTGAGGGGACGGTCGAAGCCGTACTTGCGCGACAGCGGCAGGTTGCACACGGTGGTGTCTATCGCGAAGCCGCGGCGATAGCTGCCCATCTTGGGGCTCACCCGCGCCTGCTCCATCAGTGGCAGCAGGGGCAGCACCGTAGTGACAGCCTCCATCTCCTTCACCACGTATTCGCCCAGCTGGCTGAAGTCAGCATAGTCAACGGCGGCGACGCAGGGCGACTGGGCCATCTCTTTGAATCCGCGCTCGCCCAGCATCTGGCCGTCGGACGTGAACACGTGGATGGCACCGTCGGTGTTGAGCAGCAGCCTGTTGCCAAACTGCGGGTAGGTGGCGTCGACGAATGGCGGCAGATTGGGGGTGACGACGTTGCCCTGAGCGTCGATGATGTCGCAGCCGCTGGGCGAGCCTTTGGCCAGCAGGAAGCGGCCGTTGCCCAGATTGAAGAGCCGGTTGCCGTACTCAGTCGTCTGATAGGTGGTCTCGCCTTTCGCGTTGACAATCTGGTTGTAGCCGCCAACGATGCTGACGAGCGTATAGCCGTCGCGGAATCCGCCGTCCAGCAGGGCGGCGTAGACGGCAAACTGACGCTCGCCGTTCTTGTTGAACACCAACAGCGAGTCGCCGCCGTTCTCACGATGGCTGCGCAGCGGCAGCAGCCCGTCGCTGTAATAAGCCTCACGGGCCACCACGCCGCTGACACCCAAGTCGGGGGTAATGGTCCACAGGCTGTTGCCCTTATAGTCGTAGACGGCGTAGCTGCCGTTGACCGCGTCGTGGCCGATGATGGCTCCCTCGGCGGCCTGATACTGGCTGAAGTCGACATCGGCCTCAAACAGAATCTTCCCGCTGGTGTTCAGCAGTCCCTGCTTGCCGTCGCTCTTCGTGAAGCGTGCTACGCCCTCTGGGTTGAAGGCTGTGACGTGGGTGATTTCCTTCGGCAGCTGCTGGCTCACTTTGCCTTTGGTGTTGACGATGCAGATGGGTTGGCCGCTGACGGTGGCAACGGCATAGCCGGCGGCAAAGTCAGTGGCCGCGTCGTAAGCCTCGCCCAGTTGCTCGGTGGGCGCGCTGACGTTGTAGAGGCGGAACTTACCCTCCTGCACCACCCAGTAGGCTCCGTCGTAGACGTCAGAGATCTTGGCCTCGGCCGGGTAGGCATTCTCGGCCACTACGTTGCCTTCGCGGTCGACAAAGCTCCACGCGCCGCGCTCCTCCAGCCGAACGGCCAGATAGTCTTGGTGGCTCTGCGGGTCGCCGCCCTCGCCACCGCTGCACGCCGTCAGCATCAGTGCCGCCAGCGTCAGTGCGAATAGTACGGTTCTTTTCATTGTTTTCCTTCTTTTAGGGTTATTGTTCGATAATGTCGGGCTGCGACGTGCTGACACCGCGGATGGGGATGCCGCTGAGCCGCAGTGCCTCGTTGGTGGTCACTTGTACGTCGGGAGCCGATGTGTCGTTGGTGTAGCGTGCCTTCAGGATGTAGGGGCGCGGATTGCCGCTGTCGTCCAGCGTGCTGGTCAGCAGCCAGCACTGATAGTTCTCGTAGAGCAGGCTGCCGCCCAGTCCCAGCGTGTAGGCTCCGTAGCAGGGCAGCGTGAGTTGCTCGCCCGAGGGACCCACCACGCGGAAGTAGCGCTCGGCTCCCGAGGTGAAGAGATACCAGTCGCAGCGGTCTACCAGCTCTTGCATCTCGGCGCGTGTGGGCATTCGCCACGCCGGGCTCATATTCGTAGTGGCGGGGTCGTAGCCGTACTGGCCGCCAATCTCGTAGTTGGGCAGGTCGTAGTCGCTTGAGAAGAACGAGTTGGCCGTAGGATTGCCGTACTGGTAGTAGCCGGCGGGCTCGCCCGTAGACCACTTCACGCTCAGTCCGAGGTCAACAAACTGATAGCCGTCAATGCGGTCGGTGATGATGGGTTCGGGCGTGCTCGGCTCGTCACTCGGCTGCTCGTTGCCGCCTCCACCGCCCTGCGGGTCGTCGCTGGAGCCACCACCAGTATTTCCAGTGCCTCCGCCTGTGCTCGAAGAACCTCCTCCGCCATATCCCATTTCAGGATTCCAGTAGGCTTCGTTTTTCTCTTCATCATCTCCTCCGCAGGCGGTGAAGCCTATGCTCACTGTTGCTGCGACCACCAGCAGGGTCAGCAGTCTCCAAAGGTCTTTTTTCTTCATCGTTTTGTTTTTCTTTGTTAGAATACTATTCTGCTGCAAAGATAGTCATTCTGGATGATAGTCTTTTACCCCCCCCTTAAAGTTTGTTAAATGAAACAATATGGCGGTGCCTGCATTACAGGCACCGCCATACTGTTTTATATTATTAATGTACGCGTGCGACCCCGCGCCCCTCGCAGCGCTATTCCAGCACCAGCTCCACGGGGCAGTGGTCGCTGCCGAGGATGGCAGTGTGGATGCTGGCCGAGGCGATGCGCGGCAGCAGACGCTCGGAGGCTACGAAGTAGTCGATGCGCCAGCCGGCGTTCTTCTCGCGGGCGCGGAAGCGGTAGCTCCACCACGAGTATTCGATGGTATCGGGATGCAGCGCGCGGTAGGTGTCGACGAATCCGGCGGCCAGCAGCTCGCTGAACTGCTGACGCTCCTCGTCGGTAAATCCGGCGTTGCGGCGATTGGTCTTGGGGTTCTTGAGGTCTATCTCCTCGTGGGCTACGTTGAGGTCGCCGCAGAGCACCACGGGCTTCTGCTGGTCGAGCCGCTGCAGATAGGCGCGCAGGTCGGCGTCCCAGCGCATCCGGTAGTCCAAGCGGCGCAGTCCGTCTTGCGCGTTGGGCACGTAAGTGGTGACGAGATAGAAGTCGGGCATCTCGAGCGTGATGGCACGTCCCTCGTGGTCGTGCTCATCGATGCCCAGCCCATAGCTGACGCTGAGAGGCTGATGGCGGCTGAAAATGGCGGTTCCGCTGTAGCCGGGCTTGTCGGCATAGTTCCAATAAGACTGATAGCCGTCGAAGGCGATGTCGAGCTGTGCGGCCTGCATCTTAGTCTCTTGCAGGCAGAAGAAGTCGGCATCCAGCTGTCGGAAGATGTCGCGGAAGCCCTTACCGTCGCAGGCCCGCAGTCCGTTTACATTCCAAGAGATGAGTTTCATATCAGAATTTGGCCATCTTGATGGCTACGACGGCACACTCGTCGCCTTTGTTGCCCAGCCGGCCGCCGGCACGGTCGCGCGCCTGTTGCAGGTCGTTAGTGGTCAGCAGACCGTAGACGATGGGTATGGCATTGGTGGCATTGAGGTGGGCGATGCCCTGCGTGACGCCCTGACAGATGTAGTCGAAGTGAGGCGTCTCGCCGCGGATGACGCTGCCGAGGATGATAATGGCGTCGTAGCCGTCGTTGCGCGAGAGCTGCTGTGCGCCGTAGATGAGCTCAAACGAGCCGGGCACCGTCTTCACGTGGATGTTCTCGGGGATAGCGCCGTGCTTCTCAAGCGTAGAGACGCATCCGTCCAGCAGGGCTCCCGTAATCTCCGGGTTCCACTCGGACACCACGATGCCAAAGCACATATTCGATGCGTCGGGCACACTGGCGAGGTTGTATTCCGACAGGTTTTTAGTAGCCATAGGGATGGGTTCGGTTACTTGCAGCGCTCAATATACTGGTCGATGGTCTGATACTGCATCGACTGGAAGTATTTATCCTTCACCTGCTGGTACAGCTCGAGGGCTTCAGCCTTCTTGCCCTGACTCTCGAGAATCTCGCCGGCCTGAATGAGGAACGTGGGCGAGAGCGAGTTGTTGTCGGCTTTCTTGGCAGCCTTCTTCAGCGTCTCCACGGCTTTGTCGAGCTGCTTCAGGTGGGCATAGGCGTTGCCCAGTGCTCCGAGAGCGGCGGGGCTGACCATCTGGTCGCCGCGATCGCTGAAGCTCTCCAGCGCATTGGCGGCTTCCTGCCACTTGCCGAGGTTGGCTTGGCAGAGGCCGATATAGAGGTTGGCCAGATTGCCGGCATCGGTAGAACCGTAGTCGGCGGCCACCTTCTGGAAGGCGGGCAGTGCCTTGTCGAACTGCTCATTGTCGAAGAGCGTCTGGGCCTTGGCCAGCTCGGTGCTGGCTTCCTCGGCGCGCGGCGCAGCATAATAGTTGTTGTAAAGGATGGCGCCGACGATGATGACGATGATTGCGACGACGGCGATGATGATGGCTTTCTTGTATTTCTCGATGAAAGCCTCGGTCTTGTTGATGGTCTGTTCTGCAGCCTGTGCAGCAGCCTGTTGTTCTTTCTTTGTTGCCATTATAATGTTTGTTTTTTTATTTGCGCTTAAAAAATGCGTGGCAAAATTACGCATTTTATCGCAGATACTGAAATTTATTACTGACTTTTTTTCGTTTTTCGTCCGTTTCCCCCGTTTTGTCCGCCTGTTCTTCTCTCGGCTTCGCAGCCTCCGGGTGTCGTTTCACGGCCTCCGAAGCGTCACTCCCCAGCCTCCGTAGCATTACTCCGCAGCCTCCGTAGCCTCGCTCCCAAGCCCGCGGAGCATCGCTTCGCAGCCTCGGGAAATAAAAAGAAAAACGATTGGCGCAATGGCGGCAACGGCAGCACTGGCCACGACGGGGCTGTAGTTTGACGATTTTGGGTGATTGCTGATGGTCTTATAGAAGTCAAAGTCAATTAAAAGTAGCGGAAAGCGGGCATCAATGCCGCGATTTTCGGTAAAAAGTGAAAGAATCCCAGAACTTTGTATCAAAGAGGTTCGGGGATTGTGGTGTAACTTTGCGCCCAGTTAGGAACTGGTCGCGAAGATGCTTACGCTCAGCATAATTGGAGCAAGTTTCATTCTGCTTTCGCTGAATCGCATCTTTGCAGCGTGATATTTAACACAGCAAACTAAAACAGAAGAGAATATGCAACAGAGAACATTAGGAAACGACTTGCAGGTGTCGGCCATTGGGCTGGGCTGTATGGGTATGAGTCACGGCTATGGTGATGCGCGTGACAAACGAGAGATGATTGAACTGATTCGCCGCACGCACAGCGAACTGGGTGTGACATTCTTCGACACGGCGGAGTGCTACGGCCCCTTTACGAACGAGGAACTGGTGGGCGAGGCGCTGGAGCCGATTCGGGGTGAGGTGAAGATTGCCACGAAATTCGGCATCACCCTGCGCGACTTCAAACAGGCACTCGACTCACGACCAGAGACTATCCGCCAGTCAGTGGAAGGCTCGCTGCGACGACTGCGCACCGACCACATCGACCTCTATTATCAGCACCGCGTGGACAAGCAGACGGCTCCCGAGGAGGTGGCCGAGACCATCGCCCAACTGATGAAAGAGGGAAAGGTGCTGCACTGGGGTATGTCGGAGGCTGGTGCCGAGACCATCCGCCGTGCGCACAAGGTGTGCCCGCTGACCGCCGTGCAGAGCGAGTATTCGATGTTCTGGCAACTGCCCGAGCGCGAGATTATCCCCACGCTTGAGGAACTGGGCATCGGACTGG